>CANATJ010000007.1 GCA_947364595.1 uncultured Bacillota bacterium | reverse complement strand
ATATATTTATAAAATTTATTTAATTTCGTTTACAATATTTACATTTTTTCACAAATATATTTACTCATTAATTTCAAAATGATAAAATATAATTATTGAAAAAAGTAAAAATAAGAGGTTATATATGAATAATAAATCAGATAAATATCAAGATGTTTTATTATATAAAATAATTAGGCCTATAATAACGCCATTATTTAAAATAATATTTACACCTAAAATAATAGGCATAGAAAATATCCCTAAAAATGAAAAAATTGTTTTAGCTGGTAATCATACAAGCATATTAGATTGCCTATTATTAATAAGTTGTAGTAAAAGAAATATTCATTTTTTAGCCAAAGATGAATTGTTTAAAGGCCCAAAAAAAATAATTTTTTCAAATATGGGATTAATACCAGTAGATCGTAGCAAAAAAAATCCCAATGCCTTAAAAGCAGCTTATGAATATTTAAATAATAACAAAGTAATAGGTATTTTTCCAGAAGGAACAACCGAAAAAGGAAGAGGCCTATTACCATTTAAAATGGGAGCCGTAAAAATGGCTAAACAAACAAACTCTGAAATAGTTCCATTTATAATAACTGGAAAATATAAACCATTTTCAAAAAACTTACAAATTAAATTTTTAAATCCTATAAAAATAGAAAATGATTTAAAAATAGAAAATGAAAAACTCAGAAATTTAATAAAAAATAATTTGGAGGAATAATATGTCAATATTCGATGTTTTTAGAAAGAAAAAAACTATACCCGCACCATGGAGTAAATACTATACCAAAGAAGAAATGAATTTAAATATTCCAGATATAAGTATGTATAAGCAAGTAAAAGATAGTGCATCAAAATACCCTAATAGTAAAGCCATAGAGTATGAAGGTGCATCTATTAATTATTCACAATTAATAAAAAAAATAGATAAAGCCGCACTGTCATTTAAAACCCTTGGTGTAAAAAAAGGTGATATTGTAACAATTTGCTTACCCAATGTTCCAGAAGCCTTAATATCACTATATGCTTTAAATAAATTAGGCGCTATTGGTAATATGTTACATCCATTATCAGCTGAAGAAGAAATAGTTCAAAGCTTAATGTCTACCAACAGCAAAATACTAGTTTATATGGATATGTTCTATGACAAGATAGAAAATACAATTCATAATACAAATGTTAAAAAAGTAATTGTAGTATGTGCTACAGACTCTTTAAATATTGTAATGAAAATAGGTTATAAAATAAAAACATTTAGAAAATATAAAAAAGTTCCCCAAAATCAAACGTTTATTAGATGGCCTAAATTTATAAATTTAAAAAATAAAAATAACGAAATAATAAATAGCAATTTTGGAAAAAATACTCCCGCCGTTATAATTCATAGTGGAGGTACAAGTGGAACTCCTAAAAATGTAATTTTACAAAACAGAGCTTTTATATTAGGTGCTATGCAAGCAAAAATAGCCTTAAAAAAATTAGTTCCTGGTGACTGCGCATTAGCCATTATGCCAAATTTCCATGGCTTTGGCTTATCAGTTTTAATGCATACACCATTAAGCTTAGGATGTTATACAATATTAGTTCCACAATTTGATAGTAGAAAATTTGATATATTGTTTCAAAAAACAAAACCAACATGTGTATTAGGTGTACCAACATTATTCGAAGCATTAAGTAATAATCATAATGTTAAAAATTTAGATCTATCATTTTTAAAATATGTAGTTAGTGGAGGAGATTTATTACCAAAGGCTCTTGAAGACAAAATAAATAATTATTTAAAAGATCATAATTGTAAAGCCAAAATAACTCAAGGGTATGGTCTTTCAGAAGCATTAGCTGCAGTTTGTTTAGCCCATGATGATGTTAATAAAAGTGGTTCAATAGGAATTCCTTGGCCAAGTAATCATATAAAAATAATAGATCCAGCAACAAGAAAAACAAAGCCCTATGGTCAAATTGGCGAAATAGTAATTCATTCTAAATCCCTAATGATGGGATACTTAAATAATGAAGTAGAGACTAATGCTGCTATGCAAGTTCATGAAGATGGTCATGTATGGCTTCACACTGGAGATTTAGGATATATGGATGAAGATGGTTTTGTATTTTATAAAGGCAGACAAAAAAGATTAATAATTACTAGTGGATATAACGTTTTCCCATCACATATTGAAGAAGTAATAGAAAATCACCCTGCAGTTTTACAATGTAGTGTAGTTGGAATACCTCATCCATATAAACAAGAAGTTCCAAAAGCCTTTATAGTCTTAAAAGAAGGATTTCATGGATTTTTTATCAAATCAGAAATAAAAGAATATTGCAAAAAGAATTTAGCAAAATATATGATTCCATATGAATTCGTATTTCGTAAAAAACTTCCAAAAACAAAACTAGGAAAAGTAGATTTTCAAAAATTACAAAGTGACATAGGAGTAGATGATGATGAATAAAAAAATTCCCATTTTATATAAAATAGGAAAACTTATTTTAGGCCCAATATTTAAGCTTTATTATAATCCAGTAATAATAGGTAAAGAAAACATTCCAAAAGAAGGAGCCATTTTAATAGCTGGGAATCATAAGCATTTATATGATCAATGCCTAACAATAATAGCTACCAAAAGAGGAATTCATTATATGGCCAAAAAAGAATATTTTGACAATAAAAAAGTCGCTTGGTTTTTTAAAAAAACAGGATGTATTCCAGTTGATCGAAGTAAAAAAGATGACAAAGCAGTAACCGCTGCATTATCAGTATTAAAAGATGCTGGAGCAATAGGCCTATTTCCAGAAGGAACACGAAATAAAACCGAAAAATTTCTTTTGCCCTTTAAATATGGTGCTGTTTCCATGGCAAAAAAGACAAATGCTTATATAGTACCCTTTGGAATAACAGGAGATTATAAATTTAGAAGTAAAAATTTAAAAATAAGATATGGTAAACCATTTAAAGTAGGGGAAATGGATTTACAAGAAGCAAATGAAAAATTATATAATGAAGTTAAAAATTTAATGGAACTTAATTTAAACTCACAATAGTGAGTTTTTATAAAACATTGATAAATTAGGAACTGCTGTGTACAATAATAGACGTATAATAGGAGAAAAATCATAAAAATCCAAAAAATATTGTAAACTTAAATAGAATTTGTTATAATAACAATAGAATGGAGGGGTCCATATGGAAGAACTACAAAAAATAAAAGTAAAAAAATCAAATGGAGAAGAAGCAGAGGCAGAAGTATTATTAAGTTTTGAGTTAGAAAAAACAGGTAGAAGTTATATGCTATATACCTTTAATGAAGTAGACTCACAAGAAATGGAAACCATTCATGCATCTATTATCATTGAAACAGAACATGGTTATCAATTAGATTCAATTCCTAATGATGACTGGAAAGATGTTAAAGAAGTAATGCGTGAAATAATTAGGAATGGGGAGTGAAAGTATGAATGATAAAACTTTTGTTCAAATAAATGAAGATCGTTTAGTAAAAGTTTCAAAATCTATGGCAACAATACTAAGAAATTTTCGCACTAAAATGGCAGAAAATTTAGAAGAAAAAAGTCATGAATTAGAACGTGAGTATAATAAACTTTGGGATCAAATAGAAAAGTTACAAGAAACAATAGACGGATTAGTAACTAAAGATGGAGAACCTATCGGTTCCACTAAAGAATCAAAAGAAGGTTTTGCTGAATTACGCAAAAAATATGAAAAAGAATTAGCGCAAACAAGAGTTGAGTTTGAAAAAGTTAATATAAAAGCCGATAAATTAGAAAAGAAAAAAAGACAACGTGAATTAAAAGAAATTACCAAAGAAGATAGCTTAATTAGTAAATTAGGAATAAAAATTAAAAATTTATTTTCTAAAAACACTAAAGCATTAACAATAGATGAATTAAAAACTAAAGCTTCTCAAATTGGACAAGCATTAGATCAAACTACTACTAAATTAGAAACTAAAGTTCAAAACCCAGTTTCAGTAGTAGATAAAAAAGAAACTAAAAAATTAACTCCAAAAATCTTTACATCTAAAAATATAAGTAAGGGTAAAAAAGTAACAGTAAAATCAAAAACACCAGTAAAAAATGAAAATGCAATGGTAAATAAAGATCTTACAAAAAATGAAATAAGCAATGATAAATTAGATCCGATTAAAAAATCTGTAAATGTAGTGGAGCCAATTGAAAATAAAATACCTAGTTTACAAAAAGAAATAAAAGATTTGACAAAAGAAGTAGAAGGAATTAAAGAAAATCTTGGAATAAATCGAAAAGTAAATAACTTAACTCAATATAATTCATGGGAAGAATATCTAAAAGCTTATAAACAAGCTATGGCCCCAAAAGAAGAAGCTGCATTCTTGACAAGTGTATTCATTGATAAAGATGTAGAAACAAAATTTCCTGATTTCATTGCTTCACAAGCCGCATTTACTTCAAAACAAATGGAACAAGCAAAAGATAAATTAATTTCTAAATATCAAGAACTTGCTGAAAAAACTGAGGAAAAAAATAATTTAGAACATCAAAATGAAGTAAAACAAATAAACAATAATCATGAACAAGAAATGAAAGAATTAAAAGAAAGACAACAAAAAGAAACAGAACAACTAAAATCTAAACATGACAAAGAACTTGCTGAATTAAATAATAAGCATGAGCAAGAAATGAACGATAAACAAGCAGAAATTGATAACCTTCAAGCAAGCTTAGATAACATTAAAAATATTGCTTCTTTAGGTAACAGTTTTTCTGATAAAAAACAAAATGACGATAAAGAAAAATCAGAAGTAGAAAAAATGTTAGAAGAAGACGATAAAAAGCTTATTCAAGAACAAATGCAAAAATCTGATTTAGAATTTAAATTTGAAGAAGATAGAAAGCAAAGAAAACAAGAATTAGCCGAAGCTAGTTTGCAAAGACAAAAAGAATTTGATAAAGAAGCTGACGAAAAAGTAGCTGAAATTAATGAAAAAGTAAATAATAATTTTGATTTAGAAAAAGAAGTGAATCTTGATAAAAAAGTTGATGAAAAAGTATCAAATATATTTGAAAATGTTTATGGACCATCATTTGAAACAATGCCAGTAGAAAGCAATATTAATAATTATATTGAAAAAGAAAAAGACATTAAAGAAGATTCAAGTTTAACAGACAAAGAAAAAGAAGAAAAATTAAATGAAAATTATCATCAATTTGAATATCCAGCTCAAAACGAAGTTACAAATCAAGAAGTTGCACTTGACGATTTAGAATCACAATTAAAACAGCCTGATATGAATTTAAGTGAACTTAAGCAAATGCTTCAAGAACAATTAGATGAACAAGAAGAAATCAAAAAATCAAATTCAAAAGCAAGACATTTTAAATAAAACACCTTATGGTGTTTTTTATTGAAATTTATATAACCCTATGCTATAATGTTTAGTAAGGATGTGATAAAAATGGAACAATGGTTAGTATGGTTAATTACAGTAATTTTACTAGCACTTATTGAAATATTAACAATAAATTTAGCTACAATTTGGTTTGTAGCAAGTGGTATAATCGCCTTAGGAATATCATTAATTACAGACAATTATTTTATTCAATTTGGAACATTTGTTATTCTTGGAGTAATTCTATTAATAACAACAAAACCAATATTAACAAAACTAATAAAGCAAAAAAAGGAAAAAACCAATTTAGATAGAGTTATTGGTATGACAGGAACAGTAACTGAAAAAATATTAAAAAATAAAAATGGTGAGGTAAAAGTTGATGGTAAAACATGGACAGCTTATGCTGATAAAGCTATTAAAAAAGATAGTTTAGTCAAAGTCTTAGAAATTAATGGTGTAAAAATAAAAGTAGAAAAAATTAAGGAGGAAAAATAATGGATGTATTTATTGTAATTTTAGTTTTAGCCTTAGTCATCTTCGTGCCTAGTATTAAAGTAGTACCACAATCAAAATGTTATGTAATAGAAAGATTAGGCTCATATTTTAGTACCTGGACAAATGGACTTCATTTTAAAATTCCATTTATCGATAGAATATCAGGAGTTATTAGTTTAAAAGAAAAAGTAAAAGATTTCGCACCACAACCAGTTATCACTAAAGACAATGTCACAATGCAAATTGATACAGTAGTATATTTTCAAATAACTGATCCAAAATTGTACACATATGGAGTAGATAATCCAATAAATGCCATTGAAAATTTAACAGCAACAACTCTTAGAAATATTATTGGTGAATTAGAATTAGACCAAACATTAACATCAAGAGATATTATAAACTCAAAAATGCGTTCTATTTTAGACGAAGCTACTGATCCTTGGGGTATTAAAATAAATAGAGTAGAAGTAAAAAATATTTTACCACCACATGATATCCAAGAAGCTATGGAAAAACAAATGCGTGCAGAAAGAGAACGTCGTGAATTAATTTTAAAAGCTGAAGGTGAAAAAAAATCTAGTATTTTAATTGCCGAAGGTGAAAAACAAAGCGTTATATTAAAAGCTGAAGCTCAAAAAGAAGCTAAAATTAAAGCTGCTGAAGCCGAAGCGGAATCAATATTAAAAATAAATACAGCTGAAGCTGATGCAATTAAAATGATTAAACAAGCAGGAGCAGACCAATCTGTATTGACTTTAAAAAGCTTTGAAGCCCTTTCAAAAGTAGCTGATGGAAATGCCACTAAAATCATTATTCCATCTGATTTACAAAACATGGCAACATTAGGTACAACATTAAGTGAAATGTTTAAAGATAAAAAATAATTATTACGCATAGTAATAATTTTTTTTCGACAAATTATCATCCTACAATAATATAAACTTAAATTAAGGTGATAAAATGAACAGAAAACATACATATCATATTTATGACACAACAATAAATATAGACAATTTTGGACATATTTAATAATATTATTCCATAAAATTATATGGGTGATATTGTGTTAAAAGATTTGCGAAATTATATTTTAGAAAACGATTTTAAAGTAAACATATTAAAAAATAAAGTTGATATTGTTAATTATCTTTCAATTGATCATTTTGATGATAATAAAATAATTGTTAGATATAACGAAGGCATAGTTATTATAAAAGGTGAAAGATTAATAATATCCAAGTTGCTAGATGATGAACTATTAATAAACGGAATAATAAGAAACTTAGAATTTCGATGATCGAAAAATTAAAAGGAAAAATTTCCCTTAACATAAAAGGGAAAAACATCAATAGATTCATCAAAAAGTTAACTGCTAAAAAAATAAATATCTTATCTTTAGAATATAAAAACGCAAACGAAGTCAATATCATCATATATAAAGACGATTATGAAACTGTTTTAAAAATAAAAAGTATATATGATGTTACTGAATTAGATGTTTTCGGAATTTTAAAAATAAAAAAGAATTTAAAACTTAATAAACATATAATAATAATTTTACTTATAAGTTTTTCAGCATTTTTAATATTAACCCAAATGATATTTAATGTTGAAGTTATTCATTCCAACAAAGAAATAAGAACTCTTTTGCAAGATGAATTAGAAAAAAATGGTATAAAAAAATACTCCTTTAAAAAAACATTTAATCAATTAGAAAAAATCAAAAAAAAAATATTGATTAAATATCCTGATAAAATAGAATGGTTAGAAATAGAAACTCATGGAACAAAATATACAGTTAGAGTAGAAGAACGAAATATTGTAAAAAAAGATGAGAATAATACACCAAGAAGTATAATAGCCAAAAAAGATGGTGTCTTAAAAAAAGTTATAGCCGAAAAAGGCGATATAGTTAAAGATATGGATGATTATGTTAAAAAAGGCGATTTAATTGTCGATGGACAGCTAATCTTTAACGAAAAAGTGACAGGCAAAGTAAGAGCTGAAGGTCACGCTTATGCTGAAGTTTGGTATATAACAAAAACAGAATATCCCTATGCATATTATGAAGAAAAAACAACTGGTAAAACCAAAGAAATATATACAATTCAATTTTTAAATCATACATTTGAACTAACATTAAATAAATTTAAAACAAAAAAAGTAAAAGACAAAATTATATTAAAACATAATGTATTACCTATAAAATTAACAAAACAACATCAAAGACAAACAAAAGTAATAAATCAAGTATTAACATTTGAACAAGCACTTGATAAAGCAAAAAAACTATCTGAAGAAAAAATAGAAAGTCAATTAGATGACAACGAATATATAATTCGTAGTAAATATTTGAAAAGTAATGTAAAAGATAGTACAATAGAAGTGGAAATGTTTTTTGCGGTATATGAAGACATTACCGATTATAAAGAAATTGAGTGATGTAAATGATAAGACAAAGTTTATTACAAATATTAGGTCAAGTATGGCCAACTATTCTTATAAGTGCCGTAATCGCCATTAGTATGCGTACAGTTTATATAATAAAAAATAAAACAAAGATAGTCCTATATAGGGAAGTACTATCTTTGGTTTTTATCATATATGTATTATGTTTATTCTACGTAGTTACCTTCCAAGACGTCAGTTGGTCTACATCAAATTTTGTACCATTTACTGAAATGTTTAGATATAGTTTTGGAAGTAGACTTTTTATAAAAAATGTCATAGGAAACATCATATTATTTATGCCATATGGATTTTTCATGGGATATTATCTAAAATTAGATAAATTTAAATCCATATTTTTACTCATACTATTAGTATCATTATCAATTGAAACAACCCAATTAATGATAGGAAGAGTATTTGATATTGATGATATATTATTAAATATGGTAGGTGGAATATTAGGATTTTACTTTTTTAAAGTTTTATATGCAATCAATGATCATTTGCCCACAGTGTTGAAAAGACCAGTAATTTATAATATAATGATAATAATATTAATAATTTTAGGTGTATTATATTTATGTAACCTTGTACAGCTAGGAGTGTAAAATGAATCATTTTGAAGTATTTAACGAAACAAAAGAAAAACTAGATTTAGAAGAAGAAAAAAAAATAATCGAATATGCATTAAAATATAAAAAATTAAATAACGTTGAATTTAATGTAATATTTGTTGATAAAAAAACAATTAGACAAATAAATAAGCAATATAGAAACATTGATAGAGAAACAGATGTTATCAGTTTTGCGCTTGAAGATGGAGATATAAACGTCTCATTTGATTTTGGAAGATTATTAGGAGACATATACATATGTGTTGATAAGATGAAAGAACAAGCCAAAGAATATGGTCATAGTGAAAAAAGAGAAATGGCTTTTTTAACAGTTCATGGACTATTACATTTACTAGGATATGATCACATGACAAAAGAAGAAGAAGAAATAATGTTTAAAGAACAGGAGTTGATTTTAGATGGATACGGTATCACGCGCTAAATTAAAAGAAAGAGGATTTAAAAGATTATTAAAAAGTTTTAAATACGCTTTTGAAGGATTAAAATATGCCTTTAAATATGAACAAAACATAACTGTACATATACTAGCAACTTGTTTAGTAATTATAGCTGGCGTATTTTTTAATATCTCTACTACAGAATGGTTAATCCTATTTCTAATAATTGGTTTAGTAATTGCCACAGAACTTATTAATACCAGCATTGAAGCCGTAGTTGATTTAATAACCGATAAAAAACATCCTATTGCCAAAGTAGCCAAAGATACAGCTGCAAGTGCTGTATTAGTATTTGGATTAGTCGCAATCGCCATAGCAGTTATCATATTTGGACCTAAAATCATCATATTTATAGGAGGCCTATAATGAAAAGTGGATTTGTTAGTTTAGTAGGAAGACCAAATGTTGGTAAATCAACACTATTAAATAATATTATTGGACAAAAAGTAGCCATTACTTCAGACAAGCCTCAAACAACAAGAAACATTATACAAGGCATTTATAATGAAAAAGAAACCCAAATAGTCTTTGTTGATACTCCAGGGATTCATAAACCAACACATAAGTTGGGTAAAATATTAAATAAAGGAGCATATTACAGCATAGATGATGTTGATGTTGTATGTTTCCTAGTTGACGCCAAAAAAGGTTTGGGTGGCGGTGATAAATACATCATCGAAAGATTAAAACAAATAGATAAACCAGTAATTTTAGTAATTAACAAAATAGATGTTTTAAGTAAAGATGAAATATTCTTAAAAATAAATGAATATAAAGATTTATATGATTGGAATGAAATAGTTCCAATATCAGCCCTTAAAAATAACAACGTAAAAACATTAATAGATGTTTTAAAAAAATATCTAAAAGACGAAATTAAATATTTTGATGAAAACACCATTACTAATCGAACAACTTCATTTATGATAGGTGAAATAGTTAGAGAAAAAATACTAAGATTAACAAATGAAGAAGTACCGCATTCTGTAACATGTGTTGTAGAAAGGGTAATAAAAGATAAAGATAAAAACATCATCAACGTAGCTATTATAGTTGATCGTGATTCATTAAAAAAAATCATCATTGGTAAACATGGTGATATGATAAAAAAAATTGGATCTTTAGCAAGAGAAGATTTAGAAAAAATGTTAAATAGTAAAATATATTTAGAGTTATATGTTAAAACCATAAAAAAATGGCGTGATAAAGAAAAGTATTTAACAGAATTAAACTTTAATGACTTTCAAGAATAACCATATAGGTTATTTCTTTCTATTGAATAAATTTCTTTCATATTTACCACTATAATAATAGAGGTGAAAAAAATGAAAAAACAATTATTATGGGATTTATTTAAAACAACCGGTAAAATAGAATATTATTTAGAGTATAAAAAGCAAAACAAAAGAGGATAAATTATGATAGAAGAAGTAGAAGGTATAGTAGTAGGTGAAACAAACTATAGTGAAACAAGCAAAATATTAAATATTATAACCAAAGATAAAGGTTTAATAAGTGTAATGGCTAAAGGTTGTAAAAACATCAAAAGTCCATTAAGAGTAGTGGCTAATAAATTAACATATGGAACTTTTATTATTTATTATAAAAAAGATAAACTTTCCACCTTAAAAGAAGTCAGTGTTATAAATAATTTTAAAAATATAAAAAAAGATATATCTAGTATTAGTTATGCCACATATATGTTAGAGCTAAGTAGTGGGGTAATAAAACAAAACAACACAAAAGAAATATTTAACCTTCTAATTGAAGCACTAACTAAAATAGATGAAGGATTTGATCCATTAGTAATAATGAATATTTTAGAATTAAAATATTTATATTATCTAGGAGTAATGCCAGTTTTAGATAATTGTGCTATTTGTGGGAAAACAAAAGCTATTACAACATTATCAAGTTATAAAGGTGGTTTAATTTGTCAAAATTGTTATACAAATGAAAAAATAGTCAGTGAAAAAACTATAAAATTAATTAGAATGTTTTATTATGTTGATATAGCAAAAATATCTAAATTAGATGTTTCAGACAGAGTTAAAACAGAAATAAACATGTTTTTAGATGATTATTATACAAGATATACAGGATTATATCTTAAAAGTAAAAAATTTATTCAAACCCTTCAAAAAATAAACAATTAAAAGTATTGACTATTTTAAAATAAATGAATATAATTTAAATGTATAGTGAAAGACGAAGACGGATTGGAAACCCTGAGTCATATATTAAAGCTGATTCTTTTTAGAATAAGTAAGGTGGAACCGCGGGGAAACTCGTCCTTACATTTTAAGAAGAATCTTTTTTTAGAAAGGAATGATAGTGTGCACTTCACTAAAATGGAAGGCGCTGGAAATGACTATATTTATTTCAATTGTTTTGAAAATGATATAAGAAATTTACCAAATTTAAAAGAATTAATTATAAAATATAGCAATCGTCATTTTGGTATTGGCGCAGATGGAGTAGTACTAATTTGTCCATCAGAAAAGGCAGATGTTAAAATGATTATGTACAATGCTGATGGATCAGAAGGAAATATGTGTGGTAACGCTATTAGATGTGTAGGTAAATATGTCTATGAAAAAGGTATATGTAAAAAAGATAGTATAAAAATAGAAACAAAAAGTGGCATAAAAGATTTAAAACTAGATATTCAAAATAATATAGTTAAATATGTAACCGTTAATATGGGAAACCCAATTTTAAAATGTAAAGAAATTCCTGTACTTAGTAAAGAAGAAACATTTATTGCTAAAGAAATAAATATTGATGGTCAAACATACATTGCAACATGTGTATCAATGGGAAATCCCCATGTTATAATTTTTAAAGACAATATTGACCATTTAGATTTAGAAAAAATTGGACCAAAATTTGAAAATCACAAATTATTCCCAGAAAGGATTAATACAGAATTTGTAGAAATTTTAAATGACACCTCTATTAAAGTTAGAGTATGGGAAAGAGGCAGTGGTGAAACACTATGCTGTGGCACAGGAGCTAGTGCTAGTGTAGTTGCAGCCGTATTAAATAATAAAGTAAAAGAAAATAAAGAAATAAAAGTTACCATGAAAGGTGGAAACCTATTCATAACATTTAATGGAAAAGAAGTTATAATGAAAGGACCGGCTACTGAAGTATTCAGTGGTCAAATATAAAAGGTGAGTAGTATGGAAAAAGTAACAATGGAAAAATTAGTAAGTATATGTAAACAATATGGTTTTATATTTCAAGGAAGTGAAATATACGGTGGTTTAGCCAACACATGGGATTATGGACCACTTGGAGTAGAGCTTAAAAACAACATAAAAAAAGCTTGGTGGAAAAAATTTATCCAAGAAAGCCCTCATAGTTATGGTGTAGATGCGGCTATACTTATGGCTCCAAAAGTATGGGAAGCTTCAGGACATGTTTCAAGCTTTTCAGATCCTTTAGTAGATTGTCGTAGCTGTAAAACCAGACATCGTGCTGATCATTTAGTTGAAAGTTTTGATAATAATATCATTGCCGATCAAATGACTGACGAAGAAATGATCAAATTTATCAAAGATAATCATGTAAAATGTCCAAAATGTGGAAAAAGTGATTTTACTGATATAAGAGAATTTAATCTAATGTTTAAAACAGAAAGAGGAGTTACAGAAAGTAATAAAAATTTAATTTATTTAAGGCCAGAAACAGCACAAGGAGAATTTGTAAACTTTTTAAATGTAAATCGTACCATGAGAGCTAAAGTACCATTTGGTATTGGGCAAATAGGAAAAGCCTTTAGAAATGAAATTACCCCAGGTAATTTCACCTTTAGAACAATTGAATTTGAACAAATGGAACATCAATTATTCTGTAAACCAGGAACCGATGATGAATTTTACAAAGCTTATAAGCAAAAACAAATGGATTTTTTCATAAACTTAGGTATATCTAAAGAAAAATTAAGATTTCACGATCATGACAAATTAGCTCATTATGCTAAAGAAGCATGTGACGTCGAATATGAATTCGATTTTGGATTTGGTGAAGTATCAGGTACACATAATAGAACTGATTATGATTTAAAACGTCATGAAGAATATTCAGGAAAACCTATGACATATTTGGACCCAATCACAAACGAAAAATATACACCATTTGTTATTGAATCATCAATGGGTGCTGATAGAGCAACATTAGCTTTTCTATTTGATGCTTATAAAGAAGAAACATTAGAAGATGATACTACTAGAGAAGTAATGAGTTTTCATCCCGCTTTAGCGCCATTTAAAGCAGCCGTTTTACCATTAGTCAAAAAGCATCATAATGAAAAAGCTCAAGAAATATATCAAATGCTTGCTAAAGAATTCATGGTAACTTATGATGAAACGGGAAACATTGGTAAAAGATATCGTAGACAAGATGTCGCAGGAACACCTTATTGTATAACAATAGATGATGAAACAATAAACAATAATACAGTAACCATTAGAAATAGAGACACCATGAAACAAGAAACAATTAAAGTAGAAGAAATTGTAAATTATATTAACGAAAAAATAAAATTTTAAGATATATTTATTAAATATATCTTTTAATTTGCAAAATTTCCTAAAATAGTGTAGTATAAAAGCCATTGGATGTGACAATATGAAAAATTATGATAGTGAAGATACAAAAGAATTTTATCAATTTCTTGATAATTTAATAAGACCAAGAGAAGTAATAAATAAAAAAATACCAGAAATAATCGAAGCTTTTGTAGATTATTATGGAGAAGAAATGCGTGAAAAAATCACTGATAAATTTAATAATGCAATAATATTATTTCACATAATGCCTACTCAAATAAAAAAATGCTGTCAAAAAGCTTCAGATGGTTTTAAAATGCATATATACCAAAAAATTTCAAACCTTCTAGGGCTTGAATTTAGACTAGATCCCTTATTCATTGATAAATTAGATAATGTTTATTTAAGCTACTTAGAAAAAGATAATAAGCAAATGATTCAAGATATAATTGATTTATATGACATGCAAGAATATGACATATCAGAAATAAAAGAAAAAATAAGTCAAATAAATCCACTTCTAAATGATATAGATGACTTTGAAAATCACGTTCAAAAATATATAGAAATAATGTCCATCCCAATTGACCAAATAAATGAATCATATGACGATAACATATTAGATGATTTGGCTGGAATTTTAGACATCGAAAGAAAAACATATAAAATATATTTTTATCTAGCTTTAATAAAACAAAAAGATACCTTTCCAAAACCAATTAAAGACAGTTTAAATAAGGTAAAAACATTAATGGATAAATATGATTCAATATATTCATCAGATTTTCACTATCAGTTAAACTTATTGGAACAAAAAGATTTAAAAATAATAGAAAAAATATTTGGTGATTTATCAGGTGAAAATGATGGACTTATAGAAAGCTTTTCATCAATTGCAACCCAATTATTAAAAGACGAAAATACCGCAAAATGGATAAAAAAACAAATAATGCAAAATAGACAAGAATATTTAAAAACATTAAACATAAATATTGATGAAATAGATCTTCAAACATTAAAAAATATTTTACCAAAAGAAGAAGACGTAGATAATTTATTAGATTTAAAAGATACAGCTTTATTATTAGCCGTTAAAGAAATTTATAATTCGATGGAATTACATGTTAAAAATTTACGCGACTTAAAAGCACAATTTCCAGTTTATGATGAAGATTATTATGCTTTAGATGGTTTAAATAGTACTTATTTAGGTTGGCAAATAACAAGTGTATTTAAAGCCGATGATGGATTAAAAGAAAAAGGACTTATTATGATATATCAAGGTAAATCTATAAAGCATTTAGATGGAACTATTATTCACGAATTAAATCACTGGTTAGAAACAACTGTATATCCATATAAAGAAGAAGACGAGATTTTTAATGGTTATTGTGGATTCGATGAAATGATTGGACATATTTATAAAGGCGAAGAAGAAAAGCCAAAATTAAAACACAAAGAAATATCATACGAAAAATTTAATGAAATCATTAATGAGAAAATCACTCAAGAAATAGTTCAAAAAATGCATAATAATGGAATATATATTTTTAACTTCCCAAATTATAGCAACATTAAAGGTAGTAGCGATTATGAATTTTATAACTTTTTAATAGATGAATTTTATCATGAATTTAAAGATATAATTATTAAAAGTAGACAAACTGGTGGAGTTGAAAAATTAAAACAAGAAATAGATGGAGAAAGCATTGAACAGTTAAATGAAATAATAAATCAATGTAGTGATAATATTGATGCTTTAATAGATTCCGATGTAACTGATTATAATCAATTAGCAAACCTTTTAACAGAATATAAAAATATATCTAATTTATTATTTCAACAAATAAAAAACAAACAAACATCTAAACATAAAGTCAAAAAATTAAATAATTTTAATTAAAAAGATGCGTATAATCGCATTTTTTTCTTCTAAAAAATATGTTATAATGATAATGGTGATAATATGGATATAAATAGTATTAAAATAACAATAAAAAACATGTACCAATTTACAAATATCCAAATAGATGCTTTAAATAAAAAAGTAAATATTAATGGAAAAAATAAAGACATAACCTTAGAAAAGATAGAGCAACTTTTAGGTATAATTTATTTATGGAAAAATGAGTATATAGATAATAGTAAAATAGATGGTGAAAGTTTTAAAATTGAAGTTATGGATAATGAAACAGTAACAACTTTTAAAGGTAAAAATAAATTTCCTAAAAACTATAATGCTTTTAAAAAATGGGTAGGTGAGTTATAGTGCAAAGTTGGTATAACTATATTGATAATTTAGTTAATGATAGTAATATAATAAATGAAAAAATGCCAGAAATAATCGAAGCTTTTGTAGATTATTATGGAGAAGAAATGCGTGAAAAAATTACTGATAAATTTAAAAATGTAACCATATTACAACAAATAACCCCTAAACAAATCCAAAAGAATTGTGAAAATATTTCATCAGAATTTGAAAAACAAACTCTTGAACAAATCAAAAATATTTTAAATTTAAATAGTGTTTTAGAACTTCCTGATTATATTTCAAATGGAATTACAGACGAAGAAAAAGAACAAATAAGACCACTATATAAAAATTTGGTTTTTTTTCAAGGACATATAAACAAATATATTCAAGCCTTAACACTACCAATTGAAAAAATAAATGAAATCAATTTAGAAGGTCCTTTAAATGATATTAAAGGATTACTAAATATCGAAAAAGATGTGTATCAAGTATATTTTAATGACTTAATACGTAGAGAAAAAGAAATGTTTCCCCCTCATCTTCAAGAGCATATAAATAAAATAGAGTATTTGAACCATCAGCTAGATGAAAAAAAGATAAACATAGATGAATTTTATAATAAATTAAATGAATTAGAACAAACTGATAACTTAAAAGAAATTAAACAAATGATAGGAGACTTTGATGGAAACGAGGGATTAATAGACAGCTTTTCAACTGAAGCAAATGAAAAATTACAAGATAAAAATGCTTCAAAATGGCAAAAAAAGCAAATATTACAAAACCGAAAAAAATATTTAGAATTATTTGAAAAGGATATGGGGAATCTAGATTTAGATGATATGAAAAAAGTTTTACCAGAACCTTTAGAAGCCGATAAGTTTTTACTATATAAACAAGAATATGAATTTTCAGCAAAAACAAATATTTATTCACAAATTCCTATTCATCAAAAAAATTTAGAAATAATAAAAAACAATTTTCCTGATTTTGCAGAAGAAGATTATATTGAAATGGTTAGTAACGAAAACAATTTAGGTAGTTGTATGGCTGAATTAACTAACAAAAACAATCAATATTTTAAACATGGTTTAATTGTTATAAGTAAAGGCGAAAATCTTGAAAATCTTGATGATACCCTTATCCATGAATTAAATCATTGGTTAGAAATAAATATTGATATTCCTTTAGATGAAAACGCTAAATTTTATAGTGGCACTAGTGGCTGGGTTACAATAGGCGGACAAATAATTGATGAAGATTTTGAAGAAAACCTTGAAAACCAAGAAACTGAAGAAGACCCATATGTTTTGCTTGATGAAAATATCAATGATCAAATAGCTAGGGCAATCACAAAAAAAATGCATGATAAAGGAACATATATTTTTAGTCATAAAGATCATGTAAATTTATCTAAAAATAGTTATTACCAAAACTATGATTTTTTGACCAAAGACTTCTTTGATGAATTTAAAGAAGAAATTATTAAATCTCGTCAAGTAGGAAGCTTTAAATATCTAGATTATAGATTTGATGGATATGTTACTACATTAAATGATTTAGTAAATAAATGTCAAGAAACATTAGGACATGATATAGGGCAAATTATTATAGATATGGAAAAAGGAAAAATAACAGATGAAGTTAAAAGCGCTTTAGAATTTAAAAGGGCAGCCGAAATATTATTAGATCAAATGAAGCAATGTCAAACAATAGATAATAAGCAGGCAGCAAAACATCGATGAAATTACAATTTAAATACATTTTTTGTACACTTTTAGGTAAAATATAAAAAGAAAAGTAAAAAATATTCCAATTTTCCTAAAACTATGATAAAATTAATTATAGTATAGTGTAACAACAAGGAGGATAATTATGGGATTTATAAAAAAAATAATCGGTGAAGAAGAAGATGACGTTTTTTCAGCACCAGATCAATACTATGATTTAAAAACAGAAGAAGCATTAACAGAAGAAGGCGGAGCTAAAATGATTTTGCTAGAACCTCGTGCTTATTCTGAATCACAACAAATAGCAGACCATTTAAAAAAGAGAAATACCGTAGTAGTAAATTTAAAAAGAGTAACTGCTGAACAAGCTAAAAGAATAGTAGATTTCTTAAGTGGAACAATATATGCTATTGGTGGAGATTTACAAAAAATTGGTGGAGGAATTTTCTTATGTACACCAAATAATGTAAGTGTCCAAGGTAAAATAACAGGTGAAACCGAAGGAAAAGGTATTCACGATAACGATGATATAAATATTGAGTGGTAAAAATATAGGGGCGAAATAACGCCATTGTGAGGTAGAGTTTATGGAAAAATTCAATCGAACGCTTAGAGGGTATGATCCAGAAGAGGTAAATGCATTTTTAGATCAGGTCATAAGTCGTGTAGAAACTATGGTTTCTGATATTGATAAAAAGAATAAATTAATAAAAAGTCAAAATGAAAAGATCGATCATCTGCAAGCACAAGTAGATGAATCTAAAACAATGCAAGAAAAATTAGCTCAATATGAAAGAATGGAAAGTACTCTAAATAAAGCGATTATTATGGCGCAAAAAACATCTGATCAATTAAAAGTTGCAGCTCATAGAGAAAGCGAAGTTATCATGGATGATGCAAAGAAAAATGCTAGTAGAATTGTTAATGAAGCATTATTAAGAGCTGAAAAAATTGAAAATGATGCTATGATGACAAAAAGAAATATAAACCTATTAAAACGTCGTTTAAAAAATATAATTGAATCTCAATTAGAAATAATCGATGATATAGATAAGTTAGATATGTAAAAGCAAACGATAGAGACGGTATATTAGTATATTTTAAAGAGAGTTAGTGTTCGGTGTAAACTAATAAATAGCTAATATATGAATCACTCTAGATGTTTCTTTTTGAATAAAGTAGGAAAGAACGGTAACGCGTTATAGTTATGAGTGTATATAAATTATAAAATAAGGTGGTACCGCGGGAAAACTCGTCCTTAATAGGATAGAGTTTTTTCTTTTGTAAAATGCCCAAAAACTAGTTTTTTCGTTGTTTTATAAGGGTAACTATGTTATAATTGTCAGTAGGTGATTTAATGTTTAAATATAAAAATGTCCAAATAAATTACATAAGATATGGTAATAAAAATGGAAAAACCATTGTATTATTACATGGCTGGGGTCAAAACATTGAAATGATGAAACCAGTAGGCGATGCCTTAACAAAAAATGACATAATAATAATCGATCTTCCAGGACATGGAAAAAGTGAAGAACCAAAAGAAGTTTGGTTATTAGATGATTTCGCTGATATGGTTCATGAATTATTAAAGTCATTAAAAATAGAAAATCCAATTTTAATTGGACATTCATTTGGTGGAAAAATAAGCTTACTTTATGCTAGTAAATATCAAACACAAAAATTAGTCGCATTAGCAAGCCCATTTAAAGTAGAAAAAAATGAACCTAGCTTAAAACAAAAACTATTAAAATCAATAAAAAAATTACCAGGTATGAGTGTAGTAGCCGAAAAAGCCAAAAAATATATAGGATCAACAGATTATCGTAATGCTAGTCCAATGATGAGACAAATATTAGTTAAGCATGTAAATACAGATTTAACTGAAAACATAAAAAAAATAAATTGTCCAACAATTATTATTTGGGGTGATCAAGACGCTGCTGTACCTTTAGAAGATGCATATATATTAGAAAAATTGATTAAAGATGCTGCAGTAATCGTTTATGAAGGTTGTACTCACTATGCATATCTAGAACGTTTAAGTCAAACAACATCTATAATTAAAAGCTTTATAAAGGAGGATAAAAATGACTAATATTTTTTTAATATCAACCTTAGTTTATTTAATATATATATTAGTAAAAAGTCAAAACTCTTTTCATATGCTACAACAAAACAAATATAACAATCAAATGGCATACTTAAAATGGATTAATAATAATAAAAAAGCTCAATTTATTGATGCCAGCTTACTATTTATTTTCTTTATATTATTAATACCTTTTAATACTAAAGTTACAATGACTGTTTTCATCTTTTTCTTTTGTTTATTAACATTAAACCTAATAAGTAAAAGAAAAAAAGCTCAAAACAAATTACCTTTAAAATATACAAGCCGTATAAAAAGATTATTTGTAACAGATATGATTATTTATATATTACCAATATTAATTATTAGTATTTACGTAAATAAAGAAAACCTAGTTTATTGTTATTTGCTTTTAGGGTTAATGGCATATTTAAATAACGTATATATATTGTTAGCTGTTTTAATAAATTCTCCAATAGAAGCATTGGTTAATCTATATTATAAACAAAAAGCCATTAATAAACTTAAATCAATGAATAACATGAAAGTTATTGGAATAACTGGAAGTTATGGAAAAACAAGTAGTAAAAATATTCTAAATGATATATTAAACATAAAATATAATGCTTTAAAAACCCCTAAAAATTATAATACACCAGGGGGATTAATGATCACGATTAATAACTATTTAGACAAATTTTCTGATATTTTTATTGCCGAAATGGGTGCATATAAAGAAGGCGAAATCAAAGAACTTTGTGATTTAGTTCATCCAAAATATGGTATTTTAACCAAAATAGGAATAGCCCATTTAGAAAGCTTTGGTAGTAGAGAAATAATTCAAAAAACAAAATTTGAACTTATCGAATCATTACCACATGATGGAATAGGGGTATTAAATGCTGATGATGAATATCAAAGAAATTATAAATTAAAAAACAACTGTAAAATCATTTGGATTGGAATCGATAGCAAAGATGCTGATGTTGTTGCCCAAGATATCACAATAACTAAAGATGGAACAAAATTTAACATAGTCTTTAAAGGTGATAAAAATAAATATCCATTTGAAACAAAATTACTAGGATATGCTAATGTATATAATATATTAGCTGCAGTTGCCTTAGGAAAAGAATTTAACATGAGCATAGAACAATTAAAGGCAGGAGTTAGAAAAGTTAAAGCTGTTGAACATCGCCTTGAATTAAAAAGAAAAAATGATATAGTATTTATCGATGACGCTTATAATTCAAATCCAACAGGAGCCAAAATGGCCTTAGATGTTTTAAAATTAATGCCAGGCAAACATATAGTAGTAACTCCTGGTATGATAGAACTAGGAAAAGAAGAATACCAAAAAAACAAAGAATTTGGTAAACAAATAGCCGATAGTGCTGATGAAGTAATTTTAGTTGGTGAAAATAAAACCAAACCAATTAAAGAAGGCTTAGAAGAAAAACAATTTAATTTAAAAAAAATTCATGTTATTAATGATGTATTAGAGGCATTTCCACTAGTAGAAAAATTAAAACAAAAAGAAACATATGTCTTACTAGAAAATGACTTGCCTGATATATTTAATGAACAATAAGGAGTGATAGAAATGAAAATAAAAATAGCAATTATATTTGGAGGAGATTCAGTAGAACACGAAGTTAGTATTATTTCCGCACTTCAAGCAATGGAAAATATAGACGAAGAAAAATATGAAATAGTACCAATCTACATTACTAAAGATCGTCATTGGTATACAGGAAGAATACTAAGAGACATGGAAACATATAAGTATTTTGATAGTATGAAAAAATATATGAAAGAAATATGCCTATGTAGAAAAGAAAATCAAGTAATTGCCCAAAAAGTAAAAGGAATATTTAGAAAAGAAATAACTGATATTGATGTTGCATTTCCAATTGTTCATGGAAAAGGAATTGAAGATGGATCATTAGCAGGTTACCTAGAAACCCTTGGATTACCAGTAGTTGGACCATCAGTATTAGGTGCAGCAGTTGGCCAAGATAAAGTAATGCTTAAACAAGTATTAAAAGCTAATAATATCAAAACACCTGATTACTTCTGGTTTTATGATTATGAATACATGATCAACAAAGATGAAATAGTAAAGAAAGTAAAAAAACTAGGCTTTCCGGTTATTATTAAACCAGCAAATTTAGGTAGTACAATCGGAATTACTGTTGCCCATAACGAAGAAGAATTAATAAAATCAATTGATGTAGCACTAGAATATGAAACAAAAATCATTGCTGAAAAAATGGTTTCTAATTTATTAGAATTAAATTGTGCTGTACTAGGAAATTATGAATATCAAGAAACAAGTTTAATTGCTCAAATGAAAACAGAAAGCGAAGTATTAACATTTGAGGATAAATATCTAAGAGGTGGAAAAGGCAAAAAGGCAGGTAGTAAAACAAATTCAATGTCCAATAGCGAATTTGATATTCCTGCACACATTTCAAAAGAAATGGAAAATCAAATATATGAAATTTCTAAGCAAACATTTAAAGCCCTAAATTTAAAAGGCGTATGTCGTATAGACTTCTTAGTAGATCAAAAAACAAAAGAAATTTATGTTAATGAACCAAATACAATTCCAGGTTCATTAGGATTTTACCTATTCAAGCCAAAAGGCAAAAGCTATACAGAATTATTAAATGAACTTATTAGCTTATCAATTAAAGATTATAAAAATAATCAAAGTAAAACAACAAGTTTTACATCAAACATTTTAGATAATTTTAACAGTGCCAAAGGATTAAAAAAAGGCATAAAATAAAGGAGAGATTACTATGAATTACAAAGATACATTATTAATGCCTAAGACAGAATTTAAAATGCGTGGAAACTTACCTGAAAATGAAAAAATTCAAAGACAAACATGGGAAGAAACGAATTTATATGAAAAAATAAAAGAAAAAAATAAAAATAACAAACCTTTCGTATTACATGATGGGCCACCATATGCAAATGGAAATATTCACTTAGGTCATGCTTTTCAAAAAATATTGAAAGACTTTATTAATCGTTCAAAAATGATGGAAGGATACTATGTAGATTTCATTCCAGGATGGGATACACATGGATTGCCAATTGAACAAGCAGTAACCAATAGTGGTGTAAATAGAAAAGAAATGTCAGTTGCCGCTTTTCGTCAATTGTGTGAAAAGTATGCCTATGAGCAAGTCGCAAAACAAAAAGAAGATTTTAAACGTTTAAACGTAATAGCATCATGGGATAAGCCATACATTACCTTACAAAAAGAATATGAAGCTAGACAAATAGAAGTATTTGCTAAAATGGCTAAAGAAGGATTAATCTTCAATGGTCTAAAACCAGTATATTGGTCACCAAGTAGTGAAACAGCCTTAGCCGAAGCAGAAATCGAATATAAAGATCGTAAAGACCCTTCAGTATTTGTAAGTTTTGAAGTAGAAACAGGAAATAGTCTTGTAAATCCACATGATCGTTTAATCATTTGGACAACAACTCCATGGACATTACCAGGAAATACTGCAGTATGTGTTGGAAAAGACTTAGATTACTCATTAGTAAAAACCGAAAACTATAATTACGTTGTCGCAACTGAATTATTAGACAGTTTAATGAAAGAATTTAACATTGAAAATTATGAAATATTAAAAACATTTAAAGGTAACGATCTAACTAATATTACATATAAACACCCATTTATGAATCGTGTAAGTCCAGTAGTAACAGGGGACCATGTAACACTAGACGCTGGAACTGGATTAGTTCATACCGCACCAGGTTATGGTGAAGATGACTTCAACGTTGGTAGAAAATATAATTTAGAACTTATTAATGGAGTTAACGATCAAGGTGTTCTTAATGCTGACTCAGGCATGTTTGAAGGATTATTCTTTGAAGATGCCAACAAAGAAATAACTAAATGGTTAGATGAAAATGGATATTTATTAAAATTAAAATTTATTACACACTCATATCCACATGACTGGCGTACAAAAAAACCAATAATTTATCGTGCAACAAAGCAATGGTTCTGTAGTGTTGACAAAATAAAAGATAAATTGTTAGATGAGATAGAAAATAAAGTAAAATTCCATACAGAGTGGGGTAAAACAAGAATTTATAACATGATTAAAGATCGTGGTGATTGGTGTATATCAAGACAAAGAGCTTGGGGAGTTCCAATCCCAATATTCTACAATGAAGATGGTAGTGAAATTCTTGATTACGATATAATGATGCATGTATCTGAATTATTTAGACAATATGGATCAAATATTTGGTTTGAAAGAGATGCAAAAGATTTATTACCAACAGGATACACAAATCCTGCTAGTCCAAATGGCGAATTCAGAAAAGAAACAGATATTATGGATGTTTGGTTTGACTCAGGAACATCGTTTGCTGGAGTTTTATTAGAAAGAAAAATGGATTATCCAGCAGATATTTATTTAGAAGGTTCAGATCAATATCGTGGTTGGTTTAATTCTTCACTAATATGTAGTGTAGCTAGTCAAGGAAAAAGTCCATATAAACAATTATTATCAACAGGTTTCGTTTTAGATGGTAAAGGATTTAAAATGAGTAAATCATTGGGTAATGTAGTTGCTCCAATGAATGTCGTTGATAAACATGGATCTGACATTTTAAGACTATGGGCCGCAAGTGTAGATTTCACTGAAGATGTTAGATTTAGTGATGAATTATTAAATCAAGTTAAAGAAAGTTATAGAAAAATAAGAAATACATATAGATTTATTTTAGGAAACTTATTCGACTTTGATCCAGAAAAAGATAAAATAAATTATTCAGAAATGAATGAAGCAGATCAATATATGATGGTTTGCCTTAATGATTTAAATCAAAAAGTCTTAGATAGTTATGATAATTATGATTTTGATGAAATTTATAAATTAATAAATAACTATGTATCATCATTATCAAACTTCTACTTAGATTTTACTAAAGATATCTTGTATATAGAAAGTGCTGATAGTCATAAAAGACGTAGTGTTCAAACTGTACTTTATGAAATTC
Source organism: uncultured Bacillota bacterium (assembly GCA_947364595.1). Lineage (GTDB taxonomy): Bacteria > Bacillota_I > Bacilli_A > RF39 > UBA660 > Coprosoma. Next base: position 13,976 of record CANATJ010000007.1, on the reverse strand, counting down.
TTTATTCATTGATTAGATTAATGGCACCAATATTACCATACACAAGTGAAGAAGTTTATAAATTACTTCCAGGTACTAAAGAAGAAAGCGTTCATTTAGAAAGATTTCCAGAAATTCAAACATATAAAAATAAAGATGAACTTGTTGAAATGTGGAATATGTTCTTCTGTATAAAAGATGACGTATATAAAGCATTAGAAGAAGCTCGTAACGAAAAAATTATTGGTAAATCTTTAGAAGCAAAAGTGTTCTTAAACTTACTTGAAGAAGATAAAGAAACCCTTAAATTGCTTTTACCAAATTTAAAACAACTATTTATAGTTTCAGACGTAGTAATAACTGCTGAAGAATTAAAACAATATGATTATTGTGGTGTATCAATTCAAAAATTTAATGGAGAGCGTTGTGAAAGATGTTGGAATTATTTTAACGAAGTAGATTTAACAGATAACGTTTGTCCAAGATGTCATGAGATTTTAAAAGACATGGATTTAAATGAAGAAGCATAGTTTTATGCTTCTTTTTAAATTACTTAGGTTTCTAAAAAATGAATATAATAAGATTGTCCGAAGTTTTAAGAAATAAACCATTTCATATAATTAATTGAGGTGTGATTTAATGTTTGATTTTTTAAAAAAACTCTTTAAAGATTTTTATATTTTAAGTGCATCATACTCTAACAATGTATTTCCAGATCCCTTATCAAAAGAAGAAGAAAAGCAGTGCATAGAAAAAGCTGGCCTTGGTGATAAAGCAGCCAGAAATAAACTAATCGAGCACAATTTAAGGTTAGTAGCGCATATCGTAAAAAAATATGATTATGCTGTTGAAAATACCGATGACTTAATTAGTATAGGAACAATAGGGCTTATCAAAGGTGTTGATAGTTATTCATTCAAACACAAAACAAGATTAACTACCTATTGCGCTAGATGTATTGAAAATGAAATACTTATGCATTTTAGAAGTGATAAAAAAAATAATAAAAATATCAGTTTAGATGAGCCAATTGGCTTTGATAAAGAGGGTAATGCTATTACATTTTTAGATGTTTTAAAAACCCCAAAACCAGATTATGCTCTAGATTTACACATGCAAAATAATTTAAAACTATTAAAAAAATATTTCAATGTTTTAACCGAAAGAGAAAAAGAAATAATTATTAAAAGATATGGGTTAGATGGTAATGATGAAGTAACTCAAAAAGAAATTGCCAAAGAATTAAAAATATCTAGAAGTTATGTTTCTAGAATAGAAAAAAGAGCACTTACAAAAATGTTAAGAGAATTTATCAAAAATAAAAATCAATAAAAAACCTCTAATAAGAGGTTTTTAAATATGATTAATAATATACATAAGCATTCCACCACCAATAGCCGAAGCAGTAAAACATAATATAGAACAATCAAAGAAAGTTTTCGTAAGGCTACCATTAGAAAAAGGAATTTTTTTAGTAAGAACGCGGCCTTTTTTCTTAGTTTCAGCCTTGTCTAAAGTAGGATTTTCTTCTTCTAGATTTTCTAAATTATTATCCCCATCAATTAAATCTTTATATTCGTTAAGTAAATTTTCAGTAGGTACAAATGAATCGATTGCTTTAGTATCGTCAAGAGTATCATGAATATTTAAATCGTTTTTATTTTCATAATCGAATAAATTAATGTTATCATTTTTTTCAAATTGTACATCATCTAATTCATCAAAAAGGTCACCAAGCGCATCAATTTTATTTTTAGTTTCTTCTTCTTGATGTACATCATTTAAGGCATCCTTTCCAAAATAAGATTCAAAGTCATAAACATATTTTTTATCGTCCATATTCGTGGCCTCCATATTCTAAATAAAGTATACTACAAATACTAAAAAAACGCAAACAAATTAACATAATCCGACAATCATAGACAAATAATTAGCTATTATTTATAATTTAGTACTTGACAATGCATAATAGTAGATATATAATGAACTTGGAAAGGTGATTTTATGAATCCACAATTTAAAAAAGGTGTTTTAGAACTTATAGTGTTATTATCAGTTAAAAAGCGAGACATGTATGGATATGAATTAGTTTTAGAAGTATCAAAAGTTGTCGATGTTAACGAAGGAACAATATATCCATTGTTAAAAAGATTAACCAACGAAAATTATTTTGAAACATATTTGGTACAGTCAAATGAAGGCCCATCAAGAAAGTATTACAAACTAACCGTTTTAGGAGAAACCAGATTAAATGAATTAAAACAAGGATGGACAGAATTTAGTAATTCTGTTAGTGATTTTATAAAAAGGAGTGACAATAATGAATAAAAAAGAATTTTTAGAAACATTAGAAAAAAAACTTTCAATATTAAACGAAAAAGAAAGACAAGATATAATTGATGAGTATAAAGACACCATTAGTGAAAAAGTAAAACATGGACAAAAGGAAAAAGACGCCATTAAAGATTTTGGAGATATTGATGATTTAGTATCAGAAATATTAGGTGCTTATAAAATTGATCCTGAATACAATAAAAAAGATGAAACTTCATTTGAAAAATTCATAAATGATGGTGAAACATTAATTAAAAATGGTGCTAATAAATTAGCTCAAGCAAGTAAAGATTTTGCCGATAATTTTAAAGAAAATAATACCGAAATCAACCTATCCTTAGTTTTTGAAATAATTATAAAAATCTTCTTTACCATGTTACTACTAGGAATATTAAAATTACCATTTATGTTGTTTGAAAATATAGGCTTTGATATATTCTTTGGATTATTCTCACCAGCCGATAAAATTTTACATGTCATATTTAAACTAGTATTAACACTTATCTATCTTGGTTTAAGTATATTAATAGTAATATCAATGTTCAAACAATACTTTGAAAATACTAAAGAAAATAAACTTAGTAGTAAAGATAATAACGAAAAACCAAAAAATGCAAAAAAAACTCAAGAAAAAAAAGAAGTAAAAACCTCAAAAAATAATGGACCATCATTAGGCTATATTGTAATGTTTATAATCAAAATTTGGACAGTAATCATCTTTATCATTCCATTATTCTTTGTAGACTTAGGATTAATAATGGCAATATCAGTATCAGTATTTTACCTTATTAAAGGCATAGATTTACTAGGTTTAATATTACTTTTAATAGGTTTATTATTAATCTTTGTATCAATAACTATTGCTCTTTATAACTTAGTATTTGGAAAAAAACTAAACTTATTAATTCCAGTAATTGTTGGGACAGTATTATTAGTACTTGGAAATATTTTCTTCGTTGATATGTTAATGAGCATTGAATATATAGATAAAGCCCCAAATATTACTGAAATGAAAACTCAAACTAAGACATTTACAACCGATAAAAAAGTATTAATTTCTTTTCCTGAATCAGATACCAAAAAAACCATCGATGATAATATGCCAGATGGAACATTTATAATTAAAAATACCTATAATAATAAAGTGCATAATATTGAAATAGATAACTATGATAATTATAGATTTACTGAAGATGATTGTTATGAAGGTACTTGTAATAACAGTGAAGTATATAACTATATAACTATTCATAATATAGGAAAATCAAAAGCAACTAGTTTTAAAGAAACATATAATCAATTTATCAAAGATTTAAAAAAGAAAAAAATTCACAATTATAGTAAAATATATGTTAATAATATAGAAGTAATTGCCAACACAAAAACTATGGCTATGATAGAAATATAAGAGTAGAAATACTCTTTTTTTCTATAGTAAACATATTGACTGTCAAATTTAATTTGATATAATTAATATAGAACATAAGGGGATGGTTATATGCCAGAAGAATTATTATATAAAAATATGCATTTAAAACAAGAATTATCTAATAACGCTTATGATGTAGTATCACAAGCTATTGAATACACAAAAAACAAATTAAATTATAAAAAATATGATACAGTTAAATTATTAATGGCACTATATGAAAAAGATTATTCATATGTCAGTTCAAAAAACGACTATCGTGATCAACTAAAAATACTCGACGAATATTTTTACAATCAATATGGGCATAGTGTAGTAACATTAGAAATATTAAAAACCATTCTTTCATATAAAAATTCAGAATACTATGATTCATTAGTTCATGACATTGGCAAAATAGAGGCTTTACTTAGAACTAATACAAAAGATTCAAAAGTAAACGAAGAAATATTTTTAAAACCATTAGAAGAAGAAAATTATGATAAATTAATGAATTTAATTGAAAATATTAATAGTATGAAATATGCGGTAGCTATTATATATGATAAAATTAAAAATAATGAAAAAGCATAACAGATGCTTTTTTTGCTGTAAAAGCACTTGTTGACAAATTTAAATAACTAATATATAATAATTGCGTAATTTATTACACAAAGGGTGAAAAAATGAACAAAACATATTATAATATTTTAGAGTCATTTCTTGTTATATATGCTGCTAGTCAAGGAAAATTAAAAGTTTTCTTAAAAAAGAAAAAAATGGATCCATATAAAGGGTATTGGATTTTACCAGGAGACATTTTAACAAACGACGAGACTATTGAACAAAGCGCTATTAAAATATATAAAAACACCACTAATCTAAATACTAGTAAAATCTTCCAAGGGAAAATATTTAGTAATTTAGATCGAGATCCAAATGGAAGAATAATAGCTGCAACATCAATTGCCATTACTGATGAAAAATTAGTAAATATTAAACATGATGATGATACCAATGAAATGCAATGGTTTGACGTTGATAAACTTCCTAAGATGGGTTATGACCATAAAGAAATTATCAATCAAGTAACAGAAGAAGTAAAAAGAAAAATAGTAAATAATTATGATGACATTTTATTAGACTTCTTCCCTAATGATTTTACTTTACCAGAATTACAAAAATTTTATGAAACAATTTCCAAAAAAACAATGGATAGAAGAAATTTTCATAAAAAATTTGTTTCGCAAAATTTAGTAATAGATACTGGTTTAAAAGTAAATAGTGGTAACGGTAGACCAGGAAGGCTTTATAAATTTAACAAAGAAAAAATGAAAGGTAAGAAAATATGAATCAAAATGGATGGGGATTAAAAGACTTTATACTTTTGGTATCTATAATGTTTATCGCTTTGATAATAACAATGTTCATTTATCAAAAAGATATAAAAACATTGTTTAGTGGTTCATCACAAACAGAAAACCAAAAGACATATAAAGATTTAGAATTAGAATTAAAAGTAGCCGCTCAAAAATATCAAAACGTTAATTATCAAGGTAATATTGAAAGCACTGAAACAATAGTTTTACCATATAAATTATTAAAAGAAAATAAATATATAGATAAACTTATTGACATCAAAAATTCTAGTGAATGTGACGGATACGTAAAATTTATCAAGCATCAAGCTCAAATAGATTATGAACCATATATCAAATGTAGTAACTATAAAACAAAAGGATTTAATCAAACCTACATCAAAGATTAAATAAGATCCCATAAATGGGATTTTTCCTTTTATTTTTACCTTTTTTTTGATATAATTATTACTAGAAATATTTAGGAGGTATTTTATGAGAGAATTTACAGAACAAGAATTAGTAAGAAGAGAAAAAGTTAACACACTTATTGAAAAGGGGATAAAGCCCTTTGGAGAAAGATTTGATGTAACATCAAATTCAAAAATAATAAAAGATGAGCACCTAAATCAAACAAAAGAAGAACTAGAAGAAATTAAAGACGAAGTAGTTATCGCTGGTCGTATTATGACAAAACGTCGTAACGGAAAAGCTGGATTTTTCCATATCCAAGATAAATACGGACAAATTCAAATTTATATTAGACTAGATAACGTAGGACAAGAAGCATACGATTTATTTAAAGCATCAGATATCGGAGATATTATTGGAATTGAAGGATATGTATTTAAAACAAATACTGGTGAATTAAGCGTACACGCTACAAACTACATTCATTTAGTAAAAGCCCTTAAACCACTTCCTGAAAAATATCATGGACTTCAAGATGTTGAAGAAAGATTTAGAAGAAGATATGTTGATTTAATAATGAATGAAGAAGCAAGAAAGGTTGCTTTTACAAGACCAAAAATTATTAGAACTATTCAAAAATATTTAGATAATTTAGGTTATACAGAAGTTGAAACACCAATTTTAAGTCCAATTTTAGGTGGTGCAGCTGCAAGACCATTTATTACACACCATAATGCACTAAACATGCCATTTTATTTAAGAATTGCTACAGAATTACCACTAAAAAGACTATTAGTAGGTGGAATGGATGCTGTTTATGAAATAGGACGTATATTTAGAAACGAAGGCGTTGATAGAAAACATAATCCAGAATTTACAACAATTGAATTATATAAAGCATATACAGATATGTATGGAATGATGGATATTGCTGAAGGTATTTTTAGCGAAGTATGTAAAGAAGTTAATGGAACATATGAAATTGAATATAGTGGACAACATTTAAATTTCGCCCCTGGATATAAACGTGCTCATATGGTTGATTTAATAAAAGAAGCATGTGGCGTTGACTTTTGGAAACAAATGAGTAAAGAAGAAGCTTTAGAATTAGCTAAAGAATATGAAGTTGAAGTAGAACCACACTTTGAATTTGGTCATGTGGTTAATGCTTTCTTTGAAAAATTCGTAGAAGAAAAAATAGTAGGTCCAACATTTGTATATGGACATCCAGTAGAAATAAGCCCATTAGCTCGTAAAAGTGAAGATCCTAGATATACAGAAAGATTTGAATTATTTATTTGTGGAGTTGAATACGGAAATGCTTTCACAGAATTAAATGATCCAATTGACCAATATGAAAGATTTGAAAACCAACTAAAAGAAAGAAATTTAGGAAACGATGAGGCAAACGAAATGGATATGGACTTTGTTGAAGCCCTAGAATATGGAATGCCACCAGCTGGAGGTATGGGTATTGGTATTGATAGATTAGTTATGCTTATGACAGGATGCGAAACAATCAGAGAAGTTTTATTATTCCCACATATGAAAAACGTTAATGGAAATGACAATCCAAATAAAATATCAAAAGCCACTGTAAAACAAGAAATTCCAGCAAAAAAAATTGATTTTTCTAACGTAAAAATAGAACCATTATTTGAGGAAATGGTTGATTTCGATACTTTCAGTAAATCAGATTTCCGTGCTGTAAAAATTAAAGACTGCATCGCTGTACCAAAAAGTAAGAAATTATTACAATTTACCCTAGATGATGGAACTGATAAAGATCGTGTAATTTTAAGTGGAATTCATGAATACTATGAACCAAGTGAATTAATTGGAAAAACTGCCATTGCAATTGTAAATCTTCCACCAAGAAAAATGATGGGTGTTGACTCTTGTGGCATGTTAATATCTGCAGTACATGAACAAAATGGTAAAGAAGAATTAAACCTTTTACTAGTTGATGATCAAATACCAGCAGGTGCAAAACTATACTAATATATAGAAAAAATCTATAAATTATTTATAGATTTTTTAAAAAAAGAAAACAAATAGAATATGATAATATAAAGAAAGGTAAGGTAGTATGAAAGATTATGTAATAAATAAAAATAAAAGAAAAAATTTTATCTTAAATTATCAAATTAAAGATGATCAAATAATCATAAATTATGCCTCTAAAAAATCAAAAAAAATTCCATATTCAAAAGAAGCAGAAAATCAAATTTTAAATAAAATGGAATCGCAAGTTAACAATTTTGATCAAGCTAAATTTGAAAGAACTTTAACAGAAGAAGAATATTTTCAAGATAAAATACTTAAAAAGACTTTAAATGGTTTTATACCAGTTGGTATCGTTTTTATAGCATTATCTATTTTTACGGGACAATTTATTCCAGTTTTTTGCCTAGTTGGTTCTGCCATATTTGTAATGAGTGGTATAGAACTTGGACGTTTAAAATCAGTTGCTAATTATAGAGAGAATAGATATAATGAAGTTTTAAAAGATATAGATAAACAAAGAAAATTTATTGAACATAAAAAAGAAATAAATTATGTATTAAAAAAGAAAAATGAAAAAGAAGTTACTATAAACACAATTGATGAAATGAATAATGAAGAACTAAACGAACTAGTAAAAGAAACTTACAACACTATTTATAAAAAACCAAAAGCAAAAGTTTTAGTAAAAAAATTATAAAAAGACATAAGTCTTTTTTTTGTTGACAAATTAGTAAAAAATGTTAAAATATATATTCAAGGAAGTGAAAAAATGAAAGATTATACAATAAATGAAGAAGAAAAAGCAAAATTTATTTTAAATTACAAAATAATTGATGGTCAAATAATTATGAATTTAGCTTCAGGAAAAACAGAAGCAATCTATTACACTAAAGAAAACGAAGCAAAAGTTTTAAAACAAATGGAAAATCAAGTTTATAAATATAACCAATTTAAGTTAACAAGCGAACTAAAAAAGCAAGAACATGAAAAAAAATATAAATTATATAAAAAATCAGATATGGTTTATATTGTAGGTTGCGCTTCATTTTTAATAACATTACCATTCGGACCAGTGCCAGCACTAAGCATTTTAGCTGCTACAGCATTATATCAAGGATATTGTGGAATTAAGTTTGATCATATAGAAAAAGAAGGTCAAAAAAATAGAGCAGAACTATTGAAAGATTTAAAAAAACATCAACGTTTTCTTGATAACAAGATTAAAATGACAAAAGTTATGAATGATGAAGGTTTAGATTTAAATCTTGATATAAATAAAATTGGTGCACTTGATGAAGACGTTTTAGATAATATCATTAATGAAATTGATGAAATCTATTTAATGGAAGATGTTAAACCAAAAGTTAAAAAATTATAAAAAGGTCTAAAAACCTTTTTTAATTTGACAAAAAGGGTAAAAATGTTAAAATATATACCCAAGGAAGTGAAAAAATGAAAGATTATACAGTCAATAAAGAAGAAAAAGAAAAATTTATTTTAAATTATAAAATAATTGACGGTCAAATAATTATGAATTTAGCTTCAGGAAAGACTTCTGCAATATGTTATACAAAAGAAAATGAGAAAAAAGTTTTAACTAAAATGGTTAATCAAGTACTAAATAGTGATATTACTAAAATAAATTCTAATTTACAAAAAAAACATGGTCAAAAAATATATAAACTTTATCGCAATACAAATATAGTTTGTTTAGTGACTTCAGCTGCTGCAGTGTTATCATTCCCAGTTAGTATAATCACATCTATGGGATTATTAACCATAACAGCTGTATATAGAAAAAGGCAATTAGATAAAATAAAACAAGAAAAGAAAAAAGTACTTTCGGAAAAAACAGAAATTCAATTAGATATTATCAAAAACAAAACATTTTTAGAAAATAAAGCTAAATATGATAAAGTTATGGATGATATAGAAGATAAACCAAATTTAACAATTAATGATATGGATAAATTCAATAAAAATCAAATAGATAAAATAGTTGAAACAATTAATGAAATATATTCAATGGAAGATGAAGTAAAACCAAAAGTAACAAAAATGAAAAAGGCGTAAGCCTTTTTTTGTCATAAAAAAAATATATCCTAATATACTTAAGTAGAAACGTACCAGGAGGGATAATAATGATTAATAAAAGAAGCTTGTGGTTTTTGACATTATTTAGTTTGATATTAGTACTTAGTGTATATTACATAACTATGCCTAGTGAATTACTAATGGCAACCAATAATGGCGAAAAAAAGACAGAAACAGTTTCTACTAAAGAAGAAAGTAGTGAAAGTGCAGAGCTAGTAGCCCTAAGAGTAGAATCAGAAGAAAAATTACTTGATAAAATTACTGAATTAAAGAAAGTATTAACTAGTTCAAAATCAACATCAGAACAAAAAAATGCAGCCTTTGAAGAAATGCAAAAATTAAATAAAAATAAAGGCATTGAAGAAACTATCGAAGGGAAAATAAAAAATGAACTTAACTTAAAAGCATTTGTAAATATTGATGGTATAAATATTTCCGTAGTTGTTGATAGTACTAAACATGATACTAAAACAGCTAATCAAATAATGCGTTTAGTTCAAAAAGAATTTGATACCGCAATGTCTATATCTGTAAAATTTCAAAAATAATCTTTCATAATGAAAGTTTTTTTCTTAATTTAGGCATTTTCTCTCACTTATAATTAAAGTAAACATAAAATAATATGAGTAAATATAAACCACCCGCCTTAGGAAAGTGAGGGAATTATGAAAAAGGGTATTCTAACAAAACGAGAACGAGAAGTTTTTGAATTATTAATTAAAAACCATAGTACTAGTGAAATAGCAACAGCACTAAATATTAGTGATAAAACAGTTAGAAATCATATTTCAAATGCTATGCAAAAATTAGGGGTTAAAGGTAGAGCCGGCGCTGTAATTGAACTATTAAGACTTGGAGAACTTTCGTTATAAAAGGTTATAAAAAAACCTTTTTTTCATATGATTAAAGTAGGTGATTGCTATGTTAAAAAAAATATCATTGAGAAAAATAGGCCTTGCTTCGGCTGCCTTATTCGCACTACTGTTAATATATTTAATACCCTCTAATGAAGCCAAACTTGATATCAAAGAAGAATTACAATATGTTGATACAAATGTCAGTACTAATTCAATATTTTTATTAGATCAAAATAGTTATGTAGCCTTAACAAATGTAGCCCTAACAGATCAAAGTATAGAGCAAAAAGCTAGGCAATTAATAAAAGTTTTAACCATTGGTGGAATGGATAGTAAAATACCTAGTGGTTTTAGTGCAATTATTCCTCCAGATACTGAAGTACTTAATTTAGATTATGATGAAGGATTAATAAAAATAGATTTTTCAAAAGAACTATTACAAGTTGATGAAAAATTGGAAGAGAAAATGATAGAAGCTATAGTTTATAGCTTAACATCCATAGATAAGGTAAACAAAGTTATTATTTATGTTGAAGGTGATATACTAACAAAATTACCCAAAACAAAAATTAATTTACCAAGTACTTTAGATCGTAGTTTTGGTATAAATAAAGAGTTTGATCTAACAAGTACAAAAGACATTGTAGATGTAACCATATACTATATAAATCAAATAAATGATAATTATTATTATGTTCCAGTTACCAAATATTTAAATGATGATAGAGAAAAAATTAGTATAATAATTGATGAATTATCCTCAAATTTTAATTCAAATAAAAATTTAATGAGCTTTTTAAATGATGGTACCAAACTAGTTTCAAGTAATATTGATGGTAAAGTAATGAGTTTAGAATTTAATGATTGCTTATTCGATGATATAAATACCAAAGATATATTAGAAGAAGTAGTATATACAATTTCGCTGTCAGTAAGTGATAACTATGATATTGATCAACTTGTATTTAACGTCGATAAACAGCAAGTGTATAAAAAAGATCTAAAGTAAATCCAAAATGTATAATTAGTACGCTAAAGTAAAAACTTTAGCTTTTTTTCTTAAGAATATTGCTGTTTTATAAAAAAAAAGATATAATTAAAGAAGAATAGAGGGGACTATATGAACGAAAAAGAATTAAAACAAATAGATTTAATAGATAAATATTTTAATGCTGCTAATTATGTATCAGCCGCACAGTTATATTTACTTGATAATCCACTATTAAAAAGGAAATTAAAAAAATCAGATATAAAAAGTAAAATTGTTGGTCATTGGGGAACAGTTCCTGCCCAAAATTTTATCTATGCCCATCTAAATAGAGCCATTAACGACTTTGATTTAAATATGATTTATATTTCTGGACCAGGTCATGGTGGAAATAGTGTTGTATCTAATACTTATCTAGAAGGAACATATAGTGAAATTTATCCTAATATAACTTATGATGAAAAGGGATTACAAAAATTATTTAAACAATTTTCTTTTCCTGGTGGAGTCTCTTCACACGCTGCTCCAGAAACCCCAGGTTCAATTCATGAAGGAGGAGAACTTGGATATTCTTTAGCTCATGCCTTTGGAGCTGTTTTAGATAATCCAGATTTGATCGCTGCATGTGTCATTGGCGATGGTGAAGCTGAAACTGGACCACTTGCTACTTCATGGCATGGAACTAAATTTATAAATCCAAAAACCGATGGAGTAGTTTTACCAATTTTAAATTTGAATGGTTATAAAATAAGTAATCCAACAGTTTTCTCAAGAATAAGTAATGCTGAACTTGGCAATTTCTTCTTTGGTTGCGGATGGAAACCTTATTTAGTTGAAGGAGATAATCCTAAGGAAGTTCATAAAATAATGTATCAAACATTAAATAAAGTTATTAACGATATTAAAGAAATAAAACAAAACGCTAAAGAAGGAAAAATAGAAAAAAGACCATTTTGGCCAATGATTATTTTAAAAACACCTAAAGGTTGGACAGGCCCTAAAGAAGTAGATGGAAATAAAGTAGAAGGTACATTTAAAGCTCATCAAGTCCCAATTTCAATGGAAAAAGAAGAACATCTAAAAATGCTAGAAGATTGGCTTAAAAGTTATCATCCCGAAAAATTATTCGATAAAAATGGAAGTTTAAATCAAGAAATAAGAGATTTCCTTCCTAAAGGAAATAAAAGAATGGGCATAAATCCCCATACTAATGGAGGATTACTACTTAAAGATTTAAATTTACCAGATTTTAAAAAATATGCAGTTACCTTTGATAAAAGAGGAACATATAAAACAATGGATATGTTTGAACTTAGTAACTATATTAAAGGTGTATATGAAAACAATAAAAACAACTTTAGAATATTTACTCCAGATGAAGCAATGTCTAATAGACTATATAAAATATTTGAAGTTGAAAACCGCGATTGGCAATCATTTAAAAAAGAAAATGACGAATATTTAAACCAAAACGGTAGAATTATGGATTCATATCTTTCAGAGCACATGTGTGAAGGAATGTTAGAAGGATACTTATTAACTGGAAGACATGGAATTTTCTCAAGTTATGAAGCCTTTATTAGAGTTGTCGATTCTATGATTGCCCAACACGCCAAATGGCTTAAAATATGTAATGAAATTTCATGGCGAAGAGATATTTCTTCATTAAATCTTTTATTAACATCCCATGCATGGCAACAAGATCATAATGGCTATACTCATCAAGATCCAGGAATTTTAAATCATTTAGCTAGTAAAAAATCAACTGTAACTAGAATGTATTTACCACCAGATGCAAACAGTTTAATATTTACATTTAATCATCTTTTAAAAAGCAAAAATCACGTTAATGTAGTAGTTGCCTCTAAACATCCAAGTTACCAATGGTTAAGCATGGATGAAGCTATTGTTCATTGTACAAAAGGTATAGGTGTTTGGTCATGGGCAAGTAATGATGAAAATGAAGATCCAGATATAATCATGGCTTGTTGTGGTGATACTCCAACCTTAGAAACCTTAGCTGCTATTTCCATTTTAAAAGAGTATTTACCACAAATTAAAATAAGATGTATTAATGTTGTTGATTTAATGAAATTAAAAGCTAATCATCCGCATGGACTTTCTGATGAAGAATATGACATGTTATTTACAAAGGATAAACCAATAATTTTTGCATTCCATGGATACCCAGATTTAATATATTCACTTACATATAAAAGAAATAATAGAAATATGCACGTTCATGGATACATAGAAGAAGGAACAATAACAACCCCATTTGACATGCGTGTTCAAAACAAAATAGATCGTTATCACTTAGTAAAAGATGCAATTATTCATTTACCTAATTTAGGAAGTAAAGGAACACATTTAATAGAAGAAATGGAAAATCAAATTATTAAACATAATAATTATATAAAAGAAAAAGGAACAGATCTTAAAGAGGTTAAAGATTGGCAATGGAAATAAAAATTTGTAAAAATGAGATTTAATTTAATCTCATTTTTTTGTTAATAAATAACTTATAAAATAATAAAATT
>CANATJ010000006.1 GCA_947364595.1 uncultured Bacillota bacterium | reverse complement strand
CCTCCTCTCTATAAGAGAATCGGTAGACACTCAACAACTGATATTCCCTATAAAAATTATATAATAGTAATAGTATTAAAATAAGAAAGCAAGTTAAATTTGTAATAAATATATAAATTTTTTAGCCTTATAAATAAAATATTATTATGACAATTAAATGTAAAAAAAATAATTTATTGTTTAAAAAAAATTTTAAGATGTATATACTAATAGTAGATGGTATTTTAAAGGACTGATATAATGGCACAAATATTTAATGAAAAAAAATATATAATGGATAATATTAATTTGGATATAATAGAAAATATAGAGTGTAAATGCATTAATAAAGAAAGTTTAAGTGAAAATGAACTAAATTATTTTCTTAGTTATGTTTGTTTTGAAGTTAGAAAAATGATTTGTGATAATAAAAATCAATCAATAGAGGAGTTTAATTTTTTGAACCAATGTGATAAGGCTCAAGCTATGATTGTTAATTATTTAAAAAATTTGAATGTTGACGTTATGGCGATTGATACACAAAAAGCACTTGGTGATAATATTGTTGGTCATAGAACAGTTACTGCTAAATTTTTAGTTGCTGGTAAAACAGAACCTTATCTTATTGATCCTACTTATAATCAATTTTTTGATAAGGATATGTGTGATGAAAAAGAATTTTTAATAATTAAAAATTTAATTATTAAAACTCCATCACCTGGTTATTTTGTTTTAAAAGATTCTGAAAATGTAGAAATAATTAAGGACTTACTTATATTTGGTTATATGCCGTTTAGTCAGCAATATGCTAAAACATATGTGAATAGTTTTTGGAGTACTATGAGTGGAATTCCTCGTAATTATTCTATGGGCCATTTAAAAGAAAGCATTTGTTTAAAAACTTTTTTAAAAAATAATTGTGATTTAACTTATAACAAGGAACAGCTAAAAGCTGAAAATTTATTATTAAATCCAATTTATAAAAATAATTTAAAATTAAAAAATAAATAAAACGTATATAACAGGATTAATTTCCCATAATAGTAATAAGGAGGGAAGTTATGAAAAAAGTATTATGTTCTTTAATGGCTTTAGTTATCTTAACTGGTTGTAGTTGTGCAAACACTAATATGGATAATACACCAACAAAAAAAGTAGAAGCATTTTTAAACAGATATCAAACAGCTGACGATAATGTTATGAATGATTTAGATACTGTTTTAACTGGAGACGCAACTTTAACTGAAGATGAAAGAAGCGATTATCGTGAATTTATGAAGAAACATTATCAAGACTTAAAGTATGAAATAAAAGATGAAAAAATAGATGGCGATACTGCAACTGTAGAAACTGAAATAACAGTTAGAAGTTATGCAAATGCTTTAAATGAAGCAAATACTTATAGAAATGATAATAAAGATAAGTTTGATGATAAAAATACTTTTGCAGGATATCGTTTAGAAAACCTAAAAAAAGTTACAGATACTGAAACTTATACAATTTATTTTCATCTTACAAAAACAAATGATGAATGGTCAGTTGATCCTTTAAGTGATGAAGATTTAAATAAAATAAGTGGATCTTATGGTGTTAATAATGTAGTTACAGATAATCAAGTTACTGATAACACAAATAATAATACAACTAATGATAATACAAATAATCAAGTTACTGATAATACAGTTAATGATAATACAAATAACAATCGTACAAATGATAATGTAACTAATGATAATAGAAATTCGTAAAATGAACAAATATGTTCATTTTTTCTTTGGTATATTAGTTTTGTTTTTTGTATATACTTTTTTAGGTGATTAAAGTGAAAAAATTTTTTCTAATGTTTGTAATTTTGCTATTACCATTTAAGGTGTTTGCTTATGATACAAGTGCTAGATCAGCCATTTTAATGGATATGGATAGTCATCGTATAATTTATGGTAAAGATATTCACAGAGTACAAAGTGTAGCTTCCATTTCAAAAGTTATGACATGTATTGTTGCAATAGAAAATGCTAATATTAATAAAAAGGTAGTAATTGGTGATGAGATTTTAAAAGCTTATGGATCTGGAGTATATATTAGACAAGGTGAAGAAATAAAACTTGAGGATTTACTTTATGGACTTATGCTTAGAAGTGGAAATGATGCCGCACTAGCTATTGCAACAGCAGTTTCTGGTGATGTAAGTAAATTTGTAAAATTAATGAATGATAAAGCAAAAGAAATAGGTATGAAAAATACTGAATTTAATAATCCTAGTGGACTTGATGAAGAAAAAGGGAATTTTTCTAATGCATATGATATGGCTTTACTTATGAGTTATGCAATGAAAAATGAAAAATTTAAAAAGATTACTAGTACTAAAGATCATGTTGTTAAGACTAATATGAATGTTTATAAATGGCATAATAAGAATAAATTATTATTCACATATAAAAATATAACTGGTGGTAAAACGGGATTTACAAAAATTGCTAGAAGAACTTTAATTACTAGTGCTAGTGCAAATAATCTTAATTTAACGGTTGTTACTTTAAATGATGGTAATGATTGGAAAGATCATAAAGAACTTTATGAGGAAGCCTTTAATCAATATAAACCTTATACTTTACTAAAGAAAGGAGATATTTCTATTTTAAATGAAAGTTACTATAAAAATAAAACTCTTTATTTAAAAGAGGATTTTATATATCCTTTGCTTGAAAGTGAAGAAAATGTTTTAAAAATTAAATTTGAAATTAACAAAAAACGCTTTTTTAAAGATAAAGATGAGGTTGGAAAAGCTAAAGTATATTTAGCAGACAAACAAATTCATCAGCAGGCTATTTTTATTAAAAATAAAAAAGAAAATAAAAAGAATTTTTTTGAAAAAATCTTTAGATTGGGTAAAAATGATTAATAAACTATGGTCGTTTTTGATAATTGTAGCTTCAGTTTTTTTAATAATTAAGGGCAAGGCTGATGTTTTAAATTCTCAAATACTTTCAAGTGGTAAGGTAACTTTAGATTTAGTTGTGCAAATTTTTCCTATCATTTCTTTGTGGCTTGGAATTATGAATATTGCAAAGCAGTCAGGGCTTTTAAATAAAGCTTCTAATTTTATTTTTCCTATTTTACATAAATTGTTTCCAGAAATACCTAAGGGACATGAATCACTAGGGTTAATTTCTTCAAATATTATAGCAAACACATTTGGCCTTGGTAATGCGGCTACGCCATTTGGACTTAAAGCTATGGAAGAATTACAAAGTTTAAATAAGAATAAAGAAGTGGCAAGCCGTAGTATGATAACTTTTTTGGTTATTAATACGTGTAGTATAACACTTGTACCAACAACTATTATTTCACTTAGAATGATGCATGATAGTACAGACCCTACTAGTATTGTTTTACCATGTTTGGTTGTAAGTAGTTTATCACTTATTGTAGGTTTAATTATTGATAGAATATTCGCTGGAAGGAGTAGATGAGATTGATTAAATTTATTTCAAGTTTATTTATTCCATTTTTGGTTTTAGTTGTCATAATATATGGTATATGTAAGAAAATTAATGTTTATGATAGTTTCGTTGAAGGCGCTAAGGAAGGACTTCCGATGGTTGTTTCAATGTTTCCTTCATTATTGGCCATGATATTAGGTATTAATATTTTTACAAATAGTGGGATTATTGATTATATTTTTATGTTTTTAAAACCACTTTTTATTTTAATCAAAGTACCACTTGAAATATTACCAGTAGCGGTGATGCGTCCACTTTCTGGTAGTTTTGGACTGGCTTTATTAAATGAAATGTATAATACATATGGACCAGATAGTTTTTTAAGTAATCTTACTTCAGTAATACAAGGCTCTAGTGATACGACTATATATATTATTACTTTGTATTTTGGAACTATCGGTATTAAAAAAATTAAATATGCTTTATGGGTTGGGTTACTTGCAGATTTAGTGATGGTTATAATTGCTTTAATTGTAGTTCCTTTGTTTTTTTGATTATCTTTGGTATAATTGATGTAGGTGATTTATATGGAACGATTACAAAAAATTATTGCAAATAGCGGGTATTGTTCAAGAAGAAAAGCAGAGCAGCTTATTATAGATGGTAAGGTTTTAGTAAATGGAAGGCAGGTTACTGATTTAGGAAGTAAAGCTAGTAGTAGTGATGTTATTACTGTTGAAGGACATGCTTTAAAATTAGAAAATAAGGAATATATTTTACTTTATAAACCTAGGGGTGTAGTAACAACTACTAATGATGAAAAAAACAGAAAAACGGTTATGGATCTAGTAGAATCTACTAATAGACTTTATCCGGTTGGTAGACTTGACTATGATACTAGTGGATTGCTTTTGCTTACGAATGATGGACAGCTTACTAATTTACTTATTCATCCAAGTAATAAGGTGGAGAAAGTTTATTTAGCTAAATTACAGGGAATTGTTGATCCTGCTTTGCTTAAAAAGATGAGCTTAGGAATAGTTATAGACGGTAAAAAAACAGCTAAATCTAAATTTAAAATTAAAAAAATTGATAAGAAAAAAAATACTTCTTTAGTAGAACTTACTATTTATGAGGGAAGAAATCATCAAGTAAAAAAAATGTTTAAGGCCATTGGATACGATGTCATAAAACTTAAAAGAGAAAGATTTTCATTTTTAGATTTAAAGGGATTAACTTCAGGAGAATATCGCCATTTGAGCATTAAGGAAGTTAAAACCTTGTATGCTTTAACAAAAAAACAAGGAAGAGATTAATCTTCCTTGTTTATTTTAATAGCGTTTGTTGGACAACTTTCCTCAGCAGTTTTTACTTCGTCATTTATTTCATTATTTACGGCTTTGGCTAAACCATCTGAATCCATTTCAAAAGTTTCAGGACAAATAGCCATACAAGCCCCACAGCCAATACATAAATCTTTATTAACTTCTATTTTTTCCATATTTTCCTCCTATAAAAATTATAAATAAATAATTAATAAAATGCAAGCAGGAACTTTTAAAAAGGTTAAAAATATGTTATTATTAATAATAAGAGGTGGTATTGATGGCATCTAGAATGGAACGCTATTATAAAAATCAGGGTAAGAGTGCTTCTAGAAGTAGTAAAAATAGGGATTTATATAATAGTATATATTCATACGGTAAATATAGTAATATTGAGGGTATTGCATCCATAGATAACGAAAATGAAGTTGATATCACCAAAGTTAAAGAAATGCTTAATAATCGAGAAAAATATCAAATTGAAAGAAAATATCGCAAATTAACTCGTGAAGATAAACCTCAAGAGGAACTTCCTGTTATAAGTAAAAGATATACGCAACAAACTGATAGAACTTACGATATTCGTGATATTTTAAATAAAGCTAAAGAAACAAAAGAACCTGATGACAAGGAGAGAGTTCTTAGAAATACAAGTTATGATATTTTAAAAGGTCTTAATTTACGCGATAATGTTGATAAAGAAGATTATTGTGATGATAAAGAAGAACTTAAAGATTTAATTGAAACAATTACGAATACAAGCATGCTTAATAAAGTAAGCGATGAGGATTTGGCAGCAGATTTACTTAGTGATTTAAAAGCCGATGATACAAAAGTAGGGGAAATAAAGGATGTTAAAGAATTTTTGAAAGAGGAAAACAAAAAAGAACAAACTATGGATAATTCGTTCTTTACATCTAGTTTAAAACTTAATAAATCTGATTTTATTACAGGTGATGAAAATCCAAAGAAGGCAAATATATTTATGACTATTGTTATTACAATTTTAGTTATTGCAATTATTGTTTCTCTGGCTTTTGTTGTGATTAATAAAATGTGAGCAAATTAAACTTATAAGTGGCAGTATAAAAAATGATCCTATTAAAATATAAAGTAATATGTTTTTGAAAAACACTGTTTCAGTTCCATGTGTTTTAAATATAAAATTACTAATAATGGCAAAGCTTAAACAAATAATTATTGTTATGTAGTTATTTGTTTTTTCTTTTGATTTAAACATTTCTTTGATACCTTGGGTAATAAAATGAATAGTTATTACTACTTGAATGATTGTTGAAAATAGCCATTCTAGTGATAAAACATTTTCTAATCTATCTACAATATCTAATAGACTTACACGTTTTAGAAGGTGATATCCAGGATATTCATAAAGGGATGCTAAATCTATTCCTAGACAAGATATTATTAAAAATATAATATTTAAAACTGATAATGAAGCTAGAATATATGATATTAAAGATGCTTTATTTGAATAATTTTTAACTTTGTCTTTAGGAATTATTGATAATAAGAAAAGTGGCAATATATCAAATGATACAAAGATCAAAGACGCATATAAAATTTTACTAGTTTTATGATTAAATACAGGCATTAAATTGTCAAATTCTATGTTATTTGCAAGACCTATTAGAATTATAAAAATAAAGGCAATCATTGCATAAAACATTAGTAATCCGGTTTTTCCTATAACATGGATATCTTTACTACTGATATACCATATTGGAATTATGAAAGCTATAATTATTATCCATAGTGATGTGTTAAATAAAACTATGGAGTTTATAAAGTGAATTAATACCCAAAAGGATGTAAGACCAAATATGAAAACACTTATTAAAAGAATTATATTGATGATTTTTCCTATAAATCCTAATTTATTATTTAAACTTATGATGTTATCATTTGGATATTTGTTTTTAAAATACAGCATTAAACTTACGGGGATTATACCAATGAAAATTCCTATTAAAACGGCTAACCATGCATCTTGTTTTACTTCGCTTATTAATAAATAGGAAGTTAATTCTACAAAACTGGCTCTTATTATAAACCAAATTAAGCTATTATATTCTAAAAGTCCAATTTTTTTCATTTATTTGCCTCCTTTAATGTTTCAGTTAATGAACCAGTAGTGGCAATTTTTAAATCAACATTTATATTTACTTTTACATCTTTAAAATATTTATCATTCCAATCTTTTTCTAATTTTTTCCATTTGTTAGGATATTGTTTATATATTTTATTACCAAAGCCTAAGACATCAGTTTTATATTCTGTTTGTAATTTTTTGATAATTTTTTCTAAATCTTTTTTTAATTGTTTGTTCCATTTTTTTTCGATTTTTTGAATTTCTTTATAATCGGAAATTTTTATGTCAGAGCCTATACTGTATATATTGCCAATACCACTTACATTAATATCTACTGTGTTTGGATTTTTTAAAGTGGTTTTAGTTTTTATTTGATCGGATCCTATATTTATGTAGTCGTTTTTGTATTTTAAGGTATAGCTTATTTCTTTTGTTTCATTTCGTAAAATATTTATTGATTGACTATCAATACTACTTGTATAACCAATTAATTTTCCTTTTTTGTAAAGGGCTAGGGGACCTAGTTTAAGGTATGTTTTTGGTTCGGTTGTTTCTAGATTATCTTGTTTACTACCTTTTTTTACGTCACCATGAATAGTAATAGATGATAATACTGGATCAAAACCTTTTTCTAAAGCTCTTCCAATAAAATTACTATAGGTTACGGCTGTGGCAATAGATTTTGAATTTCTATTGGTATTTATTAGGGTTTTTATGTTTTGAGAGGGAAATGATTCTAATGGAGATATTATTTTAATAATATCTTTAGCTTTGTTATCTTTAGCTTGAAGAAGATAAAATCTTTTTCTAGTTTGAGGAGTTCTTATTAGCCAATCAGCAGTTTTTAGATATCCTTCTTTTCCTATTGCTTCAGAAATAATAACGACATTTATGTGGGCAAAATATAATTTCGTGGGACTTTTTTGTTCTACGGCTTGGGCAGCTTCGGGAATGGTTTTACCAGTTGCACTATAAACTGTAGTTTGGGCTTCACCTTCTTTATTACTTGTGTCGACTTTTGGGGAATTTGCTATAAGAACGCTTACCTCGTATTTATCATCTTTTTTATCTAGGGCAACGCCTGTTACTATTGCAAGATTATTTAATTCAGAATAGTTGCCACATCCACATAGAAAGAAACATATAAGAGTTATTAATATTGCTTTTTTCACATTAATCGTCCTTTCTTTTTTGTTTTGTTATGTTTTTCTTGCTTATATAACTTGGTCTATCAAATATATTAGTAGAAGACATTTTAATAACAGCATCTTTTTGAGCTTTAATATTTAATGGAGTAAATGGTGATAGGTAGCTTGTTCCCAAGTTTTCAAGTGAAACTAGTTTAACTATTAGAATTATAGTGACAGCTAATATTCCAATAAATCCAAGTAGGGTTGAACCAATTATAAATAAAAATCTCCAGGAACGAATTCCACTAGTAAAATCAATGTCTGAGAAAATAAGTCCACATATGGAAGTTATGGCTACAACAATGACACTAATTGGTGATACGATACCAGCATCAACTGATGCTTGTCCTAATACTAGGGCACCTACTATACTCATAGAAGCACTCATAGTGCTTGGAATTCGCATATCTCCTTCTCTTAAAATTTCAAATATTATCATTAAAAATATTATTTCAAATGAGGTTGGAAAGGGAACTCCTTCACGTTGGACGGCTAGAGATATTAAAAGCTTGTCAGGTATGGTATTTTGATCAAAGGTTGTTATGGCAATATACACAGCTGGGGTAAATATGGTTATGATTAAAGCTATAAGTCTTAAAATTCTAGTGAAGGTAATACTTGCTGATTTTTGATATTCATCTTCAGAAGAGTGCAAAAAATCAATAAATACGGTTGGTAGTATAAGGGTAAATGGAGTATTTTCCACTAGAACAATTATTTTTCCTTTTAAAAGGCTTTGACAGGCTACGTCTGGTCTTTCAGTACTTTGAAGTTGAGGAAAAACTGAACTTTTGGTTGTTAAATAATCTCTTAAATTACCACTTTCTAAAATTCCATCAATGTCGATTTTTTTTAAAGCTTTTTTAATTTTTTTTACTGTTTTTATTTCTGCTATATCATTTATATAGGCAATACTTACTCTAGTTTGTGTTCTTCTTCCTAGTTTTATTTCTTCAAACCATAGATTTGGATCTTTTATTCTTTTTCTGATGAGACCTAAGTTTTTGGAATGACTTTCTGTAAAGCTGTCTTTAGCGCCTCTTATTATTGGTTCGCTTGTTGATTCGGTTACTCCTCTATCTAAATTAGCTCTTGTTTCCATAACTATGGCTTTATCATTACCATCAACGACAATAATTGTAAACCCGCTAGATAGATAGTAAGAAAATTGTGAAAAATCGTTTATGGTAAATAGTTGACTATTGAATAATTTATTTTCTAATTTTTCAAAGATGTTATCGAATATTGTTTTTTTTGCCACATAATCGATGCCTTTGATTATAAAGTCACTGATTGTACTGGCACTAGAGGAACTTTCTAAGAATATGCATCCAATATTGGTTCCTTTTATGTTTATTAATCTTGTGTTAATATCTGGACTATTTCCATATAGATTTTTAATTTTTTCGATAACTTGTTTTGCGTTTTTTTCTATTTTTTCCATAAAATCCCTTCTTTTCTTTTTATATTATGTCCGATAATGCTTAAGAATATGTTATAATTTTTTTGGAGTGGGATATAATGAATGAAAAGTTATTAGTAAAATGTGAGAAGTTAGATCATTATGGACGTGGTTTAGTAAGAAGTAATGGAAAGGTTATTTTTGTTCCAGGATTACTTCCAGATGAAGAGGCATATATTGAAGTTGTTTTAGTAAAAAAGAAATTTATGATTGGTAAGGTTTTAGAAATTGTTAAAAGATCTGATGATCGAATTAATTCTAAATGTCCTTATAATGATTGTGGATGTGCTCTTAAGTGTTTTAAGTATGAAAAAACTTTGCAATATAAAGAGGAAAAGGTTAAGGAAATTTTAAACAAATTTGCACATGTTTCTTTGGACGAGTTAAAAATTGTTCCTAGTGATATTATTTACGGATATAGAAATAAAATTACTTTAAAGGTTAAAAATGGTGTTGGATATTATAAAAATGGTTCAAATGATTTTATTGGTATTGATAAATGTTTACTTGCTAGTGATAGGATTAATGAAATTATTTCTGCCCTTAATAGTGAGGATTTATCGTTGGTAAAGGAAATTGTAATTAAAGATTTTGATCAGGTAATGATTGTTATTGATGGAAAGATGAATATAGATAATTTAAAAAAGTATGCAAAGTCTATATATATGGATGGTAAGTTAGTTTATGGTGATGAATTTGTTTTAGCATCAATTAAAGATTTAAAGTTTTTAGTATCTAAGGATTCTTTTTTCCAAGTTAATTGTAATGTGATGGAAAAGTTATATGATAAGGTTTTAGAGTATTTACCTAAAGATAAGAATAAAACAGTTTTAGATTTATATTGTGGTACAGGAACTATTACTTTGTTTTTGGGTAAATATTTTAAGAATGTAGTAGGTATAGAAATTAATAAAGAAGCTATTAGGTGTGCCAATAAAAATAAAGTACTAAATAAACTAGATAATGTGAAGTTTATATGTGGTGATGTTAGTAAAGAAATACATGGTTTGAAAGCAGACTATGTAGTTGTTGATCCCCCAAGAGCAGGGTTATCTAAAAAGGCAATTTCAGACATTTTAAAAATTTATCCTGAGGTATTAGTATATGTTTCTTGTGATCCTGTTACTTTAGCTAGAGATTTATCATTATTAAAAGATAATTATAATATTGTTTCTGTAACTCCATTTGATATGTTCCCATTTACTTATCATGTTGAAAATGTTGCATTATTGATGCGAAAGTAAGATATATAACAAAATATTTGAAATTAAATTATTATTTTGATAAAATAAATATGTATTAATTAACTTGCCATGTGTTAATACTTTACAATTTGGTCGATAATTTATATTTTTAAGGCAAGAAAAAATATATCTATTCGGGATATACCTTTATAAGGTATATCTTTTTTTGTTTAAAGGAGGATTGGTATTAATGAGTAGGTAATTATTGATCGATATTATTTTGAATTATTAGTAAGGAGGAAAACAAATATGAAATTAAAGGTAAATAATCAAACAATTGATTATATAAAGGTAGATGATGAGGATTATATATCAATAACGGATATGATAAAATCTAAAGATGGTAGTTTCTTTGTAACAGATTGGTTAAGGAATAGAAATACTATTGAATTTTTAGGCATTTGGGAGGAATTACACAATTCTAATTTTAATTATGGCGAATTTGCCATAATTAAAAGTCAAGCAGGTTTAAATAGTTATAAATTAAGTGTTAAACAATGGGTTCAAAAAACTAATGCTATTGGAATAATTTCTAAGGCAGGGAGATATGGTGGAACTTATGCCCATAAAGATATTGCTTTTGAATTTGGAATGTGGATTAGTCCAAAGTTTAAATTATTATTAATTAAGGAATTTGAGAGATTAAAAAAAGAGGAGCAAAAACAACTTGGGTGGGATGCTAAAAGAGAACTATCAAAAATTAATTATAAAATTCATACTGATGCTATAAGACAAAATTTAATACCTGCAGAATTAACGAGGGAACAGATTGAATATGTTTATGCTGAAGAAGCGGATGTATTAAACATGGCTTTATTTGGTATCACAGCTAGGGAATGGAAAATTAAAAATACTAATTTAGTTGGTAATATTAGAGATTATGCTTCTATAAATGAGTTGATTTGTTTAGCTAATTTAGAAAGTCTTAATTCTGTATTTATTAATGATGGTTTAAGTCAATCAATAAGACTAGAAAGGTTGAATAAAATAGCGATATCACAAATAAAAATATTAAATAATAATGATTTAAAATGTTTGAATAGCAATCAATATTTAATGACTAATTGTAAAAAGATGTAGCAATATATAATTTAGGAAATTTGATATTTTCTATTATAGGGTTATAATAGTAGATAAACAAAAGCTAAATATGTTATCGCTGCAAAAGGAGGATATATGGCAAAATATTTGATATTGGATTTTGGTAAAGTTTTGGCATATCCAGTTACAGGATATTGGTTTATAACACCATTGTTTTTAGATATGATTAATTCGATGAATTTAGATAAGGAAAAAATTTTGTTGGCTATGGAAGAATATAATTATATTTTATCTAGAAAAGTTATTAATTTAGAAGAAGAATATAAAATGTTTTATGATTTTTATGATAATATATTTAAAAAAATTGGTTATAAAATAAGTAAGGATGATCTTAGTAAAATTAGTTTTGATATAACTTATAATGATAGCAAATATAAGTTTTATGATGATGTTAAATCTGAATTAAAAAGATTATCTAAAAAGTATAAGTTACTAATGTTATCGGATAATTGGCCTTGTGCTATTAGAATTATGAAAAATGAAGGTATTTTTGATTATTTTGAAAAAGTATATATATCATCTATTTATGGGGAAGAGAAAAAGGATAAAAGTTTTTTTAATTATCCTATCAATGAATATAATATATTAGAAGGTGAAGCTATTTTTGTTGATGATAATGAAGAATTATTAGATATTGCTATTTTAAAAGGGTTTAATGTTTTACTTATGGATAGGGATAATAATATGATTTCTAAATATAAAATCATAAATAGTTTGCTTGACCTTTAAATTTTACAATTTGGTATATATTTAGTATAATTGGATTGTAGATGATAGGAGGATAGACGATGAAAAATAATTTTTATTCAAATGTATTTGGATGGCTATTTATTGGTTTACTAATAACTTTTGGAAGTGGATTAATTTTTATGAATAGTCCTGAACTTTTAGTAAGAATATTTGGTAGTTCTGGATATTTATTTATTTTTATCGCCCAGATTGTTATTGCCATTGTGTTAAGTGCAAGAATTCATAAGATGAGTAGTGTTACTGCTAAGATACTTTATACAGTATATACAATTTTAACGGGTGTTACTTTTTCAAGTTTATTTATAATTTTTAAATTAGATTCAATTTTATTTGTATTTTTAGTAACGGCTATTATATTTGGGGTTTTTGCAATTATTGGAAAGACAACAAAACTTGATTTAAGTAAATTTGGAACACTTTTATTTATGAGTTTACTTGTTGTAATAATTTTACAAGTAGTAAATATGTTTGTTATGAATAATACATTAGATATGGTTATGTGTGCTGTTTCAGCTTTGATATTTATGGGTTATATTGCTTATGATATGCAAAAGCTTAAAAAAGCAAATGAAGAAGGTTTTACTTCAGATAATATGGCTATAATTTTTGCATTTGAATTATATCTTGATTTTATAAATTTATTTATAGATTTATTAAATTTATTTGGAAAAGAAAGATAATCAGATTTGTTAGAAATAACAAGTCTTTTTTTATATATTATTTAAAAAAATTATGAATTTGACAATTTTTACTTTAAGTGTTAATATCATATACTTGTAAGGGGAGAAATTTTATGGCAAAAAATAATTTTGATTTTTCAAATAAATTTTTAAGAGAATTTGATGAATTACAAACGTCTGAAATTATAAAAGGTTTGGAAAATGGACTTTCTTTTAAGCAAGTAAGTGTGTATGCTGATACAAGATTTGATTATGGTCAAATGATGGCGATGCGTGAAGGTTTAGAAGAGGGACTTTCAATAAAAAAAGTTAAGGCTTATGCATTAGAACAATTGGATTATTATCAAATGAAACAAGCAGAAAAAGCTTTACTAAATGGGTTAAGTAAGAAAATAGTTAAACATTATTTAAAGCTAGATTTTGATTATTTACAGTTAGATGAAATTTTTTCTGGACTATTAAACGGTTTAGATATTGATCAAGTAAATACATATGCATCTATATATATTTCAAGTTATGATATGCATATGACACGTGAGGCTTTGGAATATGGAGCAAATGATGATCAAATAAAAATGTTTTCTAATTTTGATTTAATTCAACAAAGAAAAATTTTAAATGATTTTAAACGTGAATTAATAAAAGAGGAAATTGATGGTGTGAATAATGCTAAAACGACACTTACTTATGATGTTAAATCTAAAAAACGTAACTTAAAAATAAAATCATTGTTTTAAACAATGATTTTTATGTGCAAACAAGTGTAAACAAAAGTTATGTTTATTTGACTTTAACCAATAAATATCGTATATTTTATATAGGATAGGAGGAACTATTATGAATAATGATGAAATGCCTAATATAAAATTAACAGAAAGTGCTATGCATAAAAAAGTGGCTAATATTTTAGAACAAGGCAGAATAGATCGTGAGAGAATGGAATTAGCAAGAAGACGTAGTATTGGAACTATGACTTCACGTTATAAACCAGATAAAAGAAGAACTAATAGAAAAGTGGTAGCGGGTGTTATATCTGGTATACTTACAACAGCTATTGCGATGCAAGGTGTGGGAGCTATTAGTGAACATATGACACTTGATGCAGGAACTAGTTATGGAGCTCAAAGCACTATAGAAAATACTCATAGAACTGATGATGGTGCTAATTACTATTATGATGAATTTTCTATGGCACAAGATTTAATTAATGATCCTGCAAATTTGGATGCTAATGTTTATGGTCAATATAGTAAGATTTCTTTTGATAAAAATGGTGTTATGGATCATGTGTTTGAATATTACTCTAAACTTGTAAATGGTCATGAGGATGAATATAATCTTCCTAGTTATGGTAGTTTTTATGATTACTGTCAAGCTAATGGTATTTTAAATGAAGATGGTACTATTAATGAGGATAAATGGAAAGATATAGTTTTAAATAGAATAGAAGCAAATGAACTTCAAACAAATGAACAAAGGAATACTAAAGGGAAATAGGTGAAATCATGGATGAAACAGTAGATGTAGATGTATTTACACTAGATGATGGAAAAGAATATGTTAATGTTGATCAAATTATTTTAGGAAATAATACTTATCTTTTTCTATCAAGTGTAGAAGACAGAACTAACTTTTGTATCCGCAAACGCGTTAATGAGAATGGCGAAGAATTATTAGTTGCGCTTAAAGATCAAGATGAATTTGCTGCGGTTATACAAGAATATGTAAATAAATATAGTGGGCATAGCTGTTAGGCTATGCTTTATAGTAGGAGGAAAATTTATGGCACTTTGGGAAGGTAGATTTAAAAAGGAATTAGATAGTAGAACTAATGATTTTAATTCTTCAATTAGTTTTGATAAGGCTATGTATAAACAAGATATTACTGGTAGTATTGCGCATGCAATGATGCTTGGTAAATGTGGTATTATTGAAAAAGAGGAAAGTGAAAAGATAATAGATGAGTTAAGAAACATTTTTAATGATATTAAAAATGGTAAGTTAGAATTTGATATGCAGGCTGAAGATATTCATATGTTTATTGAAAGCGAACTTACAAAAAGAATAGGTGATACTGGTAAAAGACTTCATACAGCGAGAAGTCGTAATGATCAGGTGGCAGTAGATTTACGTTTATACATGCGTGATGAGGTTAAAGAAATTATTGAGTTACTTGAACAGTTAATTGAAATTTTATTAAGAAAGGCTACAGAAAACTATGAAACTATTATGCCTGGATATACACATTTACAAAGAGCTCAACCTATTACTTTAGCTCATTATTTTATGGCTTATGTTGAAATGTTTAAAAGAGATATTTCAAGGCTTGAGGATGCTACTAGAAGAATGAATATTAATCCACTTGGAAGTTGTGCATTAGCTGCAACTACTTATGATACTGATCGATATTTAACAAGTAAATTATTAGGTTTTTATGAACCATGTCTTAATAGTTTAGATGGAGTTTCTGATCGTGATTATGCAATTGAACTTACTAGTGCTTTTGCCACAATTATGATGCATATGTCACGAATTAGTGAGGAATTTATTATGTGGAGTAGTCATGAGTTTAAGTTTATTGAACTTGACGATGCATTTTCTACAGGATCTTCTATTATGCCACAAAAGAAAAATCCTGACATTACAGAGCTTATTAGAGGAAAAAGTGGTAGAGTATATGGTGATTTAATGGCATTACTTACAATGATGAAATCTTTACCTCTTGCTTATGATAAAGATATGCAAGAAGATAAAGAAGCAATTTTTGATGCAACTAAAAATGTTAAGATGTGTTTATTTACATTTATTCCAATGTTAGATACAACGACATTTTTAAAAGAGAATATGTTAAATGCGGCTAAGAAGGGCTTTATAAATGCGACTGATTGTGCTGATTATTTGGTTAAAAAAGGACTTCCTTTTAGAAGTGCATATAAAATAACTGGTACTATTGTTGGTTATTGTATTGATAATGATAAAACCTTAGATACATTATCAATAGAAGAGTATAAAGATTTTTCATCTTTATTTGAAGAAGATATTTATCAGGCAATTGATTTAAAAAAAGCAGTTTGTGATAGAACTGTAGTTGGTGGTCCAGCGCCTGATACAGTTAAAAATCATGTGGAAAAAATTAAGGAATATTTAGAAAATAGACATAGCTAAGAGCTATGTCTATTTATTTACAATTCTATACAAATTATAAGAAGGGGTGTTAAATAATCTAAAATGGTATTCAGATCCTAAGCCATTTGATACATATAAATGACTATCATTAATTTTATAATGACTTTCGTGGTATTTTTTTGATCCTTCTTTATTAATTATACTGCCTACACTAGGGATTTTTACTTGTCCGCCTAATGAATGCCCAGCTAATATTAAATCAAATTTATTGTCAGTTATTTCATCTATAACATCAGGTTCATGCAATATTAATATTTTATATATTGGTCCATCTTTTTCAAATGAATTTATATAATTAGTGGTTGTATTTAGTTTTTCATTTATATTTAGTTTATCTTTTTTGGTATTAGCTCCAGCAATTACCATGAAATTATAGCCATTCATATAAATAGTATCATAATTATTATTTAGGTTTTTAAAGCCACCATTTTTAATAATATTTTCCCATTCATCAAATTTGATATCGTTGTCACCACTGATAGTGTATTTATCAATAGTTGTATTTATTTTTTTTAAATAATTACTTATTTTTTCGGAAATATCATTTGATAATTTTATATTTGGATCAATTAGATTTCCAGTTAGAACGACTATATCTGGTTTTTGTTCGTTAATACTAGTTACTAGTTTTTTTAAACTTTTTTCATCAAATGTTTTACCATAATATAAATCACTTATGTGAACTATTTTTAATCCATTAAAGTTTTCTGTAATATTTTGATTGGTGATTTTATGTTCATGAACAGTTATTAATTTTGGCTCAATAAAATATCCATATGCAATTATTATACATACGAAGACGAAAAGAAAAATAATAAATTTAAAAAAGGAAAATTTTCTTTTTGTTACTTTTGCCATATTTTCACCTATTTTAATTTTAACATATATTAAAAAAAGACAAAAGTCTTTTTATGTGAAGATTAGTAAAAAAATTTGTAATGCCATTATTAATCCATTATGCATGAAGTGAAATCCTGTTGAGACAAATATGTTGTTTGATTTGGCCATCATATATGCAAAGGAAATACCACTACTACAATATGAAAGTAAATAAAGTGGAAAAAGGTTATCTATTTTCATGCCTAATAGGTGTAAAAATCCAAAAACTAATCCTGAAGCGATTATGTACATATAATTATTTTTAAATATAGCTTTAAAACTTAGTCTAAAAACAAATTCTTCTAAGATAGGAGCTAGTAAGACGGCAGAAATGTAGACATATATTGGAAATATTTTGAATTCATCACGTATTGTTGATTCATTTTCTGATATGCCACCTCCTAATTGTTGAATTAAGATATTGCATGCCATCATTACTATTAGACCTATTATATAGTATTTAAAGTATTTTTTAAAATATGTTAGATGATTTTTCTTTAAGTCCTTAATAGCTGCATGTATTTCTTTTTTAAATATTAAATAGATTGAAAATATAATTAGTATTTCTATAGATAATGTATATAATATTTTGACTATATTTGGTAAGTTATTTGTATTTATATGCATTAAGGTAAATGGTAGTGACTGGAATATACTGACAGTAAAGTAAATTGTTACAGCACTTAATCCTTTTATAAAATTTTTAAGATTATCATTTTTTGAAATCATGTTATCACCAATATCATTATATCAAAGATTAGATTAATTGTTAAAAAAAAGATAATAATTTATTATCTTTTTATTAGTTTGATATAGTATTGAAATTCTTCTTTTTTCCTAAAAAATATTATGAATATAATTAACCCGATAATAATAGATACTATTCCGTTAAATATTAGTTGTAAATAGCTATTATTTAAAGTTATTTGATTACATATAGTAAATGAAGTAATTGAAGCAATTATAATAAATACTAAATATGTTAAGTTATCTTTATAGTAATTTTTAAGGCCTTTTTTAAAAAGAGGTTTATAAATGTATTTTGGATAGCTAT
The DNA here is from genome assembly GCA_947364595.1 of uncultured Bacillota bacterium. Taxonomy (GTDB): domain Bacteria; phylum Bacillota_I; class Bacilli_A; order RF39; family UBA660; genus Coprosoma. The sequence continues at coordinate 20,780 of CANATJ010000006.1, read as the reverse complement.
AAATCATTAAGAATAGATAACTGATTGATGTTCCTAATATAACTCCGATAACGCCAGTTATTTTACATAAGATAATTGATGCGGTTAAGTTGATAATAGTCATAATAATATACATATACTTATCTTCTTTACAAATACCAGCTGCTTCTTTGTATAAGGTGATTGATCTTCTAATACTGTCTGTATAAAGATATAAAGCAAAGGCGATTAGTATGTAATTTGAAAATAGATATTTGTTTCCAATCCATATAGTTATAAATGGAGTGGCAATGCATATAAATATGATAATACTCATACCAGTTAGAAATGAGTTTAATAGATTGATTTTTTTATAAATATCATAATTTTTATTTATATTATTTTCAGTAAGTAAATTACCAACACTAGCGGTTAAGCTAGAGATTGTTTGATATATAATATTACTAATTGTCATAACGATTAAGTTATAGTTTGTATAATAACCAACTGTGGCAATACCAAGAAAGTAAGATATGATTATTCCATCAATTCCTTTGTTGATGGCAAAGGATATTTTTTGAAGGAAAATAGCTTTGATTCTTTCAAACACATCTTTTTTTTCCTCTTTGTTTATGTCTTTAGCTGGTTCATTTATATAAGGATAATTTTTATTTACATATAAGTTTATGATAATGTTTTCTATTAATCTATAAATAACTTTAATGATGAGATATAAAATATATGATTTAAATAAATAAATTAAAATAATTTGTGTTAAATTCATAAGTATTGTATAACCAATATGAACAATGTTTATTATATAATTTTTTTGATTGGCATAAAGTAATGATCTTTTATAAGTCATACAATAAGATATGACTACGTCTAGTAATGAGATTAAATATAATGTGATAATACTTTCTTTAATTGCGGGAGAGTTTATTAACATTGGAATAAGTGGTATTATTATTAAACCAATTATTGTAATAAATAAGGCTACAAATCTATAACATATTTTATAAAATTTCATCCATGATTTTATTTCTTCTTTATTGTCTTCAGCAATTGGTTTATATAGTCTAAAAATTATAGTACTACCAATACCTAGTTCAGCAATTGATAAGATAGCAAGGATGTTGTTAAATAAGCCATTTACCCCAGAATATTCTATTCCTAAAATATGAATTAGGCATCTTTGGGTAATAAAGGTAAATATTAAAGAAATGGCATATGATCCTAGGGAACCTACCATGTTAAAAAAAGATTTTTTCTTTCTCATTGTAATCACTTCCAGTATGCTTTAAAGTGGTGAAGAGATACTTGCTGATTCTTAGGTGGGAATTTCATGTAATTACCAAAGGTTGTTTTAAGTATTTCATCATAGTTTTTGGTTATCATGACTTTATGACCTTCAAAATCAGCATTTATAAATTGTTGAAAATTGCTTAGTTTTTGAACTGATTTTTCTTCACCAAAAGTTGGCCAATTAGATGATATATATTTTGAATTTTTGCTATTTTTGTGTATATCACATATTTTGTTATAAATAAATAATATAGGCTTATGGCCAATTTTGTTTAAAATTTTAACGGCTAAATTTTTAATAAAGGCGTTTTTATTATTATGTTTATTACAGTAGTAAAATCTTAAAACATTTTTTTGAAACATTAATAATTTATATTGGATTTTTCTTAAGGTTTTATTGTTTGAAACTTTAAAAAATTTAAAAATGTCTAGGTAAACCCCATATCCTTCTATTTCTTTATAGCCATCTTCTTTGATTGTCGTTTTAGTATCAATTATTTTGGCAAATGGATAATAGTATGAATTATTATATCTATGATCCAATAATTTATATCTTCCATTTTCTTTTTTTAAGATATTTATAAGTTTTTCATATTCATCATCTAATAATATAATATCGATATCATCATCCCAAGGAATAATTCCTTTATGTCTGATACTACCTATTAAAGAGCCACCAATTAATGAGTAATTAATATTGTTTTTTTTACAAATTTTATCGATGTAAATTAATAGGTCAACAAGTAATTCTTTTTGCTTTTTGACAGTTATTTCTTTCATAAACTTCATCGCTTTCTTTATATTTGTTATTAATAATTGTATTTCCAATTATTATGTAGGCTAAAGATAGTCCAGTATATATTGGAATTACTTCAAAAAACATATAAATAGAGGCTAGAATGAATATTCTTTTTTCTAATTTATAATTTTTTTTAGGGATAAATATATTTATTGTACCAACAATTATTAAAGTTAAGATTCCATAATTTATAAAGCTTCTAACATAGAAACTATCGATAATTAAAAAATCTGAATAATTATTTGCTAGAGCATTTGGTAAAATACTTAATCCATATTTATTATAGGCTGCTACTGAGTACATAAATCTATTACTAAATAAACTATTTAATTTAATAAATAATTCATTGTCAACATTATTTATACTAATTATAAATAGTGTAATTATAGCTAATATTAAGTAAGAGTATTTGGCTAAAAAGTTTAATATTTTTTGATTTTTTATAAATGATAATACTATAAATAATATATAAATATATAAAGGGGTTCTGGATTTACATATTAAATAGCTTATGATAACGATTATTAATCCGATAAAAATGTCTTTTGTTTTTACTTCTTTTTTTAAACATAAAAAATCAAATACTAACCAAATTATTAATGCTCCAACAAAGTTGGGATTTGGGAAAAATAAGCTATGGCTTATTCCTTTTAGTGAGGAAATTTTTATTGTATCTAAAATAATATTATAATCTATTAACCAGGTGAATAAATAAGTAATACTGTGAATTGATAAGAAGGTTAATTTTAAAATTATATCAATTTTTATAACAGTTTTAATATTAACGTTTTTAAGAGCCATAATGGATAAAAAGCCAAGGAATATATAATAGGTATTAGCAACTATATATATATATATGGTTAAAATTGTTAGTATTATAATAAATAAATATTCTTTAAATGTATGGTTATCTAAAATTATTTTTAAACCAAATAAACTACTTATGATTATTAATAATATATAATTAAAATATAGGGGTAGGGGGAATAAAACAGAACCTGTAGTTAAACGTAAAATAACTAACAGAGAAAATGCTAGATAATATATAATGTTATTTTTACAGGTCATAGTTATGCCTCCTTTATTTTTTATTGTGATGGTTTAAAAGTGGTAATACTATAAATTTGGTATAGTATTTTAATGTTTTAATATTTTTTTTAGAAATTAATTTCATACCTATTTTATAAAATAGATTTTTTTCAATTATCTTTTTATTTAAGTTATTTAATAATTCATTTGTACTTTCTAAGTTATATATTTCTTTTATAGTTTTTTCTTCATTTTTGCTATATTTAATTAGATTACAGTATTGAAGATATAGGGTTTTTAAAAATTTGTTAGCGACAAAATTGTAGTATTTATTTTTGTTTTTTATTTTACTATTTTTTATGTTTTCAAGTTGTATTTGATGTGATTTACATATTGATAATAATTTTTGTTTTATTACTTTTAAATCTTTTGTATAAGTAATACTGTTTTCGTTTTGTCTATAAAAGTATAAGTAATCATTAATAATCATAATAGATTTTGAATTGTTGATTATTTGCATTTCATATAATACATCTTCACCATAGTTAATATCATAGTTTTTAACAGATATGTTTTTTAAAATATCGGCATTGATTATTTGTTTACACATACTATTAAAATAGATTGAATTATAAAGCAAGTCGTATATGAATGGTTCATAATTTGCTTTTTTAAAAATTTTGTCTTCATCTATAACGGCTTTCTCTTTAATTGTTTTTCCATTTTTATATTTTATAAAATGGCATCTTACGATATCTACTTTGTTTTTTGAAATTTGTTCATGAAGTATTTTGATGTATGATGGCTTAATATAATCGTCAGCGTCTATAAAGATGATGTATTTTCCTTTGGCAATTTTTGCCCCTTGGTATCGGCAATAGGCGGCGCCACGATTTTCTCTATCAATTATTTTTAGTCTTTTGTCTTTTAATTTTTTTATTATTTTTAAACTATTATCGGTTGAACCATCATTGATAACAATTACTTCTATATTTTCATAGCTTTGTCCTAGTACGGCATTTAGACAACTTTCAATATATTTTTCAGCGTTATAAACTGGTATAATAACACTTATTAAATCATTCATGTTTTTCTCCTTTTATTATCATTTCATATACTCTTTTAGAGTTTTGATTATCATTTAATTCAAAGAATTTTTCTATTCTGTTTAGATATTTTTCTTCTACTTTGTAATTGTTTTCACATATGTTTATAATTTCTTTTACTAAATTATTTTCGTTTTTATATATTTTTCCAAAGCCGTTTTTTTCATAGGAAAAGTATCCTTGTTGTAATTGATTTTTTCTATATTGCTTTTGATCAAATTGATAATATAAAACAGGTTTTTTCATATAGGCAAAATCCATAGCAACACTAGAATAATCAGTGATCATTAAGGCAGATTTTATGATTAAATCTTGAATATCTATATCTTGGTTTGTGACTATTTTTATGTTTTTTGTTTGTTTAAAATAATTTTTATATTTTTGCATATTTCTATGTGGAAAAAAGTATAGGATGATATTATTTTTATTTAAGTAATTATTTAGTTTTGTGTTATTTAATAAACTATTGTATTTTTGATAATACATTTCGTTTTTAAAGTCTATTTGTTTATTATTTGTATCTCGTCCAAGCCAATTTCTCCATGTTGGCATTATTACTATTTGTTTATTATTCGTTTTGTTTTTCTTTAAGTTATCAAATCTTGGGAAGCCTAAATATTTAACGCTTCCTTTAGGATAACCAAAGTTTTTTTTGATGTATTCATATTCATCTTTAGCAGCACATACGACGGTATTAAATTTGGTGTTTTTGTAATACATCCATTTTGAATCATCTTTTGTAATTCCGTGCTGAAGGAAGATTCTATTGTTAAATAAATTTAAATAAACATGTAAAACGTAAAATAGGGGAGGATTTGGATTGCCGTATTTATGAGTGCTGATATTTTTGGTGGCTGACAAATAATAAATCCAATGTTTTAAACTACCAAATTTAATTATATTGCCATACTTTTTAACTTTTTTATAGTCTTTAGCTTTGGGGTTTATGGCATAATAGAAGTTGTCTTTTTTATGATAAGTTCTTATATATTTAAATAGGTGATAACCATTATCACAGGCTTCGTTTGGATCTTCACATATTAAGTATAATTTTTTGTTTATTATTTTTAAGTATAGTTTATATATTAAACTAGGAATTAAAATAATAATAAAAATAAATATTTTAGCAATATCTTTTATTTTTATATATTTTAAACTATCTTTTATTTTTTTTATCATTTTATCTAAATCCTTCTTTTTACTGCATTAAATGCGTAATGGCAAAAGTTATATAAACTATATGGTATACTTAATTTTTCATGATTACGATATAAATTCCATATTCTTTTTATAGCTTCTATTTTATTTGAAGAAAGTGTGTTATTGCTTCTTCTATAATATGATAAAATTTCGTTTAATCCATAAGCATAATCTATTTGTTTTAATATGTTCCACCAAGTGGCTGTGTCTTCACTTTTTATATTTGGCATTAATATTTGTTTTGATGATAGTTGAGTTAAATCTATCATGACTGTGCTTGTCCAAATTGTGGTGTTTTTTAATGCTTGTTTATATGTGAACTTATTTTTAATATAAACTTTTTTACCATTAGGTTTACCTGTAATATCGGCAAATTCATAACCAGTAAAACTAAAAGGGCAGTTATATTTTTTCATGAAAGAAATTTGTTTGTTCAATTTTTCGGGATGCCATAAATCGTCGGCATCTAAAAAGCATAGGTATTTACCTTTAGCTAAGTTTATTCCTTTATTACGAGCAATGGCTACGCCGTTATTTTTTTTAAGCTTTATTAATTTGATTTTATTATTGTTTTTTGTAAATTCTTTAATTATATTAACGCTACCATCTGTAGAATGGTCATCTATGATAATTAGTTGCCAGTTTTTATATGTTTGATTAATTACACTTTTGATGGTGTCTTCGATAAATTTTTCAGCATTATAAACTGGTATGATAATACTAACAAGATCTTTCATGTTTTGCCCCCTTATATGATTTGAATGTTTAGGTAATTTTCTTTTAAGATATCTAGTTCATTTTTTATCCCTTTTTTATCGATGTCAGCGCCTTGTTTGGAAAATACGGTTTTGATGGTTTTTAAAATTACTTTTAGATCCATTACAAATGAAAAATTTTCTACATATTTTATATCATAATTAATTTTATCAATAATACTTATATTATTTCTTCCGTTTACTTGAGCAAGTCCAGTGATGCCTGGAATAGCATCTAATCTTCTTTTTTGTTTTTCAGTAAATAACCTTGCATACTCAGTAATCCAAGGTCTTGGTCCGATAAAAGACATTTCGCCTTTCAAAATGTTTATAAATTGAGGTAATTCATCTAAAGAAGTTTTTCTCAAAAAATAGCCAACTTTGGTAATTTTATTTTGATTTTTAAAGTCTAATACATCGTTATTTATGGACATACTTCTAAATTTATATAAGGTAAATTCTTTACCTTTATAACCAGTTCTTTTTTGTTTAAATAACACTGGACCTTTGCTATCTAGTTTTATACACAAAGTAATTATGATCATTGGTATCATAAATAAAATTAAAAGTATGGCGGCTAAAATAATGTCAATAATTCTTTTAATATACTTATACATACTAACACCTTGAAAACTTTCTATATTAATTCGTTTTTAATAACTTTTGTAAAATTATCGTTTGTTAATTTTTTTATTGTTTTTTCGTCTGTTATTATTCTTTTTAATTTTTTATTTAGTTTGTTTAGATTACATGTTGCATTTTTTTTGTGGATGTCTGATCCTAAAAAATGAATAGCATTTATTTTTAATAATTTTTTTAGTGTTTTTTTGCAGTGATAGCCATATTTTCCAAATAGGCTTTCATAATTTCCTTGGAATAATACGCCCATTTCTAAATAATTTTTTACCCATTTATAGTCTTTTATTACATAATAATATCTTTCTGGGTGGGCAATAATAGGAATTATTTTGTTTTGAATTAATTCTTTTATGATCAAATCTAAGTCTTTAAATTCATTATTCATTGGTAATTCTATTAATAAATATCTTGAGCCATTTAATGTGGTTATTTCATTTTTTAAAAGAGTAATTAGATTGTTATTTATCATAACTTCATTACCTAAATAAATATTAATGTTTAGATTTTTTTGTTTTAATTCTTCTTTTATTTTTTTAAATATTTTTTCTTTTTCTTTGTTGTTACAATTATATATGCTTTTTTCAATATAATGTGGAGTTAACATAACATCGGTAACGCCATTTTCTTGCAATTTTTTTAACATTTCGATAGATTCTTCTAAATTAGAAGCGCCATCGTCAATTCCAAATAGAATGTGGGTATGAAGATCTTTCATATTTATTCACCATAATATCCATAATAATTATTATGTTTTTTTTCTACTTGGTTTAAAATAACCCCAGTTACACTTGTTTTTGCCTTTTCAAAAGCTTTTTTTACGTCAATTAAATTTTCTAATTTTGTTTTTTTATTAGTAGCAACAACAATATTATAATCAGATAATCTACTTAATATTAATGTATCACTAAGTCCTAAAACTGGTGGGCAGTCTAAGAAAATATAATCATATTTTTCTTTTAAAATGTTTAACAAAATTTTATTATTATCAGCTGATAATAATTCAGTTGGAGAAGGTGGAGTAGCTCCTAAATTTATAAAGTCTAAATTAGGGATACTTGTTTTATTTATGTAAGATGTGATATCAAATCCTTCTTTATTTACGTTTACGATCATGTTTGAATAACCAAGATTTGTATTGTTTCTTGTTTGGAATATTCTGTGTTGGCGTCCTTTTCTTAAATCAGCATCGATGATTAATGTTTTTTTGTTATCTTTAGCAAAGGCGGCAGCTAGGTTGGCTGTTATGAAGCTTTTTCCTTCACCAGGGTTAGCACTAGTCATTAGAATTACTTTTTTATTTCCATCTAAATCAGAAAATTTTAAATTTGCTCTAATTGATTTTATAGATTCACTAAAAGATGACTTGGGGTTATCATTTAAAATTATTTCATTTTTATTTGTTTCCATTAATTTTCACCTTTTCTACAGTTCCTAATACTGTTAATTTTGCTTTGTTTTCGATTGTTTCTGTGGATTTTATGGTAGTGTCAAAGTAATAGATTAGAAATACTATTATTGTACTTATGAATAATCCAGTAAATCCTGATAGCGCTGTTTGTTTGACGATTGAAACATTATAAGGAGTATTTTCTATTTGTGGTTGTGATAAAATGGTAACGTTTTGTAGGTTATATATGTCGTTAACTTCTGATATGAATGTTATAGCTACTTCTTCGGCAATATCACGAGCTAATTTTTTGTTTTTATTACTAACTTCTATTTTAATGATTTCAGTATCGTTAATAGAGGTAACTGAGATGTCTTTGGCTAATTTTTGCGCACTTATGTTTAAATCAAGTTTGTTGATAACTTTATTTAAAACGCTTCTATTTTTTACAATTTCACTATAAGTTGAAACTAATTGTTTATTTAGGTTTAGATTTGATGCATTTGTATCTTCTTTTTCACTTACTAAGATAATAGTTGTTGAACTATGATAGCGTGGTGTTTGAATATGGGCAAAGTAGAAATAACCAGCAGCTGCAAAGATGATGATAAAAATAACTATAAAATATATTTTTGATATAAAGAAATTTATGATTTCTTTTGCGTTAAGTTCTTCCATGATATCCTCCCTTAATTTATCTTTTGTTTTTTATATAGTAATATTGATCCACTTATTATAAGTAATATACTAGAAATTATAGTTGTTGATGAGATATTAGAATTAGTGCTTGGAACATTTATTTCGTGTCCGCATTCTTGTTTATAGGTATATTCATCGACTTTTCTATTATCTAATCCATAGTATGTATTACCATCAAATGAACAAGAATTTTTACATTCTTTTGTATATGTTTTTTCGTTTGTCTTTTTGCCATTTTTGTCATAGTATGTGTTATCAATGACTTTACAAATATTATTACATTCTTTCATATATGTATCTTTATCAGTTTCTTTTCCAGCTTTGTCATGGTATATTCCGTCTATAAATTTACATGTTTGTTTTAATGGAATAGTGAAGTTAATTGTTTGATTTAACGAATGTTTTTCTTGGAATAAACCGATTACCTTTTGTAACTTATTATCGTTTGTTTTATACATTCTTGCCATATTTTGAATTCCTGTTGCTTTTACAGTTACACTAATTTTTTTATTTTTATTATTTTTTGGAACTTTAATTTTAAATTTTTCTTTAAAATTAAAGGTAGTTTTTTCATTGCCATTTTCATCCATTACTATTATGTTTTTGGCAATGACTTCATATTTATCAGCCGTAGCTAAAGAAACTGTGATATAGTCTGATTCATAGTATTTTTTGTTTTTAGAAAGTGTTAAAACAGTATTATCTATATTTACGTTAATGCTTGGCATTGTAGTTTTATAATTATTGTTTTTGGCATTTAAAGCTTCTTTTACTAATGGCTTAATATAATTTTTTATTAATCCATATGTGTCTTTTTTGTTGTTTTCTAGGTTTAATTCATTTACAGGTGTCCCTTGTTTTGTTTTGTCTAAATATAACCATATCGCACTTTGAGTTATATATTGGTCTATTTTTGAGTTACCAGTTATTTTTTTATTTGGATAACTGTTTTCTAGTATATATAATAGTCCAGAGTCAGCATTACCATAAAAGGAAATTGTTGTTTTCTTTTTTAATGATTGTTTATCTGCATCTAAACTATAAACGGTATTATTATCGTTTGTTTTATAGACTATATATTTTTGGTCATAGTTGGTTATATATTTGGATAGTTTTTTAGTGCTTTTAATGGTTGTTTGTGATGTAAGTGCTTGCGCACCTATATTACCTAGTGATAGTAATGTAATTAAGCATATTAAAAATGTTTTTTTCATGTTTTCACCCCTGATTGCTTCTTTATATAAGAAGTCCCTTTCGTTTACGGTGAGTTATACTAGCAAAAAACGTATTTTTTGTCAAATTTAAATGGGGAAATGTTTTTTTGAAAGGATTTTTTTCCATTATTTGTTAAGTTTATGGATTTTGTATGGGGAATTTGCTATTATTATAATAGGTGAGTATATGAAAATATTAATATTTGGATATTTATTAATTGTGTTTTTTGTTTTGAGATGTTTAAAGCTTGGTAAAGATTATGATGCTTTTTTAGAGAAAAATTTATTTTAAATAAGTTCTTTTTTTGACTTTGTTCTTGTTTTTTAGTAGAATATTGGCGACTAGAGGTGAGATAATGAAAATTTTGTATAGATTAATATATGTTTTATTTTTAATTTCTTTTTTGGCCTTGGGCACTGAAATTTGGATATTAGGAATATTACCTGATAAATATTTATTTATATTGATTGGAGCTATTGTTTTCCTTTTTGTATTAGTAAGTTTAGGATTTAAATTTATAAAAAAGGGAGTTTCTAAGGTTTTTTTATCTATATTTGAGATAATTTTTATTATAGGTAGTGCGTCTTTAATTTTTTATTTACATACAACTAATAGTTTTTTTGGCAATATAAATGATTTAAAAGAGGAAACTAAGACATATTATTTGATTGTTTCAAAAAGTAGTGATTTTAAACATATTAATGATTTAAATGGTAAAAACATTGGTGTTTTTATGGAGAATAAAGATGCGGTTTCAAAGTTAGAAGAGGAAATTAATTTTGAAAAAGTTACTTTAAATAATGTTGTGGATATAACTGATGGTATGGATAAAGTAGATGGAGTATTTTTAAATTCCGCTTATTATGATTTGATTTGTGATGAAAATAAGGACTTTTCTAAAAGGGTAAGAATTATTAAAAAGATAACTTTAAAAACGGAAAGTTTAGTTTCTGGTGGTAAGACTAATATTACTAAAAATAGTTTTAATATTTTGATAAGTGGTATTGATGTTTCTGGTGATATTAGTACTAATTCTAGAAGTGATGTTAATATTATTATGACAGTTAATCCTAAAACAAAAGAGATTTTGCTGACGCATATTCCTAGGGATTATTATGTTAAATTGCATGGTATAAATGCTAAGGATAAACTTACTCATGCTGGAATATATGGTATTTCTATGTCGGCTTTAACTATTGAAGATTTTCTTGATATAGATATTGATTATTATTTTAGAGTTAATTTTACTACCCTTATAAAGGTTGTTGATTCTATTGGTGGGGTAGATGTATATTCGCCTTTTGATTTTAGTGAATATGGATATAGATTTAAAAAGGGTATTAATCATTTAAATGGTAAAGAAGCTTTGATGTTTTCAAGAATAAGACATGTTTTACCTGGTGGTGATCGTGATAGAGGAAAACATCAAGAAGAGGTTATTGCTGCTATATTAAATAAAATTACTAATAGTGAGGTTCTTTTAAAAAATTATAATCAGTTAATGACAAGTTTATCTAATATTTTTCAAACTAACATGAGTCATAATGATATGAAACAGTTTATTAAGTTTCAATTAAATGGTATGCCTACTTGGAATATTAATTCGATAAGTGTGGATGGAAATGGATCTAAAGGTCAATGTTATTCGATGCCTGGAAGAAATTTGTATGTTATGATTCCGGATGAGAAGACGGTTAGTATGGCTCATAAATATATAAGCGGGATTATTAATGGTCAAAAATATGACGAAATAAATTAATTTAATCAAAACACTAGTCAAACTGCATATAATTTGTTATAATGTGATTGACTTCATGAAAAGAAACAAGAGTGGGATATCCCACTCTTTAATATAGTTTTGGAGGTGTTTCGTGGAAGAAAAAATTTATAAGCTTTTAAATAGGCCAATTACTGAAGCTGGATATGTTTTAGATGAGGTATTTTATGGCAAAGAAGATGGGGTTAATTGTCTTAGATTAATTATTGATAAAAAAGGTTATATTAATATTAATGATTGTTTAGCAGTTAATAAGATTGTTAATCCTATTTTGGATGATGCTGATCCAATTAGTGAAAGCTATGTTTTGGATGTTTGTTCTAAGGAAAAAGGAAGTGATATAGATGGATAGTAAAAAGTTCAAGTTAGCTGTAGAAAATTTAGCTAAAGAAAAAGGTATTGATAAAGATGTTATTTTTGATGCAATGGAATTAGCGCTTACTAGTGCTTATAAGAAAAATTATCATTCATTATCAAATGTCAGAGTTGATATTAATCGAGAAACTGGTGAAATTAAGATTTATTCTTATAAGACTGTTGTTTTTAATGAGGAATATGAAAAAGAAGATGGAGTAATTGAAACTGAAATTATTACTGATGAAGATGGTAATGAGGAAGAAGTTGAAAAGGATTATTATTTTGATGATAGAATTCATATTACTTTAGAGGATGCTTTAAAACAAGTTCCAGGTATTAAAATTGGAGAAACTATTGAAAAAGAAGTAACTCCTAAGGATTTCGGACGTGTAGCAGCTTCGACAGCTAAGCAAGTTATTGTTCAAAAGATAAGAGAAGCTGAAAGAGAAATTATTAATAATGAGTTTGCTGACAAGCAAGATGAGATGGTTGTTGGTTTAGTTGCGATGGAAGATGTTCGTAACTATTATATTGATTTAGGAAGAACTCAAGGTATTTTACCTAAGTCTGAAATTATTCCTGGAGAAACTATTAAGATGGGTTCTAGTATAAAGGTTTATATTACTAAGGTTGAGAATAATTCTAAAGGACCTTTAATTTTACTTTCAAGAAAACATTATGGTTTTGTAAAAAGATTATTTGAACTTGAAATTCCAGAAATTAATGAGGGGGTTATTTTAGTTTATAGTGTTGCTAGAGATGCTGGTAATAGAACTAAGATTGCGGTTTATTCGGAAAATTATAATGTTGATCCAGTAGGAGCTTGTATTGGTGAACACGGAAGTAGAATTAACCGTATTATTGATGAACTTAATGGTGAGAAAATTGATGTTATTCCTTATGAAAATGATGATGCTAGATTTATTGAGAATGCTTTAAGTCCAGCTAAAAATTTACATGTATTTGTAACTGATGAAAAGAAAAAGGAAGCTTTAGTTGTTGTTGATCAAGATAATTTATCTTTAGCTATTGGTAAAAAGGGACTTAATGTTCGTTTGGCTGCTAGACTTACTCATTATAAGATTGATGTTCAAACTACTAGTCAAGCTAAGGAAAATGGAATAAGTATTGTTGAGGAATAAAATATGAAGGTTAGAAAAATTCCAATGCGTATGTGTGTGGTAACACGTGAAAAATTACCAAAAAAAGAGCTTGTAAGAGTTGTTAGAACTGATGATGGAGTAGTTGTTGATACTACGGGTAAGGTAAATGGAAGAGGAGCTTATTTAAAAAAGGATAAAGAGGTCTTTTTAAAGGCTAAGAAATCCAAGATTCTTGATAAACATTTAGAAGTTACTGTAGAGGATGAAGTTTTTGAAAAATTAGATGAATTACTAAATATATAGAAAAGAGGTGCATATACATGATGAGTGTGTTAGAATACGCCGAAGATGTTAATAGAACTGTAAAGTATATTCTTGACAAGTGTAAAGAGGCAGGAATAGAGGCTTTTAGTGAAGAGGATTTATTAGATGAAGATGCTATTGTTATTTTAGATAATAGTTTAGATGATGAGGAAGATACTGCTTTAGAAGAGGAAACTGCTTTAGAAGAGGCTTTGGAAAGTAAAGCTGAAAAGGTTAAGCCTTCTAAAAAGGTTAATAAAACTAGTAAACCTACTGATCGTAAAAAAGATTTAGCTAAGAAGAAAAAAGATATGTATAAAAACAAGGAGAAATTACAAAGTAATGCTCCTATGCAAAATGATAATGTTGTTTTATATAAAGAAAACATGTCTATTGCAGATTTATCTTCAGCTATGGGGGTTATGAGTAGTGAAATTATTAAGAAGTTATTTTCTTTGGGATTGATGGTTAACATTAACAGTGTTGTTTCTTTTGAAAATGCTGAAATTTTAGCTCTTGAATATGGAAAAGAACTTAAAAGAGAAGAAACAGCTAATGTGGCTAATTTTGAAGAATTTGAAGTTATTGATGATGAGAAAGATTTGGTTTCAAGACCGGCTGTTGTAACTATTATGGGTCATGTTGACCATGGTAAAACAACTTTGCTTGATGCAATTAGGAAAACTGATGTTGTATCAACTGAAGCTGGGGGAATTACTCAAGCAATCTCTGCTTATCAAGTTAAACATGATGATAAGTTAATTACTTTTATTGATACTCCGGGGCATGCAGCATTTACAGAGATGCGTGCACGTGGGGCTAGTATTACAGATATCGTAATTATTATTGTGGCAGCTGATGATGGAGTTATGCCACAAACTAAGGAAGCTATTGATCATGCTAAAGCTGCTGGTGTTCCAATTATTGTAGCAATTAATAAGATGGATAAACCTGGAGCGAATGCTGATAAAGTTATGACTGAACTTGCTGATTATGGTTTAATGCCTGATGAGTGGGGTGGAGATACTTTATTTGCTAAAATTTCTGCGGCAACTGGTGAAGGTATTTCTGATTTGCTTGAAAATATTTTACTTATTGCTGAGATGAATGATTATAAGGCTAATCCAAATAGATATGCAATGGGTACTGCTGTTGAGTCTAGACTTAATAAACATGTTGGACCTATTGTTACTGTTCTTATTCAAAATGGTACTTTACGATTAGGAGATCCTATTGTTGTTGGAACGGCTTATGGAAAGATTAGAACTTTAAAAAATGATAAGGGTGAAGAAATTACGGAAGCTTTGCCTTCACAACCAGTTGAAATTACTGGTTTAAGTGAGGTTCCTAGCGCTGGTGATAAGTTTATGGCTTTTGAGTCTGAAAAAGAGGCAAAGACTATTGCAGCTACACGTAAGGATCAAGCTCGCATTAGAGAAACAAAGGCTAAATCAGCTGTTTCTTTAGATGATTTATTTGCTAAAATTGGTGAAGGATTAAAAGAGATTAATGTTATTGTTAAGGCTGATGTAAATGGTAGTAGCGAAGCTGTTAAGAATTCTTTACAAAAAATAGACGTTGAGGGTGTTAAGATTAATGTTATTCGTAGTAGTGTTGGAGCTATTACGGAAAGTGATATTGTTTTAGCCAAAGCTTCTTCAGCGATTGTTATTGGTTTTAATGTAAGACCTAATAATACAATTAAGGATAAAGCTAAAGAAGAAGGCGTTGAGATTAGATGCTATGACATTATTTACAAAGCTGTTGAAGAAATGGAAGCAGCTATGAAGGGTATGCTTGATCCAGAGTATGAGGAAAAGATTTTAGGAACTGCTGAAATTAGACAAATATTTAAATTTTCTAAGGTTGGAAATATTGCTGGTTCTTTTATAACTAGTGGTATGGTTAAAAGAGATTGTAATGCACGTATACTTCGTGATGGTGTCGTTGTTTATGATGGTAAAATTGGTTCTTTACAAAGAGAAAAAGATAGTGTTAAGGAAGTTAAAAAAGGATTTGAATGCGGCATTACTATTGAAAACTTTAGCGATATAAAAGTTGGCGATGTAATTGAAGCTTATGAAATGGTAGAAATTCCAAGATGAGTATTAAAAACGAAAGAATAGCTAGTAATTTAGTTAAAGAAATTAGTTATATTTTACAAACTGAAGTTAAGAATCAACATATTAAGTTTGTAACTATTACTGATGCTAAAGTTGCTAATGATTTGAGTGTTGCTAAAGTATATTTTACTGTTTTAGATAGTAGTAAAAAAGAGGAAACTTTGAAAGCATTAAAAGAAGCTAGTGGGTTTATTCGTCATGAACTTAGAGAAAGAGTGGATATTAGACAAATTCCAGAGCTTACTTTTGTTTATGATGAATCTATTGAATATGGAATGAAAATAGAAAATATTTTAGAAGATTTAAAAGATAAAGAAGCATAATTTTATGTTTCTTTTTGGTAATGTGGTTGATAAGAGAATGTAAATAAAACCTATTATTTAAAGTATTGTTTATTTTTTAGATAAATTAATAATAGGGAAATAGAAGTATTATGAAACCATGCAAAATAAAAAAAGTAATAAAATAACTTGACATACATATGATTTATATGTATAATCATTGTTGTAATTGAAAAAAGGAAAGAAGAAGTGTCCACTTCTCACCCGATTGCTAAGTAAGGCGATGGGTAAAATGTCATTAAAGTTATAAACTGATACATGAAGTGGATACGTTTTGTATTCACTTTTTTTTGGAGGTGTCTAGTATCGCAAGAGAAAAAGATTTATATATCAATGAGCAAATACGTGCTAAAGAAGTAATGGTTATTGGGCCTAGTGGAGAACAATTAGGTGTTAAAAATATTAAGGATGCATTAACTTTGGCGTCTTATGCAGGATTTGATTTAGTACTTATGAATCCAGGTGGAAAACCACCAGTTTGTAAGATAATGGATTATAATCGTTATAAGTATGAGTCTAAGAAAAAGCAAAAAGAAAATATGAAAAGACAAAGGGAAGCTAATTTGGAAATGAAAGAATATAAGCTTTCTGTAACGATTGATGTTCATGATTTTAATACTAAGTTAAATAATGCTAGTAAATATTTGAAAAAAGGACATAAAGTTAAGGTTAGTATTAGATTTAAGGGAAGAGAAATATCTCATAGTTACTTAGGTAAGGATGTATTAATGCGTTTTGCTGCAGCAACTAAGGATATTGCTGTTATTGAAAAACACCCTAAAATTGATGGACGTATTATGGCAATGATACTTGCGCCAATTAAGGAAAAATAGGAGGAATTTTATGGCTAACAAGGTAAAAGCAAAAACTCACAAAGGGTTATCAAAAGTTGTAAAAGTTAGAAAAGGTGGTTCTATTAAATTCCAACCTGCTAACAAAAATCATAAATTAACCCATAAAAGTAATGCTTCTAGAAGAAGAAGACATCAAGATTCAGAAATGAATTCAACTGATTATAAGAGACTTAAAACTCTTATTAGCAAATAATTGAAGGAGGAAATAATATGACAAGAGTTAAAGGTGGAACTATTCATCGTGCACGTCGTAAAAAAGCTTTAAAACAAGCTAAAGGTTATTTTGGTAGTAAACATAGATTATATAAAACTGCTAAAGAACAAGTAATGCATTCAGGTGCTTACGCATATAGAGATAGAAAAAATAGAAAAAGAGATTTTAGAAAATTATGGATTACAAGAATTAATGCTGCTTGCCGTTTAAATGAAATTAGTTATTCTAAATTTATTAATGGTTTATCTAAGGCAGGGGTAGAAATTAATCGTAAAATGCTTTCTGAGATTGCTATTGATGATCCAAAAATGTTTACTGAACTTGTAAATGTTGCTAAAGCTGGACTTGAAGGCAAGACTGTTAAAGCAGAAAAGAAGGCTGAAGAAAAACCTGCCGCTAAAAAGGTAGTTAAGGAAGAAAAATCAAACGAAGATCTTTCAAAATTAACTGTAGCTGATCTTAAAAAATTAGCTAAAGAAAAAGGCGTAGATGGATATTCTAAAATGAAAAAAGCTGAATTGTTAGATGCTTTAAAATAAGAATTTTGCGGTTCTTATTTTTTTAAAATGAAATAGGTGATTTTATGAAGAATTTATATATTGATTTTGATGGTGTCGTTTGTGATACTATTGATGTTTCATATGAGTTACTTGCTAAAGAAGGTATTGAAAAAACTGATTTTGATGGATGTAGAAAATTTTACGAAAATCTAGATTGGGAATATGTATTAAGTGTATGTCATATTTTAAATGACGGTATGGATTGTATTAGAAAACTGATTGATAGTGGTAAGTTTAATGTGGCTATTTTAACACATGTTAATTCGATTAATGAGATTATTCATAAGGTTCATTATATTAGAAAATTTTTCCCAGATTTAACGATTATTCCAGTACCTAAGGATATTTCTAAAACTAAAATGATTGAAACCAAAGATGCTATTTTGGTTGATGATTTTGTGGAAAATTTAAATGAATGGAAGGCTGAAGGTGGCATAGCAATTCGTTTCGATTTAGATATGGATGGAAAGGGTTATCCTGTAATTGATAGACTTGATACTTTGCTTTCAATGTTTGATTGATTTTGTTTAATATTTTGTTAAAACTATGTACAATGTGCTTTAAAAAATGGTATAATTGTAAGGTGACTTGGAGATGAGAATATGTTAGTTTTAGCCAAAGCTGTTATGGCAATTATGCTAGGTTTTTCTTTTTCTGTTGTGTTTGGTTATTTTGCAATCAAATGGTTAAAGAAAAAACATATAGGACAACAAGTTTGTGGAGATTTAGGTGAAAGACATCTTAAGAAAAACGGAACACCAACTATGGGGGGGATAATTTTTATTATTCCAACTTTGATTATTATGGTGGCTTTAGTACTTACTGGTAAAATAGAGTTTTCAACTAATCTATTTATTGTGTTGTTTGTATTTATTGCTTATGCTATATTAGGTTATATTGATGATTATTTAATTGTTAAAAAACATAACAATGATGGATTATCAATTTTTTGGAAGCTAGCTTTACAAATTGTAATAGCACTTGTATTTTTCTATATTTTTATGAGTAGTGGTAATGATCCTATTGTGGATATTCACACACTTGGAATTAAAATAAATTTGGGCTGGCTATATGGAATGTTTTTACTATTTGTTTTAGTAGCTAGTAGTAATGCGGTTAATATAACTGATGGTCTTGATGGCTTAGCTGGAGGACTTTCAGCAATTGCGTTCTTTGCTTTTGGACTTATTACTTGGGCAGCTAAATGGACTTCAGGTAATGAGGAAGTAGCAATTTTCTGTTTCGTTTTAGTAGGATGTTTGGTTGGTTATTTGGTGTATAATTCTCATCCAGCTAAAATATTTATGGGCGATACTGGTTCGCTTGCTCTTGGGGCAGCACTTGCTAGTGTGGCAATTATTACGAATCATGAAATAACTTTAGTTATTGTGGCAGGAGTGTTTGTTTTAGAAACATTATCTGTTATTATTCAATGGATTGCAATTAAGAAATTTCATACTAAGGTTTTCTTGATGGCTCCACTTCATCATCATTTTGAAAAATTAGGGTGGTCAGAAGTTGATGTTGTGAGATTGTTTTGGTCTGTTGGATTATTACTTAGTATGGCCGCAATTGGTTTTGGGGTATGGATTTAAACCCTTTATAGAATTTTGAAATTGGAGGAAATAAAATGGCAAAAAATGTGAAAGAGATTGAAGTTAAAGTTGAAGGAAAAGAATGGGAAGGCGCTTTAGATAAGGCTTTTGTTAAAGCTAATAAGAAAGCAAAAATTGATGGTTTTAGACCTGGTAAAGCACCTAAAGATGTATTTTTAAAGAAATATGGTAAGGAATCTTTATTTATGGATGCAGCTGATATTGCTATTGATGGAGCATATACTAAAATGCTTGATGAAAATAAGGAAGATGCTTTAAAATTAGTTGCTAGACCAGATATTGAATTACTTTCTGTTGATGAAAAAGGTATTTCATTTAAATTTATTTTAACTTTAAGACCTGAAGTTAAATTAGGAGAATATAAAAACTTAGGTGTTAAAAAGGATAAAGTTAAAGTAACTGATGAAGAGGTTAAAGAAGCAATTGATCATATGCGTCAAAGATTTGCTGAAAATGTTGTAAAAGAGGGAGAAATTGCTAATGGCGATACAGCTGTTATTGATTTTGAAGGTTTTGTAGATGGTAAAGCATTTGACGGTGGTAAAGGTGAAAATTATTCTTTACACATTGGTAGTGGAACTTTTATCCCTGGTTTTGAAGATCAATTAATTGGTTTAAAAGCTGGTGAGGAGAAGGATGTTGTTGTTACTTTCCCTAAAGATTATCATGCTGAAGATTTAAAGGATAAAGAAGCAACATTTAAAGTTAAAGTTCATGAAGTTAAGGAAACTAAGATTCCTGAAATAGATGCTGATTTCTTTGCTGATTTAGGTATGGAAGGTATTGATAGTAAGGAAAAATTAGAAAAACAAGTTTCTGAAAATATAAAAGCTCATAAGGAAATGGATGTAGAAAATAAATACATGGATGATTTATTAGAAGCTGCCGCTAAAAATGTTAAAGTAGAAATTCCAGAAGTTATGATTAATGAAGAGCTAGATCGTATGGTTAATCAATATGCTGAACATTTAAAAATGCAAGGTATTGAATTGGCTCAATTTTATCAATTAACTAATTCTGATGAAACAGCTTTAAAAGAGCAAATGAAACCAGAAGCTGAAAAGAGAATTACTTATAGATTAATGCTTGAGGAAATTGCTAATGCTGAAAAATTAGAAATTTCTGATGATGAAGCTTCAAAAGAAGCTGAAAATTTAGCTTCTAAATATCAAATGGAAAAAGATGAATTTTTAAAAGTATTTGGTGGATTAGAAATTGTTAAATATGATTTAAAAATGCGTAAAGCTATGGAAATTTTAAAAGAATCTAAATAAGATTCTTTTTTTGTTAAAATTTATTTTTTGATAAAGATAATGCAATAAATTTAGTAAAATTTATTATGCTAAAAAAGGAAAATTAATAAACGAAGAAAGTAAAAAAATATAAAAATAGAGATTTGCCAATATAAAATAAGATATGTATATTAATTTCCGAAAGGAG
>CANATJ010000005.1 GCA_947364595.1 uncultured Bacillota bacterium | reverse complement strand
GCATTTCTTTCTTGGTCAGTCATTTTATCTCCATTTGATTTTGTAACTGAGATTACATATACTGAATTTTCTTCAAATGCACTATAAGTAATATCTATATTATATGTTTTAGTGGCAATATCTCTAGTTATTAGGAATTTTTTTCCACCATATTCTTTTTCTTCTGTTACAGCATTTGATAAATTATATCCTTCTGTTTTTGCTTGTGGTTGGTTTGCTAAAGATGTTTTTATTTGATCTTTTACTGATAGTAATTGATCATAACTAGCACCTGCTTGGGTTAATAGGCAAGCTACCCATTTATTTGATGGCCCATAAATGAATAATTTTGTTCCTTGAACTGATGCTGTTACGCCAGCTGGAATTTGATATTCATATCCACCAAATTCTACTTTTGTAGCTTTATTTTCTACTTTTTGACCAGTTTCTGGATTTACTGTTGTACCATCATTTTTCATATGCATAACTACTCCAACAACGGCTATAATTACTGCGATTACTGCGATAACGATTGTTACTATTTTGTTTAAGTTTTGATTTTCTTCTTTCATTTTACTTCTCCTTACTTTTTTTATTTACGAACTAATTTTGTTAGTTCGTCATAATCATCAAATGAAATAATATCATTTGTAGATTTTTTATTTTTAACATCCAATATTAACAATATGTCTTTTTCTTCTAGTTGTGATAAAGATTTTTTTAAAGCTTCTTTTCTACTTAATATGAATGTAGAATTATTTGTTTCTAATTCATTTAGCTTTTCATTTTGGGTATTTTCATATATGTTGTTATCGGTTGTAAAAAATACATAATTTAAATTTTTAATTAGATATGTACTTAAATTTTTTGGTTTATTTTGAATATCTAATACAGCAATAATTTTTCCTTGTGAAAATTCTTTTGTTATTTTTATAATACTAGCTATTTTTTCTAAATTATCAGCACTATCTAATATTACTAAATTATTTTTGTATCTTATAGGTTGATATTTAGAATTTATTGGTTTTAGTGTCAAAGCGGCTTCAAGGATGTCTTCATCAAAACACGCTAATTTTTGAAGTGTTATAAAAGCTGCTGTAAAGTTATAAACATTATATGAATTTATTAATGGAATATCAACTTTTTTATCGTTTATATTATATGTCGTTTTTTCATAATCTAATTTTATATTATGTATTTGATATTCGCATGGGTTTTTACCATAAAATATATTATGATTTTGAACTAAAGCAAACGATGAAGAATATTTATCATCTTTATTTATAATTGCATGACCATTAGGCTTTATCATTTTGAAGGGCTCAATTTTACTATTTAAATAAATTTGTTTTTGATCTTCTTTAACTTTATTTTCATTATAATTGGTAAAAATTGCAATGTCAAATCTTAACCCTTCAAAGTTTCTTTGAATAGTATCATTACTTGATAATTCAATTATAATGTTTTGGCATTCATTATCTATAGCTTGATTTATAAATTCATATATTTGATAAATGTTAGGTTTTTCTTCTAAAATTGTTTTTTTATCATTTAGATGAAAAGCATCACTGCCTATGTATGCAGTTTTTTTATTTAATTTATTTGATAACTGATAAATTATATTTCCTACTGAAGTTTTTCCGCTTGTTCCAACAATACCAATTAATTTAATTTTATTCATCTTATCAAAATTTAACTCTTTTAAGTAATTTGAAAGATATGTTTTTGTATCTTCAACGATAATTGTTTTTACATCATAATCACCTTTACTGGCAATTATACAAGCTGCACCATTATCAATAGCTTGATTAATATATTCATGACCATCATAATTTTCATTTTGAAGGGCTAAAAATGTATCTCCTGGTTTTATTTGATTCGCATCTATCCTTAGCATGTTTTTTCTCCTTGTAAGTTATTTTTTGATTATTTTTTCTACTATATTTGCTACTGCATTAGAAATTCCCACTATAAAGTATGATAAATAACTTATTACAACGGTTATTATATAGTATAATGGTGTGTTATCAAATATTATTTCTGCGCTATGATATTCTTTATAATCTAAACAGAAATAAATGTTTATTAATATATATATAATACAAATTATTAATATTCTTATATTGATTTTTTTATTTGTTTTTAATTTTGGCCTTTTTTGTTTTAATTCATATAGAAATAAACCTGCGTAAAGTATTATGGTTGAAATAGCAATAGTTTTAACGTCGGTATTTAAGGCAAGAATAATTAGTCCTATTATTAATAGTTCTGGGGTTATAAATAATTTTGTTTTATTTTCTTTAATGGTTTTAAAATATTTTTTTGTACTATATTTTTCTTTGTTAAGAATTACAAAAGCTTTTCGATATTTTAATATACAAAAACTAATATATGTTGATAATGAAATATAAAAGAATATCATCTTGCTTCTCCAAAGAATATTTCATACCATAATAAGAAAACATAAACTGTCCAAATTTTTCGACTATTATCGGTTTTACCTTCTTTATGATCATCTAAAAGTTTAATAATTTTTTCTGTTTTAAAGAAACGTTTATCATTTTTAAATAATCTTTTAATATTATTATATGTTTCTTCTTCCTTAATCCACTGTCTAATTGGGACTGGAAAACCTAATTTTTTCTTATTTGATACTTTTCCATCTAATACTTCGCTTGCTATATCTCTAAAGATTTTTTTTGTTTTATATTTATCTGTTTTAAAGTCTGTAGGTAATCCTAGAGCATAGTCTATAAGTGGTCTATCTAAAAATGGTACTCTAACTTCTAATGAATTAGCCATACTCATTTTATCGGCTTTTAACAAAATATCTCCTATTAACCAAAAATTAAAGTCTATATATTGCATTTTAGTGATGTCGTCTTTATCTTTTACTTTATCATAATATGGCTTTGTAAGTTCTTGAAAGCCATTTGTTTGTGGTTTGTTTAATAAAATTTGTTTAATTTCTTTATTATTAAATATAAAGGCATTTCCAACAAATCTATCTTCTAATTTTTTACCACGTCTTATAAAAAAGTTAATTCCTCTTTTTTTAGGAAGAAGTCCTGCTAAAAAGCCTATTGCAGATCTTACTGGATATGGCACTTTATAATACCACTGTAAAGTAAGTGGTTCTTGATAAATATTGTATCCCCCAAAAATTTCGTCAGCCCCTTCTCCAGATAATGATACTTTTACGTTTTCACTAGCTGTTTTGGCGACAAAATATAAAGCGATTGCTGAAGGATCGGCTAATGGTTCATCCATATAATATAAAATGTTTGGAAGATTTTTAAAATATTCTTCTTTTGTGATTATTTTACTAATGTTTTTTTTATTAATTGTTTTTGATAAGTCTTTAGCATAACTTATTTCGCTATATTTTTCATTGTTAAATCCAACTGTGAATGTTTTATCTACATTACTACTAACAGCAACGTATGAAGAGTCTACACCGCTTGATAAAAAGGATCCTACCTCAACATCACTTATTTTATGAGCTTTTATAGAGTCCGTAAGACGTTCTTTTAATCCTTCTTTCCATTCTTCATATGTTTTTGTATTATCTTCATGAAATTTCACTTCATAGTATTTTTTTATTGTTAATTTTCCATTTTTATATTTTAAATAATGGCCAGGCATTAATTTATAGACATTTTTAAAGAATGTTTCTTTACCAGCACTATATTGAAATGTTAAATAGTATTCTAACATTTTTTCATTTAATTCTTTTTTAAAGTTTGGATGGATTAAAAAACTTTTTATTTCTGATCCAAATAAAAAGGTATCTTCCATTTGGGCATAATAAAACGGCTTTATTCCATAAAAATCTCTTGCAGCAAACAGTTCTTTTGTTTTAATATCATATATAACAAAGGCAAACATTCCTCTTATTTTATCTAAAAGTTTTTCTTGCCATTGTTCATAACCATGAAGAAGTACTTCGGTATCAGTATTTGTAGTAAAAACATGGCCTTTTTTTATTAGTTGCTTTTTTAATAAGGAATAGTTATATATTTCACCATTAAAAACGATGACTTTCGTTTTATCTTCATTATAAATTGGTTGACTTCCGCCTTCTAAATCGATAATACTAAGGCGTCTAAAAGCTAAAGCGATTTGATCATCATAATAGTATCCATCTGAATCTGGTCCACGATGGGCTATTAAATCTGCCATTTTTTTGATGTTTTCTTTTTTGTCTTTTTCTTTGTTAATGTATCCTACGAAGCCACACATAAAATTCCTCCTTTAGCTTATTTACACATATTCATTTTATCATATCTTTGATTTTTTTTAAAGATAATGATATTTTATAGCCATAATAAAAGGCAAAAAAATTTGCCTTTTAACGATTTATAACAATTGTTTGGGTTGCTAAATCTTTAACTGTTTGTTTTTTCTTGGTTATTAGGGCCATTAAGAATCCTAAACTTAGAATATCTATTACAATTAAAAATTGTCTTAAAAATGATCTTACAAAACTAATTATTTCACCATTTGTATTTGTCACTTTTAATTTAAAAATACTTTTTCCAAATGTTGATCCAGTGCGAGTTTCGCTAATTGGAAAATAGAAAATTCCTACTAAAAAGTAAACAATTACTCTAGTACTTAAAGCTACATTAAGAACTTCTGGAGCTGTGTTTGTTAATTTTTCGATGGTGAAATTACTAAGCCAATATATAGCATAAATTATAAGCATAATTATTAATATATCAACAATAAACGCAAATAATCTTATTAATGGATTTGCATAATTTAAATCTTCATTATCATTCATTTTAATATTATTAATAACACATGTATGGGCTATTTTATCATTAAGAGATTGTTTTCTTGGTGGCAAAGCACACATTATAAACCCTATACCTAAAGTAATGATATTTAAAACTTTTGATACATTTCTCATGAATGATTTTTTAAATGTTAGGGTATTTTCACTTTCATCTACTACTTCAATACCAACAATATGTTTTCCTAATGTTCCATGCCAATTAATCATTTCCATGATGCAGTTATATATTAAATATACAATTACAAAGATAATTGCAAAAACCCATATATTTTCTTTTGTAATTTTGAATAACCATTGATGAATAGCTGATAATATTACTGCTGATAATAGGATAGTAAAAAATAAGTCAAATGTTCCAGCAATCATTCTTCTAACAAATCCGGCATATTTTTCGTCTTCAATAAATTTTGTATCGGCAAATTTATTAAAAACTTGATTTATTTCTTGGAAATTATACCCACAATATGGACAAGTGTCTAAAGATGGATTTACCATTCTTCCACATTTCGGACACCCTTTTTGCATTCTATCACACCCTTTTTTATTTTATAAACAAAACACCATAAGGTGTTTTTAAGCTGCTTTTACTTGATTAGCATATCTATTAACTTTTGTTGCCCAAGTTTGACTTGTAGCATATTTTTTATTCATTAATTCAGCGGTTGTTAAACCTTTATCATAGTAATTTGTTTTTAAATTAACCATAAAACTATAAATTCCGGCATCTAAAGATTCAAAATATTTATAAGATGTCCCATTACATCCTGGTGAACCTTTCATACCACCAACGTTATTACATACTTGTACTTGTTTACTACATGTACCATTGCATCCTGTTTCTAATAAAACTATTCCGATTGCTAAATATGGATCAATGCCCATTTCAACGGCATATTTGGCAAATGATGCTCCAGTACCTGATAATGTTGAATGTAACGATCTATTAAGTTTATTTGTTAATTCTTCCATAGTTAAGCCATCAAAAACAATTGGTTTTGCTTCTATTACTGGCGCTGCTGGTTGCATTTTTGGCTGTTCTTGTTTAACAGGCTCTTCTTGTTTTGGTTGCTCTTGTTTTGGAGCTGCCACAGGAACTGCTTGATCTGGCACTGCTATTGCAACGCTATTAGAACTACTAGAGTAATTAATATTTTGGATAGGCGTTTCGTTTTTTAAATTTTGTTCACTATTAAATGTCACGATATGTGGCAATAATAATGATGTTATCAAACCAAACACTAAAATACTATATACTTTATAATTCTGGTTCATTTACATCTCTCCTACTTTTACTAATATAATTTTACCATATAGTTTTTTTAGCGTCAAATCGATGTCTAGTCACTTTTGTGCTTATATTTAAAGGCTTTTTAGATATAAAAAAAAACAAATTAAAATTTAATTTGCTTTTATTTCGTTTATATAAGTATTTATTTTTTGTACCCATGTGTTACTAGCGGCATATTTAGGCCCAATTGTTTCTGGAGTTTTTAAACCTTTTGAATAATAGTTATTATAAAGATTATTCATATAAGCTTCTATACCTTCTTCAAGGCTTGAAAAGGCTTTATATGATCCTCCATTACATCCTGGTGAACCTTTCATACCACCAACGTTATTACATTGTTTTAAAAGCGTACTACAATTCCACTTACAACCTGTTTCATGCAATACAATGGCTACTGCTAAATATGGATCAATTCCTAACTTTAAGGCATAGTTAGCAAATGCTTCACCTTTACCTGAAAGTGTTGAATTTAATGATCTATTTAACTTATCTACAAGCATTTTATAACTTAAACCGTCATAAACTACTTGATTTTGTCTTTCTTCTTCAGCTTTTTTTGCTGCTTCTTCTTGTTTTTTCTTTTCTAATTCTAAAGCCTTTTTTTCGGCTCTTTTTATTTGTTTTAGCTCTTCTACATCAATTTTAAGGAAAATTGATTTAGGTTCAGCTTTTATTATTGTTTTTCTTATTGATTTAATATTTAACTCATTTGGAATTAATGATGGGTTTTTAAAGTTTACATCTTTTATACTTCTTGCTTCTACTATAACTGGCCTTGAAAAGGTCGAGATTAGTAGTGTTATGATTATGGCCAAAATACTGGCCCTAATCGAGTGGTTTGTTTTCATTTTCACCCTCTCCTGTTACTTGCAAAATCAGAAAACAGGTCTTATTTTAGCACTTTTGCTATATCTAGTCAAATTCAGTCGATTTTTGTCGTCTAAAAACAACCTTTTTGCCTTGATATTAAAGCTTAAAGTGGCTCATTAATATTATATGCATAAGGGTTATATTTTTATACATTTTTTTAAAAAAACAATCCATTTTCTATGAATTGTTTATTTAACGCTTTCTAAATAAGATATATATATAGTTTGTTTTGTATTGTCATTTTTAGTACAAGTTATTAAGGTTAAAGTATTTTTATTTGTATCTCTATAAATCGTAACGTCTCCATCTTTTGTTTCATTATAAATGTTATTTATTTTATAAGTATAGGTTTTGCCTTGATAATCTATTTCGACTTTATCACCTACTTGCATTTTAAATAAATGTTTAAAATAAGCAATACTACTATTTCCTGAGTGTGATACTAATATAACGTTACCGTTTTTATCGGTTGGATAAGATGAAGGGGGTAAGATTGTTATGTTTTTATCTACATTGTTATCTTTGTGGTTTTTATCAAAAAATCCTTGAGCTAAATTTATTTTACTAATTTTTAATATACCAATATACCCGCTTGGATTAGGCTCTGGTGGTGTTACTTCCGTTTCGAGATTCTGTGGTGTGTTGTCTTGAATTTTATTATCTTGATCAACAAATAAAGAAACGCTTATTTTTTGGTATGCTTTATCTTTTTTTGATTTTAAATAATCTCCTGTTAATAATAAAAAACCAGATATAACTAATAAGAAAGCTATTATTACTACTGTTTTATTACTTAAATTCGACACGATTATCCCACCTTTTATTTTATATTATGAGTATAGCAAAAATTTTTTTAATTGTCTATGATTATAAAATCATACTTTTAGCACTCACTATTGACAAGTGCTAAAAATGGTGGTATAGTTATTTTAGATTTTTAAGGAGGTTGATTTTATGGATGAAAGACAAGCATATCAAGAAGGTTTACAAAATGTTCTTGAAAAATATGGACGTGATATTGTCAAAGCGGCTATGGATGGCAAAATAGATCCTGTTATTGGCCGTGATGAAGAAATTAGAAGTATTACTAGAATTCTATCTAGGAAGACAAAAAACAATCCAGTTTTAATTGGAGAACCTGGTGTTGGTAAAACAGCTATTGTTGAAGGATTGGCAGCGCGAATTGTCAAAGGCGATGTTCCTAATAGTTTAAAAAACAAACGTATTTGGGAACTTGATATGGGGGCTTTGATTGCTGGTGCTAAATATCGTGGTGAATTTGAAGAACGTCTAAAAGCAGTTCTTAAAGAGGTTAAAAACTCTAATGGTGAAATTATTATGTTCATCGATGAAATTCATATGATTGTAGGTGCTGGAGCTTTAGAAGGTGCTATGGATGCTGGTAATATGCTTAAACCAATGCTTGCTAGAGGTGAAATCCACTGTATTGGAGCAACAACTCTTAATGAATATAGAAAATATATTGAGAAAGATGGAGCTTTGGAACGTCGTTTTCAAAAGGTTCAAGTTTCACAACCTACAGTTTTAGATACTATTACTATTTTACGTGGTTTGAAATCTCGTTTTGAGGTATATCATGGAGTTAATATTAAAGATAAAGCTTTAATTGCTGCTGCTACTTTGTCTGACAGATATATTACTGATAGATTTTTGCCAGATAAGGCTATTGATTTAGTTGATGAAGCATGTGCAACTATTAAAGTACAACTTGAATCAGTTCCTACAGCTTTAGATAATTTAACCAGAAAAATTATGCAGTTAGAGGTTGAAAAAGAGGCTTTGAAAAAAGAAAAAGATGATTTTTCTAAAAATCGTATTGAGGAAATTAATGGTAAGCTTTCAGCCTTAAAAGAAAAAGAATCTAATTTAAGAAAAGCTTGGGAAGAGGAAAAAAATATTAATATTAATATTAATAACAAGAAAAAGGAAATTGAAAATGCTACTAGGGACTTAGAGTATGCTGAATCTAAATATGATTTAGAAACTGCAGCTAGACTTCGTCATGGTACTATACCAGCATTAGAAAAAGAACTTTCAGCTTTGAAAAAGGAAAATAAATCTTCTATTTTAAGTGATGTTGTAGATGATGAATCTATTGCTTCTATTATTTCTAAATGGACAAATATTCCTATTAGTAAGTTAGTAGGTAGTGAACGTGATAAACTAATTCACTTAGAAGAGAATTTAGCTAAAAGAGTTAAAGGACAAGATGAGGCATTACATCTAGTTAGTGATGCTATTATAAGAGCTAGGGCTGGCATTAAGGATCCTAATAGACCTATTGGTTCATTTATATTCTTAGGACCTACTGGTGTTGGTAAAACTGAGGTAGCTAAATCTTTAGCTTACGAACTTTTTGACGATGAACGTCATATGATTCGTATTGATATGAGCGAATATATGGAAAGTCATTCAGTGGCTAGACTTATTGGATCTCCTCCAGGATATGTTGGTTATGATGATGGTGGACAATTAACTGAAGCAGTTAGAAGAAATCCATACAGTATTATTTTATTTGATGAAATTGAAAAGGCTCATAAAGAGGTATTTAATATTTTATTACAAATTTTAGATGATGGAAGAATAACTGATTCACAAGGTCGTACTGTTGATTTTAAAAATACTATTATTATTATGACTTCTAATTTAGGTAGTGAATATATTTTAGAAAATAATGAAAATAGCAATAATATGGTTATGAGTGAACTTAGAGCTACTTTTAAACCTGAATTTATTAATCGTATTGATGAAATTATTATTTTTAATTCTTTAGATAAAAAAGTTGTTTATGATATTTTAGATAAAATTATTAAGGAAATTGAATATCGTCTTACTGATAAAAAATTAAAGTTAGATATAACTGATAAAGCTAAAGAGTTTATTATTAATAATTCTTTTGACGAAAAATATGGGGCTAGACCTATTAAACGTTATGTTAGTAGAAATGTTGAAACTTTAATTGCTAATGCAATTATCGAAGAAAGAATTAAAATTAATTCTACAATAACTATCGATGTTAAAGATGATAAATTGATAATTAAAAATTAGTTTTAACTAACTATATAAAATGAAAAGCACTTTCTTTGTGAAAGTGTTTTTTTCAAGAAAAAAGACTTTTTGAAAAGTCTTTAAAATTTTACTTTTTATATTTAATTTTTTTAGTTTATTTATTATCCAACCATACGTGTTCCTAGGCCTTTTTTTATTTTATATTCAGGAAGAAGACCATCTATTCTGATTTCATCCAAATCTTCATTTTGTAAGCACGGCTTAAGAAGTTTTAAAACTTCAATGCCTTTTAAGTTTGGAAAATAGGCAGCACCATCTATTGTTTGTAAATGGGTTAGTCGCATAAATTTCAAGCTTTCAAAATGAGCATCGCCGCCTATTATTTGTAAGTTTTTTATATATTTACCAGAATCAAGTTTTTCAAAATGGGCATCTCCACCTATAGTTTCTAGTTTCTTTAATCCCCAAGCAAGGTTTAGAGATTCAAAATGAGCAGCTTTTCCTATTTGACTTAATTTTAGTAAAGAGTCTTCCAACAAATACGTCCTTGGAAAATAAGCATCTTGGCCTATTATTTTTAGATTATTTAAACAATTCCATAATTTACCCACACTATCAAAGTGAGCATCTTGGCCTATGACTTGCAAATTATCTAATCCATCAGCATATACTAAACTTTCAAAATGAGCATTACTTCCTATTATTTGTAATTTCTTTAAACCAGTGGCAAATTTTAAATTTGGAAAATTTGCATCTTGGCCTATGACTTGTAGATTATCTAATCCTTCACTAAGTTCTAAACTTTTAAAATTTGCATTTCCAACTATTGATTGTAAATTTTCTAAATAATTAGCATGTTTTAAACTTGAAAAGTTTACGTCTTGCCCTATGACTTGTAGATTATTTAATCCTCTACTATATTCTAAACTTTCAAAGTGAGCATTCCCACTTATGGTTCTTAGTTTAGTTAAATTTCTTGCATTTTCTAAGCTTTCAAAATGAGCATCACCACTTATTGTTGTTAAGTTTTTTAGCCCCTTAGAATCATGTGATTTTTCAAAATGGGCATCTCCACCGATTATATGCAAATTCTCTAAACATTTACTAGACTTTAAGTTTTTAAAATTCGCATTTTTACCTATGATTTGGATATTATCTAATCCTTCACTATGAGTTAATTTTTCAAAGTTTGCATTATTTGTTATTATTTGTAAATTTCTTAAATCTTTTGCGTTTTTTAACTTAGAAAAATCTGCATTTCCTATAATTATCATCAATGATTTTAAATTTTCCATATTAATATTTTGATTATCGATGTATAAATCGCCTAAATATATATAAATTTTATTTTTATCAAAATCTTCTATACATGTTCCTATATTTTCTTTTTTGCAATTAAAAAGTTCTGCTACTTGCTCTACACTTAAATTACTAAATATATCTTCATTTGCAAATAGATTTTCATAAAAATTTTTTCTTTCAATATTTCCCATAACTAGCTCAACTCCTTGGCTACATATAATATCATTTTATATATATTTGTCAAATTTAATCTTCTTCTTTTTCTAAAATGTTTAATAATCTGTTTTGATTGTTTATAAGAAGTTCTATTTTCCTATGTAATTCTTCTAAAATTAGTTCACTTTTTAAATCTAGTTTATAATCATTTTTGTTTCTTAAACTATCTTTTTTGGCTTCTTTATTTTGACTCATCATTATTATAGGAGCTTGAACGGCACTTAGGCATGATAAAAATAAATTTAGTAAAATAAATGGATATGGATCTAATTTATTATCTTTTAAAATAGCTGTATTGACAAAAATCCAGACAAATAACAAGAATATAAAACAAAATATAAATGACCAGCTACCAGCAATATTAGAAATTTTACTGGCTACTTTTTCTCCAAGTGTACGATTTTGTTCTTCTTCTTTATCTATATCAACGGCAATATTGGTGTCTACAAGCATTTCTAAAATCTCTTCTTTATCTTTATTATCTATTTTTTGGTTTAAAATAATCCCAACAATTTCTTTTTTATTTTTTTTGGTCATAGATATCCTCCTATTATTAATGTTTCAAATATTTTAAAAGCTATACCTTTTGTATAGCTTTAATTTATTTTTTGGAGTTTTTCATTTAATATAGAATACAAATATATATTTGTATTTTTATTTGTTATTTTCTCTATATAATTTTTGTATCCATTTAATTGTTTTAAATAGGCTTTATCTTCTATGTTTTTTAATTTATAATCAATTATTATATTTTCATTTTCTTTAATTATTAACAAATCAATTATTCCATGATATTCTTCATTATTTTCTTCATATATGAATTCATATTCTTTATAAATTTTTTGAGCGTTTTTAAAAATATTATTATTTATTAATGCTTTGACTTTGTTTGTTTCAAATTCATTTAAATTAGAATAATCAGGATTTTTAAAATCTATATTTTCCAAGATATTATGTAATTTAAGTCCAAATTCTATATTTTTTATTTGATTTTTATTATATAATTCGTCAGTTTTTTTGGAAAAACTTTCTGTTTTCATTATTTTGCTTTCATATTGTTTTTCTTCTACTTTTAGTGGTAATTGATTTGAATTTATTTTTAAGTCTACTAATTTTGATAAATTATAATCTTTTGTTAAATTTAATTTTTCTATATCAATATTTACTATATATTTTTCTATAACTTTATAAATCGAATCTAATATTTCTTTAAATGACATGTATTTTAATCTTATATCATCACCAATTATTCCGTTATCATTATATGATAGAATATTTTCTTTTAATGATGTTACTATAATCATTTTTTCACGAGCTCTTGTTAGGGCAACATAAAATAATCTTAGTTTTTCAGATATTTCTTCTTTAATATAGTCATTTTTTAAAAGTGTTTTTAAAATAGTATTTTTTAGTCCATCTTTATAATATGGTGAAATAATTCCATACTTATTTGAAAAATAAAATTTTTCTTTTAGATCAGCTATATTAAATTTTTTATATAATCCACTATAGTAACATATAGGATATTCTAAACCTTTTGAAGCATGAATAGTCATAATTTTTACAGAATTAGTTTGTCCTTTATTTAATGATAGCTTTATATCTATTTTTTCTTCTAATATTTCTTTAAGATAGTCATTAAACTCAAATGGACTATAGCCTAATTTATCACAACTATTAGCTATTTTGACAATGGAATCTATAATAGTTATATGTTCGTTGATATTTCTCTCTTTTATTAGTTTTTGATAAAAATTAAACTCATCTATGATTTTAATTATCAATTCTTTAGTGGTCATTTCTAAAATGTTTTTAGATAAATTTTCACATTTTTGGTAAAGTTGCATTTCTTTATAACTTTCATTTTTTATACTGTGGAAAATTTCTTTATCGGAAGAATTTATTAAATAACTTCTAGAAATTGAAACAAATGAATATTTAAAATTTTCATCAAAATTATTTTTATAAATATTGATTATTAAATTTATAATATTTTTTATAAGATAAATATCAATTGAGTTTGTAATGGCTTTATCTTTATATATTGTTAAGGGAATATTTAAATATTCAAATATTTTTTTATATTTATCAAATGAAGAAGATCTATCTAATAAGATAACAAAGTCATTATAATTTACGCTTCTTGAAGATAATGTTTTATTATCCATTATTTGGTATTTGTTTTCTATTTTGTTTTTGATATCTTTAGCTATCGTAAATATTTCAATTTCTTCGTTTGAATAGATGCTATCTTCTTGTTTTTCGTAGTTTAAAATTTCCAGATTATACTTTTCTTTATTTACATTATTATAAGCTTGATTACCAAATACCATTTGATGGGTCTTACTATAATCAGCTCCACCAATTGTGTTATCCATTATTTGATTAAATATTTGATTTATTCCATCTAAAACTTCATTTCTAGATCTAAAGTTTTTAGTTAAATCTATTTTTATTCCTTGTTGTTCTTGGGAATAAAGATCATATTTATTTTTAAATAGTAATGGATTGGTATTTCTAAAACGATAAATTGATTGTTTTATATCACCAACCATATAAACATTTTCATTTTCTATATATGAAATGAATTTTTCTTGAAGATCATTTGTATCTTGATATTCATCGATTAAAATTTCATAGTATTTTTCTTTTAATTCTTGTCTAATTTCTTCGTTTTCTTCTAATATTTGAATAGCCTTTTGGGATATATCAATAAATTCATAAACATTTTCTTCGTTTTTATATTCATTTATCATTTTATCTAATTTTAAAATTATTTCTATAATTATTTGAACATAATCTTTTGTATTAATAAGAGAAGATTTTATTGCCTCAATATTTTCATAAGTTACTAATTGATTTAAATTTTTTAAAATATTAGAAATTTCTTTTTTTATGTTTTTTGCTTCCTCTTGACTGTTTTTCGGAAGATTTGGTAATTTTGGTATGTTTCGTTTTATTTCTTCATAATCTGTTGAATTAAATAAGGGTTTTAAAGTTTCTTCTAATTTTGTAATGTAAGTTCCTTCTACATAGTAACTTAAATTTTTTAGTTGTTTTTCTATTGTTTGAATGTTTTCTTTTAAAAATTTTTGATATTCATCTATATAAAAATTTATTTTTTCTTCATTGTAATTATTTGATATATAATTTTCTAAATATTGCCTTTTTTTATATACATTATCTAATTTACTATTTAAATTAAGAATTGTTTCAAATATTTCTTTATCATCTTTTAGACAAAAATCATTTATTAATTTATCAAATAATTTATTATTACTTTGGTAATATTCTTCAAAAATTAAATTTAATATTTCTTTCTTTTTTAATTTAATTATACTATCTTCTATAATAGTTACCTCTTTAGAAATATTTAATAGATGGCTATATTTTTTAACTAGTTTTAAAGCGTATGCGTCAAATGTTGTAATATCTGCGGAATCTATTTTATCTAATTGATCTTCAAGAGATATGTTTTGAATTATTTTATTTCTAATTCTTTCTTTCATTTCTGCAGCAGCAGCGTTTGTAAATGTTAAGATTAAAAGATTAGAGGCAGAAACTTTATTTTTTAGGTGATTTAATACTCTTTCTGATAAGACTGCGGTTTTTCCGCTTCCGGCTCCAGCAGATACTATGATATTAGTTCCTTTTTTATAAATGGCATCACTTTGATCCTTAGTCCAATTAGGCATTATTATCACCTCCAATAATATCTTGGAATTTTTTGGTTTGCAAGTTTGTTATATTTTCTTCTTTTTTAAAACACAAATCTTTAAATTTACAGTACTCGCAACTTATTAACTTATTTTCTATTCTTTTGGGATTTACGTTAAATTCAGCATTTTCTATTTTTTCTATTACGTCATCTATTTTTTTATCCACAATATTAATTAATTTATCTATTTCATTTTCGTTTATTAGTTTTGTGTACGCATAAAATCCATTTTTTGTTTGTTTCATACCTTTGATTATTTCACTATTTTGATATGTATCATCGATATCTTCGATGATAGTCTGATTATTTATTGTATAACCGTTTAATTTTAAATTTTCATTGATGTTATTATTATCTTCTAGTTTTTGATTATGTAATATTTTTTGAAGATAAAATCCAGCAATTTTACATTTATCATTTAAACCTTTTTTTATTAAATAAACATAAGTTGGAAGTTGCATGTTTAATCCATAATTAAGGTTATCTAAATTTGTTTGTATATTTCCTGTTTTATAGTCAATAATCACACTATATGTTTGTCCATCTTTTTGCATGGTATTTATTTTATCAACTATTCCCATAAATTTTACAGAAAGATTTTTTTTCTTATTAATGAATATTGTTTTTTCTGTGGATTTTTTATTAAATTTAGTGTGTTTATCTTGCCACTTTATTACTTCTATATCTTCTTTTAATTGGTTATATAGTTTTTTTAAGAAAAACTTTTCTTTTGGATTTAATGCTTTATCATTTAAAAACTGGCTATAATATTTTTCTAAATCAAAGTTTTCTTCATACATATGTGATAGGCAATAATGGAATAAATTACCTATTAGTGTTGGGAATGTTTCGGTAAAAGGATCTAATTTTAGAATATTTTGAATATAAAAACGGAATGGACATAAGTAATAATTATTCATACTAGAATATGAAAGTGTTAGATGATTTTTTAGGTAATTTGCTAATTCATTTTTATCTATATTTTGATATTGATTATCATAAGTAGAATATTCAAAGTTAGGATAATTTGCATATAAAATATTTAAGTCTTCATCTTTTTCATTGTAGTTAATATAGTTATCTAATAAATTAGCTAATAAAAGTTTATTATAATCATTTGAATAAATTAAGTTATTGTTTTTTTGCTTTATTACTTCTAAATTTAAATATTTAATTATAGGAGATGGATAATAAGTGTTGAATGTATCTTTTAGTTTATAGGTTATTACTAAATTTGGCAGTGTTTTTATTTTGTTTGTTATTTTTGCTTTTTCTTGTTTGTTTTTTTCTTCTGAGGTGATAATTCCAAGTTCTTTTTTTATTTTATCTGATAGTAAATCATTATCTTGATAAATATGTGGGATTAAACCTTGATTAAATCCTATCATATAATATTTTTTGTTTGGATTTGTAATTTGATCTATATTTATTATTTTGACTGCATCTACTATGGTATCTGTTTTTTTATTGGTGTGTTTTAATTCGGCTTTTATTATATCTATAAATGTTTGGTCTATTTCATTTACAAAAATATATTTATTTAAAACACTTATTATTTGATTATATATATCATTTTGAGGCAAATTTTCTAATGATTTTTTTACATCTTTTGTTTTTATTAAATTATCTAAAAAGATTTTGGCTGTTTTGGTTGAATATATTTTATTTTCTTGTTTTCTACTAACAGGAATTTTAAATAATTTAAATATTCTATTTAATTCATTTTCGTATTCACTATCTATATTTACTACACATATGTTGTTTATATCCATCGTTTTTAGATCTTTTAATATACTAGTTGCTACATATACTAATTCTTCAGTTTGAGTTTCAAACTCTAATACTTTGGGTTTATAATTATTTGTTTTTTCTTTTATAATATTATGATCATATTTTTTTATTTCTTTTAAAATGTATGGATCAATATTTTCTATTCCTATAAGTGTTATGTGTTTAATATTTTTTTTAAATTGTTTGTTTTCTATTAATAAGTTTTCTTGTTTTAATTTTTCATAGTATGGTTTTATAAGGGGAATGTTAAAAAAGATATTTTTTAGATATTCTTTGGCAATATCATATTTTAGATTATATTCTTTCATTAAAAAGTATAATGCTTTTTCATTATATGTTCCGAAATATTTATTTTTAAATTCTTCTAAGGTTATTATTTTTACGTCAAGAATTTTTTTTGTTTTTGATATTTCTTTTAGAAGTGTTTTTTTTATATGACTTGTGGTTATTATTAGATCTTCTTTTTGAATATTATCTATCATACTTTTCCTCCTACATCTTTTTATTTAATTATACCACGTTTACCTTTTTATTTTAATGAAAAAAGAGCTATTTAAGCTCTTAATTTACTATCTCCATTGGCATAATTTATTTCTATGTTTTCTTGTACATTATAAACAAATACGTTAAAGCTTATTTCATTATCTTCTACTGATTGGGCTTCTATTTGAACTCCTTTAGCTAGAAGATTATCATTTTCAAATATTGGAGTTACTCTATATAATACATGATTATTTGTTTCTTTAACATATTTTGCGACTGCATTTTCAAATTCTAGCATTCCTTTTGTATTCATATGTCTTGTACAGGTTATTAAATTTTTTTCATTAGCGTTTTCACCTGTTAGTTGATAACCTATGAGATGACATCTATTATATAAGTATTTTCCATCAACTATATCATATTTGACTGTGTGCCATCCACTTGGTTTTATCATTCCTATACTACCACGTTTTTCTGTTGGCATAGTTTCTTTCCCTACTTTAGCAAAAGCCACACCACATCTTTGCAAATAATCTAAATCACTATAATTTTCAAATGTATCTTTTTTTAAGTCTTCTTCGGTAAAATTTGGTACATTATTATTTAATGTTACATATGATCTTCCATTATAATCTGGAATGTTTGATATATTATATGTTTCGTTTTGATTATTATTTATTACTTGTTTTAAATCTTCTTTATAATAAGTTGTTAAAGTTAATAGTATTATGCTTATTAAAAATGTTATTAAATATGTGTTTTTATTTTTCATGTTATTACCTACTTTTCTATTTTTAATAATAACACATTTTAATTATAAATGCATAATTTTATTTTGCTTCAAAGGTGGTTTTGAATTCTACTTGTTCTTTTTCTAAATTATATGTTGGTATAATTGATACTAAGTAATTATATTCGGTTTCAAAGGAAATTCTTATATCTGGAGCATCATAATTTATACTTTTTCTGATGATTATTTTATCATCTTTTACATTGCTTTTACTATAAACGAGGTTTATGTCTTTAAATTGATTGTTTTCTTCCTCAATTTCGTTAATTTTTAAATTTCTTACCTTTTCTCCTAGGTTTATAATAATGTAGTTTGATGTTTTATCTAGCAATATTGTTCCTTCATCGTTATTTGCGTCATAGTTTTTCATATAATCTATGGTATAAAAGCTATCGTCTGTATATTTTTGTGTTAAGGATTGTAAATAAGTGTTTAGTTTTGGGTTTTTTTCTTTCATTCCTTTATATTCTAAATATTTATTGGAAACTGTGAAATAATAAATGTCGTCTGTTGTTTTTATTGTTAGTTTGTTATTTAATTTTGTCTTTGATTTTTCTTTGTAAGTTGTGTTTATTAGTTTTTTGATGTTTTTAAATTCTGTTTTTAAAATATTGGTATTATTATATTTTATTTCTGTTATATTTCCTTTTATTTCTAGATTGTTAGAACTACATCCTACTATAATAAAGGGAATTAATAGTATTAATATTTTTTTCATATTATCACCTTTTTTTATTATGGAATAACTAATTAAAAAAATACTTGAAATCAAGTATTTATTTTTTCATTTTTAAATAATAATTACGCAACTCTTTAAATCTTTGATAATGAATGATTTCACGTTCTCTTAAGAATGCTAGTGGTCCTAAAACATCTGGATCATCTGTTAAGTCCATTAGATGTTCATAAGTAGCGCGAGCTCTTTGTTCTGCTCCCATATTACTTTCAATATCAGCTATATAATCTCCAGCAACTTTAATATATGTCATGCTAAATGGGTTGCCAAATGCATCTGCTGGAAATAGATCTTTTCCAAATTGTGCATATTGGCCATCTAATCCTGATTCTTTTAATTCTTCTTTAGTTGCTCCTTTCATTAATTGATAAACCATAGCACTGATAATTTCAACGTGGGCTAGTTCCTCAGTTCCAATATCTGTTAGTAAAGCTTTCCCTCTATCATCTGGCATATTATATCTTTGATCTAAATATTGCCAAGCGGCTGCTAACTCTCCCGCAGGTCCACCATATTGTGTTAGTATACATTTAGCCATATTTAAATTTCTTTTTTTTATATTAACAGGATATTGTAATTTTTTTTCATATTTCCACATTATTAATTCCTCCTTACTAATTTTCCCAAGGCCATGGTAGGTCATTCCATGCCCATGGAGATGTCATGCTATCATCTACAAAAAGCGGCCCAAATTTGGTTTCATATTCTTTTATTGCTCTTTCTTTATCTTGTACATATTCTTTAAATAATTCAATCATTTCTTGATCATTTGGATGAGTATCTAAATATAAATTAAGATCATGAGCAGCAAATGAATATGCATCAACTTTTGTAAGTAGTTCTGCTTGCTGATTCATTGGTTTTACATCATATGGTCTAGTAAGTTTGTATTGATTATATAAGTCTGGAAACATATTTCCTCTAATAAATCCGTTATAAACATCATATAAATTATTAGGGGTTGTTTTTCCATTAAAATCACATTTATTAAAATTCATATTGTCCCCAGCTTGTTTTGACAATCTTTTAGTTAATTGTTTATCATCATTTACTAAAGCTGGTGTTGCTTGTGGGAAAATCTCGTTTTGCCCTGGCATATTTTGCATATAATTTATTGGAAATTCATTCATCATAAAACCTCCCATATTTGAATAGTTATTCATCTAATTACCCTCCTTCAATTTATATTATGTTTTTGGGCAAAAATAGTATGGGTTATTATCACATGAGTTTATATTTATTGACTTTTAAATAAGACATATTGTATACTTTGAATATAGTTTATTAAATGAGGAGGAATTATTTATGCAATATGTTGTTTTACAGGTAACACTTAAAGAAAAGTTTATTGGAACTGGTTCTGGGAATTTATCACAATTAGAAAATGTAATAAATGAACAAGCTAAAAAAGGTTATAGATTACATACAATTAGTACTACTTCTGCTGGAAGTTCTGGTTTACTTGGTGGAGATAGAATCCAAGCTACACTAGTTTTTGAAAAGCTTTAATAATAAAAAATTTACAAATAATAAGAATATACTTGAAAAAAAACTAAATAACTGTTAAAATATACTTTGTAAATGGCGTTGTTGGTGAAGTGGTTAACACATCGGATTGTGGTTCCGACACGCGTGGGTTCGATCCCCACACAGCGCCCCATTTATAATAATAAAACGAACTATGGAATATAGTTCGTTTTTTTGTTTGGAAAAATGTAGAAATTTGTTGAAATATCTGATATACTTGAGTTAGTTAAAGGGCTAGTACGGACTTTATGTTGTTTGTGCTGGCCTTTTTTGGCAAAAGGAGGAATATATGAATAAATTTGGTGGAGAGTGGACCAAGCAAAAATTAAATGTACTTGAAGATTATTTAAATTTTTATATGACTGCATTAAAAAATAGGAAATTTAAAAAAATATATATTGATTGCTTTGCAGGAAGTGGGGAAATAGAATTTTCAGATTCATCAAAAATAAATGGTTCAACAATTATGGCCCTTAATTTAGAAAACAAATTTGATGAATATCATTTTATAGAAAAAAACAAAAAGAATTTTCAACAATTAAAAAAAATTGTTGATTGTTATCCTGAATTAAATATTCACATTTATAATGAAGATTGCAATGTTGCCCTACCCAAAATAATTAGTAAAATTAATTGGCAATTTAGTAGAGGTGTTCTTTTTATTGATCCTTATGCAACACAATTGGATTTTAATACATTAGAGAAAATTTCTTGTACTAAAGCATTTGATGTTTGGTATTTATTTCCATTTCATGCAATAAATAGGATGCTAAAAAAAGATAAAAATATTAGTGGTGATTGGAAAAATGTATTGAATAGATGTTTAGGTGACGATTCATGGGAAGAAAAATTATATTTTGAAAATACTCAATTAAATATATTTGATTGTACTGAATTTGAAAAAGTATCACCAAGAGATGTTCAACAGTTTATATATAAAAAAATGAAAGAAATTTTTCCATATGTTTCAGAAAATTATTTAGTATTGAAAAATAGTAGAAATTCTCCTTTGTTTTTATTGCTTTTATTAATTAGCAATGATAACCCAAAAACATGGGCATTAGTAAAAAGAGTAGAAAGGTATATATTAAAAGATAAAAGTATGGTATAATATGTAGTAAAATAGAGGAGGTTTTAATTTATGAATTGCAATGAATCATTGAGTAGGAAATCTCTTTTATATAAAACAGGAGTAGAATATGGTGATTATACAATTAATCATGTGCAAGGATGTTCACATGGATGTATGTATCCTTGCTATGCTTTTATGATGGCACGTCGTTTTGGTAAAGTGAAAAATTATAATAATTGGATTAATCCAATTATTGTTAATAATGCTGTTGAATTATTAACAAAAGAATTACCGAAATTAAAGCATAAAATTAAAAGTGTTCATCTATGTTTCACTACTGACCCTTTTATGTATAAATATGATGATATTTGTAATTTATCTATAGAAATATTAAAATTAGTAAATAGTTATAATATTCCATGTACAGCTTTAACTAAAGGAGTTTTACCAAAAGAATTGGCTAATTTAAGCAAAGATAATAGTTATGGGATAACTTTAATTTCGTTGAATGAAGAATTTAGAAAAAAAATGGAACCAGGATCAGCACCATATATGGATAGAATTAAAAGTTTAAAATATTTACATGATAAGGGCTGTAAAACATGGGTAAGTATTGAACCCTATCCAACTCCAAATTTTATAGAACAAGATTTTAATGAAATTTTAGAAGCTGTTTCTTTTGCTGATAAAATTATATTTGGAAGGCTACACTATAATAAAAAAGTTTCTGAATATAAAGATTATAAAAAATATTATAACGATTTAGCTTATAAAGTTATAGATTTTTGTAAAGAAAACAAAATAGAATATCATATAAAAAATAAAACTATTACTGAGGAAGAACAAATAAAGTAGTTTTTAAACAAATCCTTTATTAAATTATTGATAGATAATAAGATAAATGATATTATTAATTTAGAAAGAAATATTTAATCACAGCTTACATTGATTTTAAATCGCCCCATATTAAAATTTACGCACACTTTTGTGTGTTTAAAAGCAAAAGTTCATAATTTTTGATATTATGGACTTTTTTCTTTAATAAAGGTATAAGTATCACTTCAATAACTGTTAATAGTTTTCAAAAGAAAATCAAATAACACCAAAGACACATTAATGTTTATTTGATATAATACTTATAGATTAAGGCTTTAATGTGATGGGGTGTTATTGTGAATATAGAAAATATTCAAAGATTATTATTAAATTGTTATTCAAAAGATTTATGTTATCCTAAAGTTCAAGGTCAATGTTTTGGCATGTCTGCAATAATATCTCTAATTATTAATGATTATTTTGGTGGAGATATTTGTCTGATTTATATTGATGAAATTAGTCATTACTTTAATATGGTAGAAAATAAGATTATAGATTTAACTTCAAATCAATTTGATTACAAAATAGAATATAAGAATTACCAAATCATCGATAGAGAAAATATATTAACTGATGATACAGCCAATAGATATAGCGCATTAAAATTAAGATTAATAAAGATGTTATTAAAACAAGTTGATGAAAAAGTATATTCTTGTAACTCTTGTAATAAATTAGTAGATAAATTTCCAAATGATGCAACAGTATTTTTAGGAAAAAATAATGATATAGTTTTAGTTGGAGAAGCTCCTGCTAATAATGGATGGAGAAAAAGTCATAAATTATGGTGTGATACAAATGGCAAAGTATTACCGAGCGGGGTTGTATTACAAAAGTTGTTTGATATTATTGATAAAGATATTTTTAAAACAACCTTTTTAGAATCAGTTAAGTGTTATCCACTTGAAAGAAAAAACTTAAAAATTTGTTCTAGCAATTGTAAAAATATAATGTTAGAGCAATTAAAGATATTAGATCCTAAATTAATTATTACCTTAGGAGAATTTCCAACTAGAAATTTACTTAATTTTAAATTTGATAAATTTTCAGATGTTGTTGGTAACATATATGAAGTAAACGGATATAAAATATTGCCTATTTATCATCCAAGTCCAATATCTCCAAAAAGTTATAAAGGTAATGTTCCAATTTTCGAAAAATTAAAAGATATGTAGTAATTTTTAACTTTTTCTATTAAAATATTAGTCATTCTGTGGGGAAACTTAAAAATTTTTTAATACTTTTACTAATTTTGGTATTGCACCATTTATATGTAATCTAGAACACTTTATAGTGTTCTTTTTCATATTTTAATGTAAAATATTAATTGGAGTATTAGTATGGGAAATTATAAAAGAAAAACGATTAAGAAAAGTATAAATGCAGACAAAAATTGGACTTTAAAAGAAGATAAAATTTTAATAAATTGTTATAATAAATTAAAATATGAAGATATAGCTAAAATATTAAACCGAACGCCTAATGCTTGTCG
This sequence comes from uncultured Bacillota bacterium, assembly GCA_947364595.1. GTDB lineage: Bacteria > Bacillota_I > Bacilli_A > RF39 > UBA660 > Coprosoma. Next base: position 15,800 of record CANATJ010000005.1, on the reverse strand, counting down.
TGGCAGATTATATCATATTAGACTTAAAAATGGTGAGATATCAAAAAAAGTACCTATAAAATATAAAAATTGGACTATTAAAGAAGATAATTTTCTAAAAAAATATTATCCAGATAATGGAGCCTTATGGTGCTGCCAAAAATTAAATAGGACAAAAAAGGCTTGTATTCATAGGGCTGGTTTTTTAAATCTTAAAAGAAGCTATAGATGGAAGCAATCAGATGATGATGTTATTAGAAAGTATTATCCAAAATATGGAGGAAAAAAAGTTAGTGAAATTCTTGGTAGAAATAAAGAAACTTGTCTTACAAGAGCATTTGTTTTAGGAGTTAAATATAATAACACTAGTTTATGGACTGAAGATGAAATTAAGTTTATTAAAAAACATTATCCGAAAGAAGGAATTGAATATGTAGCTAAGGCTTTAAATCGAACAGAAACAGCGATTAAAAGTAAAGCTGCTATTCTTAAACTTAAACGTCCTAAATTATGGACTAAAGAGGAAAAGAATTTTTTGAAAAAACATTATCCTACTAAAGGTGGTTTATGGGTTTCAAAACATTTAAATAGATCTCATGTGACTTGTAGAAATTATGCAAGAAAAAATGGAATAAAGTATATTAATGAAAATTTATGGTGTAAAGAAGATATTATTATTTTAAAAAAATATTATCCGCTTATTGGAAAATATGTTGCTGAATTAATTCCTAATAAAGATATGGATGCTTGTACTAGATTAGCTAATAGATTAAAAATTTCTTATACTAAAAAATATAGTTCTTATGTTTTAAAAATTAAATCTATTTTGGATGAAAACAAAGTTATTTATAAACAGGAAGTTGGTTTTGAAAAATGTGTCGATAAGAAGATGCTTTATTTTGATTTTGCAATTTATGAAGATATACAAATGAATAATTTGATTGGTTTAATAGAATTTGATGGATCGCAACATTTTTTTGCATCATCTTTATATGGTGATAGTAAGATTTCTTCTATAGAGGTTTTACATAGAACTCAAAGGCATGATCAGATTAAAAATAATTTTTGTAAAAAATATGCTATTCCACTTCTTAGAATAAAATATTCACAAGAAAATATTGAAGAACTTGTTTTAGATTTTTTAAATAATTTTGATAATTATACTGAGCGGTATAACCCTTGGCTTTCTTTTTTTGAATATTATGATACTTTGAATGATAAAAAATTAAAAGATTATTATATTAATTTTTCTAGAAACAGAAAGTATGCAAGTAAATCTAATCTTACTTTTTATGTAAATAAATGGACTGAAGAAGATGAATTATTTTTAAAAAAACACTACCCGAAAAAAGGTAGTATATGGGTAGCAAATCATTTGCATAGAACTAAGGAATCATGTAGACAAAAGGCAAATTGTTTAGGTATATATCGTAGTAATCATTGGAATAAAAAAGAAGATGCTTTTGTTATTAAATACTACAAGGAAAAGGGCCCACTTTGGATAGCAAATGAATTAGATAGGACATTTTCTTCTATTACACATAGGGCTAATAGATTAGGATGTCATAAGATAAAGGGGCGATGGGATAAAGAAGAAGATGATTACTTAATTAAATTTTATATGATTAAAAAAACTGCTGATATAGCAGCTTATTTGAATAGAACTATTATGGGTGTGCAAAATAGGGTTCGGTTATTAAGAAACAAAGGAATTGTTTTAAAGTCTAAAATTTAAGATTTTTTATTTATTCTTTTTAATTGTTCTTCTAATGCTGGTAATCCATATTCTTTATTATAATAATCTGGAAATTCATTTAAATGTGCTAAAGCTATTTTCATGGTTAATATTAAGTTATCGTTGGTTACATTTGTTGCTGGACTTACTAAACCATGCTCTAATTCAATATTAATTCCTGTTATTAAATCATCTAAAGTGAATTTATCAAATTTAATCCCTAACATGCTTGCAGCTAATAAAATTTGATCAATACTATACATTTTTTACCTCCATTTTATGATATGTTTTTTGGAAATAAAAATGAACTAAATTTTAGTTCATTTATTTTGTATTTAATAATCCTTTATAGTATTTCCATGCAATTACTCTTAAAGCTGCTTTATCTACTACCTTTTCATCTAAACTACCATTTTGAACTGCTGTTTTGATTTTATCTATACTATTGGTTGAGTCTGTAACTATTAATAGATCATTTCCAGCTAAGAGTGCTTTTACTAAGGCGTTATCATCTTTTACTCCTGTCATTGATAAATCATCGGTAATAGAAATTCCACTAAATCCAACGGTATTTCTAAGTAGGTTATGTACACTTGCTGAAAGTGATGCCGGTTCATTTGGGTCTATACTTTTTATAATGTTATGACTTACTAATACAGCTTCGGCTCCCGCATTTGTTCCTGCTGTAAATGGTGGTATATCATTTTTTAAAATATCGTCATATGATCTATCATCTGTTGCTTGCTGTTGATGTGTATCGGCGTTATTTCCATAACCTGGGAAATGTTTTAAAGTATATGATACTCCTGTGCCTTTACTAGCATTTATAACTGTTTTAGCATACTGTGAAGTTACTTCTGTATTTTCACCTATTGTCCTATAATATATGTAAGCATTTGGATCGGCCACATCTACTACTGGTGCTAAATTTAAGTTTATTCCTAAATTATTTAAAATTCTACTTTTGTTTTTTGTATCATTTTTAATTGCATCCATTCCACCATCTTTATATAATTCTTGTGGTGATTTAAATGGTGCGTCAATTAAGTTGGGATTACTTCCTACTCTAACTACTTTGCCACCTTCTTCATCTACTGCAATTAAAAGTGGTATATCAGAACTATTTTGTAAGTTATTTATATGTCTTCTTACTTGACTTGCAGTTTTATTATCAAAATCTCTTTTATACAATATATATCCACTATATGGATTATCTTTTAATAACTCTGCTTGATTTGTCTCTGGTGCTCCGACTAAAAGAACTTGACCTATTTTTTCTTTAAGGGTCATTGTTTTTAATTTTTTTGCGGCTTGTTTATAAAAGGCACTAAAAGCACTTTTATCTTCCATCATTGCATTAACATCGCTATCTTCTAATTTCGCACATCTTACAATTGAGGCACTTTGATACTCTGTATCTTTATCTAAATATCCAGTATAACTTATGCTTAAACTTTCACCAGCTACTAAGTCTTCATCAGAATTAAAATCATTAAATGTATAAATTATATCATCTTTATCTTGAACGGTTAATGTATCACTTGAAACTGACAAAACTGTTGCGGTTATTTCATTTGTTTCTAATTCCTCTTCTATATCTTCTTTATTTTTATTATTTACAATAAAGATAATTAGTATGACAGCTAAAATTAACCCTATAATTCCAATTATTATTTTTTTATTCATGTTTCCCTCCCTGTTAAAATGATATGTATTATTTTTTTCCATATGATTATTTTGATAAAATAGTTAATATATTATACAAATCTTTGAATAATAATTTATTTTTATTAGAATAATAATTTAATAGGAGGTTATATGAATTATAAAAGGTTATTTATTAATATTTTTATACCCTTAATTATTGGAGGAATTGTAGCTTTGATTATGATACCTTTTAATGATTATAAAAATTTAAATCAACCTATATTAGCTCCACCAGCTTTTATTTTCCCTGTTGTATGGAGTATTTTATATGTTCTTATGGGTATTTCGGCTTATTTAATATCTAAAAAAAATAGTATTCCTTTTGTTTATTATGTTCAACTTTTTGTTAATGCTTTATGGTCTATATTTTTCTTTGTTTTTAAATGGCGTTTATTCGCTTTTATTTGGTTGATTTTATTAGCTATTTTAATTATAGTTATGATTATCAAGTTTATGAAAATTGATAAATTGGCAGCTTATTTACAAATTCCTTATTTATTATGGGTTTTATTTGCCGGGTATTTAAATATTAGTATTTATTTATTAAATTAAAGAAAAAACTTTCCGTTTGGAAAGTTTTTATCTTTTATCATATTTTTTTCTTTCGTTTGTATTTAAAACTTTTTTACGTAAACGATATGTTTGTGGTGTGACTTCTACTAATTCATCATCGTTTATATAATCTAAACAAACTTCTAAGCTCATTTCTCTAGGGCGTTTTAATACTACTGTATGATCCTTATTAGCACTTCTTGTATTTGTTAGATTTTTACTTTTGATAACATTTACAGCCAAATCGTTGTCGTGACTATGTTCACCAACAATCATTCCTTCGTAAACTTCTGTTCCTGGTTCAATAAACATGATACCACGATCTTCTAAGGCTCCTAAGGCATAGGCTGTTGATTTTCCATTTTCGATTGAAACTAATACTCCAGCTTTTCTTGTTCCAACAGCATTAGATACCATTGGGGCATATTCTTTAAAGGTATGGTTGATAATTCCATAACCTTTTGTTAAAGTCATAAATTCTGTCATAAACCCAATTAATCCTCTTGATGGAATAGTATATAGTAATCTTGATTGATTGTCATGACTTTCCATATTTTCCATACTTCCACCACGTAGTCCTAGTAATTCGATAACACTACCTACATATTCTTCTGGAACATCTACTTGAACGTCTTCAAATGGTTCACACATTACTCCATCAATTTCTTTAGTGATTATTTGTGGTTTTGATACTTGTAATTCATAACCTTCTCTACGCATATTTTCGATTAATATTGAAAGGTGTAGTTCTCCTCTTCCTGAAACCATCCATGATTCTGAATCTATTTGTTTAACTTTTAATGATACGTCTCTTTCTGTTTCTTTCATTAATCTTTCTTCTATTTTTCTAGCTGTTATGAATTTTCCTTCACGACCACTAAATGGACTTGTATTAACACCAAAAGTCATTTGTAATGTTGGTTCATCTATTCTAAGTGGTGTTAAAGCTTCTTCTTTTCCGACTTCACAAACTGTCTCTCCAACTGAAATATCAGGAAGACCAGCTATGGCAACTATATCTCCAGCTTTTGCTTCATTTACTTCAATTTTATTTAAACCTAAATATCCAAATATTTTTTGAACTCTAAATTGTTTAATTGTTCCATCTAATCTAACACATGAAACTAAACTATTTAATTTTATTTTTCCTCTTTTTATTAATCCGATTCCTATTCTTCCAACGAAGTCATTATAGTCTAATAGTGCTGGTTGAAATTGAAGAGCACCATCAACATCAACATTTGGCTCTGGAATATGTTTTATAACTGTATCTAATATTGGATCCATTGTTTTTTCTTGAGTAGAAATTTCTGGATCAAAGCTAGAAGTTCCAGCTAATGCTGATGCATAAATAACTGGGAAGTCTAATTGTTCGATACTTGCTCCTAATTCTATAAACAAATCTATTACTTCATCAACTACTTCTTTAGGTCTTGCTGAATCTTTATCGATTTTATTGACTACTACTATTGGAATTACTCCTGCTTCTAAAGCTTTTTTTAAGACAAATCTTGTTTGAGGCATTGTTCCTTCATAAGCGTCTACTACTAATAATACTCCATCTACCATATTCATTATACGTTCTACTTCGCCACCAAAATCGGCATGCCCTGGTGTATCTAGAATATTGATACGGTAACCTTTATAATTAATTGCGGTCGTTTTAGCTAATATTGTTATTCCACGTTCTCTTTCAATTTCATTTGAATCCATGGCTCTTACTTGTACTTCTTCGTTTTCTCTAAATGTTCCTGACATTTGTAATAATTGGTCAACTAGAGTTGTTTTTCCATGGTCAACGTGCGCTATTATTGCTATATTTCTTTGTTTCATAATACATCCCACTCTCTTTTCACATTGGTTAATTATAGCACTTATATGAAAAAAAGTAAATAAAAAGTAATTTTTTACAGGAATTACTCTTAATTATTTTTATTTAATGTTTATTAACGTTTTTTTCATATTCTATTATTGACACTATTTTAGAAAACATAGTATATTTAATATGGTGATTATATGGAAATAATAACTTTATTTATTAATTTAATAATTATTTTACTGGCAGCTGAGCTATTTGTTAATGCAATTGAATGGATTGGTAAAATGTTTAACCTTTCTGAAGGGGCTGTTGGATCTATTTTGGCGGCAATTGGAACGGCTTTGCCTGAAACTTTAATTCCTGTTTTAGCTCTTTTATCTGGAGATAATTCTAAGGCTGATGAAATTGGGATTGGAGCTATTTTAGGAGCACCTTTAATGCTTTCTACTTTAACTATGTTTGTTACTGGTATAGCGGTTATTATTTTTAAAAATAGACGTAAACATAAAGATAAAGTGATGGTTAATTATAAGGTTATTAGTCATGATTTAAAATTTTTTATTTTTTCTTTTTCTATTGCTTTGATTTGCGGTTTTATTCCTAGTGAATTTAAGTCTATTAAGATTTGTTTCGCTATTTTGTTATTTGTTAATTATCTTATTTATATTATTAAGGTTGTTAAAGAAAATAAATCTCATGAAACTGATTTACCAAATTTATATTTTGGCTTTGGAAAAGAAAAAAATTTAAATAAAAATGTTATTATATTTATAATTTTTTTACAAACTATTATAGCTTTGACTTTGATAATTTTTGGAGCAAATCATTTTATTGATTCTTTATCAATTGTTGCCGGAATTTTTAATGTTCCAGCGTTTGTTTTGGCTATTATTATTACTCCTATTGCTACAGAACTTCCTGAAAAATTTAATAGTGTTTTATGGATTTCTAGGGAAAAAGATACTTTAGCTCTTTCAAATATTACTGGAGCTATGATGTTTCAAGCTTCTATTTTGCCTGGTTTAGCTATTTTATTAACGGATTGGAGTAATAATTTCGGAACTTCTCTTTCGGCTATAATTACTTTATTTTCTTCTTGTTTGTTATTACTGGAATTAAATATTAAAAAACATTTAACTGTTAGAATGCTGATTTCATGTGGAATGTTTTATTTAATTTTTATTCTTTTCGTTTGTCTTGGTATTATTTCATAAAAAAGGTTAGATAATTTTAATAATTTATCTAACTTTTTGTTTTAAAAATAATTTCTTAAAATATAATCCATTGTTATTCTTACATCTGGAAATACTGGTAATTGTTCCAATTCATTTCTTGTAAACCATCTAATATCTAAACTTTCATCATTTATTTTTAAAGGTGCTTCTAAATCATTTGGTTTCGCATAATAAATGATATCAATATGTCTATCCCCGTTTTCTTTTCTATTACATTGAATTCCAAGGGGTCTTACTAGATCATCTTCTCTTGGAAATCTTTCTCCTAATATTGTTATTTTAATTCCTGTTTCTTCATAGACTTCTCTAATTGCGGCTTCTTCTGGTGTCTCATCTTCTTCAATATGTCCGCCTGGTTGAAGCCATTTATCATAATCTTTATGTTTTACTAGTAAGATTTTTTTATTTATAGGATTAATCACAAAGGCTGATGCGCAGAAATGTCTTTTCATTATATATCACCAATTTTATTATAACATATATAATTTATCCTAAAATGTTATAACCTTCTGTATTGACATTTTTTCCGTAAACTAAAAATTTTTCTTCTAAATCTAAAGTTGCTAATAAAACTTCATCTAATTCATAACCTTTTACTTTTATTTCATGCATAAGCCATTTTTTATCTTTATGCATTACTTCTAAAGCATGCTCCATTATGTGCCCGTCTACTATAAGATTTGCACATAATCCTGTTTTTTTTGCTTTTATTTTTAGATCTTTATTTATTGGCGATTGATAATCTGGTTTTGCTAAAAAGCTTATTTTACCGTTTGCTTCCATTAAGGCATAGTCTATTTGAGATATATCAAAATAACCATTTATTCGGCATTCTTCTAATAAATCATTAATGTCAAATTTAGCTTTTCTTAAATTTGTGTATAAAATTTTTCCATCTTGGATAAGTAAGGTAGGATCTCCAATAAAAAATTTTCTTACTTTTAGGCTTTTAAGTGTTATTAAAGATACAATATAAGAAACTAATCCAAATACAATAACGGCTATAGTTCCATGTAGGTATTTTGAATCTAGATTAATGGCCATTTCGGCGGCAAAATTACCGATTGAAATTCCAATAACATAATCAAATAAACTAAACTGAGATATTTGCTTTTTTCCAATCATTTTTGTTACTAAAAAAAGAGTTACTAAGGAAACTAAGCATCTTAAAATTACATCAAAAATATCCATAATTTCTTTTTCCATAAAATCACCATTTTTATTATTAACTAAAAAAAAACAATTATGTATAACATAATTATTTTTTGTGTTTAGTATTTTTTTTATAATGTGATGTATCTACAATAATATCTGTTTTTAAAATAAATATTATCACAATTACTGTTAAGATTGCATATATGATATAACCTATTTTTTGATCATGAAGGACATAAATTATTGATGCGGCTGCAAATAAGATATTTATTCCATATATGATTAAAACTGTAGTTCTATGAGAAAAATTTTTATTTAATAATTGGTGATGCAAGTGCGATTTGTCTGGGGTTGATATACTTTGGCCTTTTAACATTCTACGTATAATAGCAAATACTGTATCTAATATTGGAATTGCTAAAATAAGAAGAGGAATTAATAATGATGTAAGTGTTACTCCTTTAAATCCTAATAAGGCAATTACGGCTATCATGAATCCCATAAATAATGATCCAGAGTCTCCTGCAAATATTGATGCTGGATAAAAATTATGAACTAAAAATCCTAAAATTGAACCTAACATAATAAATGTTAAAACATAATCTAAGCCCATTTTCCCCATTATTATAGAGATTATTCCAATGGTTGCAAAGTATATAGCGCTTATACCTCCAGCTAAGCCATCTAAACCATCTATAAGATTAATACAATTTAAACATCCTAGAATAAAAAATATTGTTATAGGATATGACATTATTCCAAAATCGATATAAAATCCAAAAGCTGAAATATCTTGAATTAAAAGTTTACCATAGCATGTTACGATAATGGCGGCCATTAATTGAGCAACAAATTTTACTGAAGCTTTTACTGGTTTAATATCATCAATTGCTCCAATTAACACTATTATAAAACTTCCAATTAAAATAGAATTCATAACACTATTTGGTTCACCAAATAGCATGTAACCAAATAAGAATCCACCAAATATTCCTAGCCCACCTAATCTTGGCATTGGTTTTTGATGAACTTTTCTTTTATTTGGTATATCTAATGCTCCTACATGAATAGCTATTTTTTTGATAAAGGGTATTAAACATGTTACAAATAAAAATGGTATTGCTATCATCATAAATATTCTTGCAATTTCTGTCTGTTCCACACAACTCACCTCTATTTATAATTTTAACATATTTTTATAAATAAATCTATTTTTCGTTCATTTATGAAAAAAAGACTAAAATTAGTCTTCATAAAATGCTTTATAGGCTTTATAAGTATTGTATACATCAAATTTACTAGTTATTTCATAAGGTGAATGCATTGAAATAACAGGAACTCCACAGTCTACAACATCCATTCCTTTGTTTGCTAAAATATAGGCTATTGTTCCTCCGCCACCTATACCAATTTTACCCATTTCACTATTTTGATAAGTAATATTATTTTTTTCAAATATTTTTCTTATATATCCTAAAAATTCGGCATTGGCATCGGATGCTCCACCTTTACTAGCACTACCTGTATATTTTAAAATTGATATTCCATGTCCAATATATGATTCATTGTTTTTTTCATATACTGATGAAAAATTAGGGTTATATGCACCTGTTACATCAGCTGATAAAAGCTTAGAATTATTAAATACTTTATCAATTAATCCAGCCTGATTTCCTGTTGTTTTTTCTAATATTTCATTTACAAAGCATTCAAATGTTCTAGAGCACATTCCAGTATTTCCAACGCTACCAATTTCTTCCTTATCAGCCAAAATACATATAGCTGTTTTCTTTGGGATTTCTATTTCTAATAGTGCTTTGATACTTGTATAAGCACATACTCTATCATCTTGGCCATATCCAGCTATCATACTTTGATCAAAGCCTAAACTTTTAGATTTGAAAGATGGAACAAATTCTATTTCGGCACTAACAAAGTCACGCTCTGTTATTCCATATTTTTTATTTAAAATGTTTAAAATATTTAATTTTACTTTTTCTACTTCTTCATTTGTATTAAATGGAATACTTCCAATTAATATGTTTAAATCTTCACCACTTATAACATTTTCAGCAGTGTTTTTATTTTGTTTACTTGATAAATGTGGTAGTAAATCTGCTATGGTAAAAATTGGATCATCTTCGTTTTCTCCAATGTTTACCTCTACTACTTCTTCATCTGATTTAACTATTACCCCGTGCATACTTAAGGGAATATTTACCCATTGATATTTTTTTATTCCACCATAATAATGTGTTTTAAAAAGTGCTAATTCTGTTTCTTCGTAAAGTGGATTTGGTTTTAAATCTAATCTTGGACTATCTATATGTGATCCAATAATATTAAAGCCATTTTCTAAGTTATCTGTTCCAATTACAGCAGCATATATGTTTTTATGGCGATTGACATAATAAATTTTTTCACCAGCTTTGATGTTTTGCAGTGTATTTATATTTTTAAATCCTTGATTGTTTAAAATTTTTTCTATTTCTTTTGTACATTCTCTTTCAGTTTTTGCAGTGTTTAAAAATTTTATATAATCATTAGAAAAATCCAGAATATTTTGTTTTTCTTCTGGACTTACTGTTTCCCATCCATTTGTAGATGGTCTAAATAATTTTTCTTTTAAGTCTTTTGAATTCATAATATATTCCTCCCTCTAAATATATTATGAACTAATAAAATTTATTTAACCCACTTTCTAGTAATGGAATATTTTCTAATAAAACACCAGTTCCTTCAACAACACATGTTAATGGACTTTCAGCAACGAAAACTGGTACTTTTAATTCATGACCTAATAATTGATCAAAGCCATTTAATAGTGCGCCACCGCCAGTTATAACAATACCTTTATCAATGATATCAGCTGATAATTCTGGTGGTGTTTGTTCTAAAACTGATTTTGCAGTATTAACTATTGCATAAACACTTTCTCTTAAGGCTTCTTCTACTTCATCTGATGTTAAGGTAATTGTATGTGGTAAACCTGTTACTAAATCTCTACCTCTAACTTCCATTTTTTCATTTCTATATCCAGGAAATACTGTACCTATTTGAAATTTGATTTCTTCTGCAGTTCTATCACCTACAAGTAATTTGTATTTTTCACGTATGTATTTAATAATATCGTTATCAAATACATTTCCTGCTATTTTGATAGATGAAGAATTTACAATACCACCTAATGATAAAACGGCTATATCTGTAGTTCCTCCACCTATATCAATTACCATATTTCCGCTTGGTTTTGATATATCCATTCCGGCTCCTACAGCGGCTACTTTTGGTTCTTCTTCTAGATATACTTTTCTTGCTCCTGTTTTTTCAGCGGCTTCTTTTATAGCGTTTTTTTCTACTTGGGTGATGTTTGAAGGACAACATATTAAAATTTTTGGTCTTGCAAAAAAGCTTCTACCATTTACTTTTCTAATAAAATGGTTAAGCATGATTTCTGTAATTTCGAAATCTGCTATTACTCCATCTTTCATTGGTCTTATGGCTTTTACTTGACCAGGTGTTCTTCCTAACATTTCTCTTGCTTCTGTTCCAACAGCTAATGGTCTTTTTGTTTCTTCGTCTATTGCAACTACACTTGGTTCGTTTAGAACAATTCCTTGTCCTTTTATATATATAAGTACGTTTGCTGTTCCTAAATCTATTCCAATATCTTTTGAAAACATTTTATCACCTTTTTTCCTTTTAATATTATACCATACCTAGTTGTTTTTTTATACTTATAAATGTAATTTTAGATACTTTTTTTTCGTTGATTCTCCGCCTTTTATATGCCTAGTGTCTTTATGATTTTTTAAAATGTTTTTTACTTCTTTATGAAGTGATAAATCAATTGATTTTAATCTTTCTTTTAAATCTTTATGAACTGTACTTTTAGAAACGTTAAATTCTTTAGCTATTTGCCTTAATGTATAGTTTGTTTTAATAATATAATTCGCTTCTTCAAGCACTCTTGTTATTATAACTTTATCCAAGATATCTCTCCTTTAATAAAGTATATAATTTTCTAAGCGATTTAATGCAAAAGTGATTTATAAAAAAAAGAGTTTAATTACTCTTTAATTGATCTACTGCTTTATCATAGCAGTTTTCAGGATTTACATATTGTCCATCAATATTTAATTCAAATAAAACATGGTTACCTAAATTTTTATTAATGTTTGACTGTCCAGCTTTTCCAATTGCCATACCTTGTGTAACTTTATCGTTTTCTTTTACTAATACTTCACTTAAACTTTGATAACTACTAATAATGTTATTTCCATGATCAATGGTAACAACTTTTCCTAATAATTTATCATCTTTGATGCTTGTAACTGTTCCATCTAAGATACTAACAACGTCAAATGTATCACTTAATCCACCATAGGCTACACCATTGTTTTGGATATATGTTGTTTCATAATTGATTATTGATCTTTCTTGATCTGTTTCTTTTCCTTTGTAGTCATAGAAATTTTGAAGGGCTTTTACATCTGCATTGTTATATGGTCTCATAACTAATGTTTGAGTATTAACTACAGCTTGTGTTTCGTCTTCAAATAATCTTGAAACATATTTATAATCTTGCTCTTGTGGTTGTTGTAATGAATTATTTGAATTATCTACATAATATAAAGCTCCTAAAAGAATAGCAAGTGTGGTTACACATAATCCATAAAATACTGGCTTTTTTAATTTCCTTTTTTCCATTTTTTTCACCTCTATTATCATTTTGAACTTTAAAATCTAAATTATACTATATTTTTTTAATTTCTGTTCCTTGATAATAGTGTTTTAATATTTGATTATATTTATAGCCTTCTTTAGCCATTCCATTTGCGCCATATTGGCTCATTCCAACTCCATGACCAAAACCTTTTGTAGTAATTGTTACTTTGTTATCGTTTTGAATTATATTGAAAAAATTTGATCTTAATTTTAATTTTGTAGCTACTTCACTTCCTTTCATTTCAATACCATTTATTTTTAATTTTCTAATTCTTCCAGTTGTGGTTTGACTTATTGGTTCTACTGTTATTTTATTATTGTATTTAATATTTAATTTATTATAAAAATCTGTTAATTCAAAGATGGCGGTATCAGTATAAACTGGTGATTGTTCATCCCATTTACTGCTGACGCTTCTTAAATATGGTAACTTGGAAACAAAAACTTCTTCACTATTTTCGGTTGCTCCTACACTTGTTGAAAAGAACATTGCATTTACTATTTCACCATTATAACTTAGATATTCTCCTCTTGTTTGGGCAATAGCTGATTTTATTTTATTGATTTTTTTTGTATATTCTTCTTTCCAATTTTCTTTTAATTTTTCATCACTTAAATATACTTGATGAGTTGTGGTATTTAATATATCATAATCATTATTTTTATTCCCTTTTATTTTGTACATTACATAGCTTCTTGAGGCAACAGCCTGAGCTTTTAAGGCTTCTTCTTCAAAACTTGTTGGCATTTCTCCTGCTACAACACCTTTTATATAGTCTTCAAATGGTATTTCTGATATTTGACCTGATTTTTCATCTTTTACTTTTATTACTTGATTACTAACAAATTTAAATTTTATTTCATCGGTTCTAACAAAAATTTTTACAACTAAAAAAGGTATTATAATTACTAGTAGTGTAACAATAATAAACTTTTTCATATTATAGTTCCTTTCTATTTTAATAACTTATAATGTCATATAAAAAGTTAACTACTAAATACGATAAAGCCATGCTAACTAGTATATATAATAACCTTGCTGAATATATTTTATTCTTTTTAAATAAATTTGATAGGTTTAAACTGTCTAGACTCCAAAATGTAATTGCGGTTACTATTACGTATATATAAGCTTTTATCATTATTTTTCCTGATAATTATTTAGCATATCAATACGTTTTTGATGACGTTTTTGACCACTAAATTTTGTTTTTAAAAATACGTCTGTTATATCTTTTGCTCTAAATGTTGGCATTTTTCCACTTAAAGCAATAACATTAGCATCATTATCTAATCTTGTATATTTTGCTTCTTTTACGTTATTTACTTTGGCACATCTAACGTTTTTTATTTTGTTGCAAGCTATACTAATGCCTATTCCACTACCACAAATTACAATTCCTTTTTCTACTTTTTGGTCTCTTATGGCTTTTCCTAAGATAAAGCCATATTCAGGATAGTCATGACTTTCTTGATCGTCGCATCCATAGTCTATTACAGTATATCCTTTTTTTGTTAAATATTTTGTAAGTTTTTGTTTTAATTTATAACCTCTATGATCACTAGCTATTCCTATTTTTTTAAATGGTATGTCTAGTTCAATTATTGTTTTTTCTTGATAGTTATTTTTAACAATATCTTCTAGTGAAGATTGTTTGATATTTTCTTTTGCCATACTTCCTCCTTTTTACTATTATTAGTATAACATTATTTTTTTATTTTTAATAGTAAGGAAAAAGAAAAAACTCCAAATGGAGTTTTGATATTTTATTTTACGAATGGTAATAATGCCATGAAACGTGCTTTTTTTACTTCACCAGCTATATATCTTTGGTGTTTTGAACAAGCACCTGTAATTCTTCTTGGTAAAATTTTACCTTTATCTGCACTAACGTATTTTTTTACGCTATCATCTTTATAGCTAACGTGTTTACCTGCACACATTTGGCATACTTTTCTTTTTTTTCTACGATATTCTGCCATCGTTATCCTCCTTTTATTATTCTAGAAAGTTATCATCTATAGATACATTATCTCCGAAATCTGCAAAAGGATCATCATCAACGTTTACATTGTTTGCTGGAGCATCTTGATAATCATATGGTGTTGAGTTGTTTGCTCTTGCTTCTGTTTGTTTTTTTGTATCTAAAAATTGTACTGAATCTGCAGCTACATCTGTTGTGTAACGTTTGTTTCCATCTTTATCTGTATAACTTCCTGTTTGAAGACGTCCTTCAATTGAAACTTGACTTCCTTTATCTAAGTAGTTGGCAACATTTTCTGCTTGTCTTCTCCATACTATAACATTGATAAAGTCTGTTTCTCTTTCTCCTTGGGCGTTACTAAAAGTTCTATTAACCGCAACGCTAAAACGTGTATAAGGAATATTAGAACCTGTATATCTTAATTCTGGTTTAGCAGTTAATCTACCAACTAAACATACTCTATTCATATTAGTACCTCTTTTCTTAGTCTTCTATTTTTGTAATTAAATGACGAATTACATTTTTACTAATTAATGCTAAACGATCGAATTCTTTAGTTGCTTTATCATCATTTGCTTCTACTTCAAGTAAATAGTAGTATCCACTTTTGAAATCGTTTATTTCATATGCAAGTTCTTTTTGTCCCATGTTTTGTTCATTTGTTACTTTAGCACCATTACTAGTAATAACTGAAGTAAATTCTTTAACAACGTTTTTAACTTCATCTTCACTTAATGTTGGTCTAACGATAAACATGATTTCATAATTTCTCATTTTGACACCTCCTTATGGTCTTTTGGCTTCGTTTGAAGCAAGGAGTAAATTAATACTCGTCTTAGATTATAACAAATTATATGAAAAAAGTAAATATTTAATTATATTTTTACTTTTTTATTATAATATTT
>CANATJ010000004.1 GCA_947364595.1 uncultured Bacillota bacterium | reverse complement strand
AGTGGTGATGTAAATAATCTAACATAAGTAATAAATGCTACTATTACACCAAAAGTAATAATATTATTAGTTGTTAAAATAGCTCCTACTATACATACTGCCACATAACCAAAGTTTCCAATAAAATTCATAAGTGGCATCATTAAACCTGATAAAAATTGGCTTTTTCTATTTGCTTCATATACGCTTCTATTATATTTATCAAATTTTTTATCTGAATCATTTTTACCATTATATGCTTTTACTACTAATAAACCTGAATATGTTTCTTCAATATGGGAATTTAATTTACCTAATTCTACTTGTCTTTGTACAAAATATTTTTGTGATTTTCCAAGAATAATAAACATAAATACAAACCCTATTAAACTGGCAATAATTGCTGTTAAAGCCATAATCCAGTTTGTATAAAACATCATTATAATAGTCCCAACAAATAATGTAATAGCACTAACTAAGGTCGATAATGATTGATTCATCGACTGTGCTATAGTATCAACATCGTTTGTAACTCTTGAAAGTATATCACCAGTTTGATGTTTATCAAAATATTTAAGTGGTAGTTTATTTATTTTGACTGAAATTCTTGATCTTAATTTTTTAGCAAAATTATTTGATACATCAGTCATTAATATTGATTCTATAAATTCGAATAAAGCACTAATTAAATACATTATTGCTAAGAACAAAGATATATTCTTTATTTTGTTCATATTCATATATGGTTTTATAACCTTTTGAATAGATTTTGGCATTTTATCAATATTTTTATATAATTTTTCAGCAGATGATTTCTCATCCAAATTACTTAAAATATTTAAATATTCTAATTGATCTTTTGAAGATATTTTTTGTCCATCTACTTTTATTTCTGGTAATACTAAATTTAAAGTATTATTTGAAAGGGATGATAAATTTTTTAATAATTTTTTCTGATCATTTTTATCTATATCCTTTAATATATTCATAAATTGTGATTTTTCTTGAGCACTTAGTTTTGAACTTGTCATAATAATTTTAGGATCAAGATTTGACAAATTTTTAGTTGTCATTTCAGTAATTTGTTTGATATTCTCAGTCTTTACAATTAATCCCTGAGATATAGTATCTGTAAGTTTTGATAATTGATTTGGAGCAATGATTGAAAGTATAGAACCAGTAGTCGCTAATATTAAAGCTACAAAAATGAATATTTTAAAACTTTTTAACTCTTTTAGTAACCTTTTTATAGAACCAACAAAGTCTTTTGATCTTTCTGTTGAATTTCCCCTATTATGCATTTTCTAGTTCCTCCTTTGAAAGTTGTGACATTGCTATTTGTTTATAAACTTCGCAACTTTTTAATAACTGTTTATGCGTTCCAATTCCAACACAATTACCATTATCAAGCACAATAATTTTATCAGCATTCATAATTGTTCCAATTCTTTGAGCAACAATTAAACTTGTAGCATCTTTTGTATATTTTTTTAATTCATGACGTAATGTTGCATCTGTTTTATAATCCAAGGCGCTAAATGAATCATCAAATATATATATTTCAGGATCTTTTGCAATAGCTCTAGCTATAGCTATTCTTTGTTTTTGACCACCACTTATATTGCTACCTCCTTGGGCAATATGTGAATCATATTTATTTTTCATTTTTTCTATAAATTCTGTAGCTTGAGCAACATTAATCGCTTCTTTTATTTTTTCTTTAGTTATTTTTTCTTTTCCATTATCACCATAAGCTACATTTGAATTTACCGTTCCATTAAAAATAACAGCTTTTTGTGGAACATAACCCATCTTATTTCTTAATTCATTTTGCTTATAGTCTTTTACATTTATACCATCAACTAATATCTCACCATCGGTAACATCATAAAATCTTGGTACTAAATTTATTAAAGTAGACTTGCCAGAACCAGTTGAGCCAATAAAAGCAACAGTTTCTCCTTTATTAGCTTTAAATGAAATATTTTTTAATAAATATTCTTCAGCATCTGGATATTTAAATGATACATTTTTAAACTCTACTGTGCCAGTTTGATTTGTATTTATATTTTCCAAAAGGCCATCTTTGATACTAATTTCTGTATCTAAAACTTCATTAATACGAACTGCTGAAACTTGAGCTCTTGGTAACATCATAAATATCATAGCTAACATTAAAAATGACATTATCACTTGCATAGCATAACTTGAAAATACTACCATATCACCAAATAATATTAATTTATCGCTCATTAAAGCTCCTTTTATTAAATAAGCTCCAACAAAATAAATTGATAATGTTAAAAAATACATAATTAAATACATAACTGGCGACATTACAGAAAATGCTTTTTGATTAAATAATTGCATATTTGTTAATTCTGTATTTGTTTTTTCAAATTTTTCTTCTTGATATTTTTCAGCATTAAAAGCACGAACTACACGAATTCCTGTTAAGTTTTCTCTTGTAACACCATTAATTTTATCAATTAATTTTTGTACCTTTTTAAATCTTGGTAATACAATAACCATTAAAGTAATAATCGTTGAAAGTAAAATTACTACTGCTACTGCTGTAATAGCACTCCACTGCCATGATTTGTTTAAAATTTTAGTTATTGCCCAAATCGCAGTTATAGGAGCTTTAATCATTAATTGTAACCCCATAGATATTAACATTTGTATTTGAGTAATATCATTAGTTGTTCTAGTAATTAAACTACTTGTAGAAAATTGTTTTACTTCATTAATTCCTAAATTTTCAATTTTATCAAATAATTTTTTTCTTACCTTCATAGAAAAACTTGCAGATATATTGGATGCTAAATATCCTACAATAATTGCAGATATTAAACTTCCCAGTGCACAAAGCATCATATAGCCACCGTTTAATAATATATCTTTTAATTCACTACCCTCTGTTTGTACTAATACGGTTATTTCTGACATATAATCAGGCATTCTTAAATCAAGCCACACTTGAAATACAATTAGAATTATAGATATAAGAATTAAAAATATATCTTTTTTCTTAAAATTTTTAAAAAGTTTTAACATTTATTCATTTTCCTTTCTTTTATAATGCTTTTAATATTGTATCAAAAGAATAAATATAATACTATAAAATAAGTCACTTTCACATAAAAACACATACTTATGTGTTTTATTTTATACTTACTTTTGGTATAGAGTATTTACAACCACAATAATTTTGCCTATAAAGATTATATTCTTTAGCAAGTTCATTGCTCCTTTTATATCCCTCTTTTTTCTTAAAATCTGAATATAAATATTTTATTTGATATTTTTCTTCTAGTATTTTACCAATTTTATTTAATACCTGTGAATCTTTATGAGGGCTTACAGATAATGTAGTAGTAAAATATTCAAAATCATTTTCTTTAGCTAATTGTGCAGTTTTTTCTAATCTTAAATAAAAACATTTTGCGCATCTACTACCGCCTTCTTTTTCATTTTCTAAACCTATAGCTATTTTTTCAAATTCTTTACTATCATAACCGATTTCTAAAATTTCCGTATTTAATTTCATTTTTTTGATTATTTCTTTTTGCGTTTGTAATCTTTTTTGGTACTCTTCTTCTGGATATATATTAGGATTATAATATAAAATAGTAGTATTAAAGTAATTATTTAATTTTTCTAAAACACTACTGCTACATACACCACAACATGCGTGCAATAATAAAGTTGGTTTATGATCTAAATTTTTTATTATATTTTCCATCACTATTTGATAATTCGTTTTCATATTTTCTCCTTTTCTTTAAAAAATATTATACCACAATTATACAGAAAATAAGCTGTTATATATACCAGCTTATTATTGTATTTAAATCTATATGCATTAATAAAAGTATAATAGCTCCAGCAGCCAAAAATGGTCCAAATGGAATTATATGGCTATTATCTTTTTTTAGCATAACAAGGGAAATTGGAAGGCCAATTAACGACCCCAAAAATATTGATAATATAGCTATTGGAGAAGTTAAAACCATCCCGAAAATAAATAATAGTTTTATATCTCCTCCACCCATTGACTCTTTTTTAAAAATAAAATCTCCAAATTTTTTTAGTAAAAACATTATTAAAAAAGCAATTAAACCATGAAAAATTGACTTTAATGCAATTAGTGGTCCATTTATTAATAATATCTCTATAAATAAAAGTATACCAAAGAAAATTAATACCTCATCTGGAATTATCATATATTCATAATCACTTACAATAATTATTATTAACATTGAGATAAAGGTTAATGCTATTATAAGTTTAGGTGTTAATCCAAACGATAAATATGATAAGACAAACAAAATTCCAGTTAAGCCTTCAAAGAAAGGATATATAAATGATATTTTTTCTTTACAATTAGTACATTTTCCTTTTTGAAATATAAATGAAATTATTGGAATTAATTCCCAAAATTTTAACTTATAATTGCAATTTGGACAATGACTAGGTGGAAAGGCAATTGAATCACCATTTGGAAGTCGATATCCTACAACGTTGTAAAAGGAACCGAAAACAGTTCCTATTATAAATAAATAAATTGATATAAGTACTTCCATATATATTCCCCCTATTGAGCTTGAATTGTACCATAAATATTGAACATTGGAATAACTATCGCTAAAACAATAACACCAACCATAATAGCTAAAGTTATAATTAATGCAGGCTCAATAAATGTCTTAATACGAGCAACCGCATTTTTATGTAAATCTTGATAATATGTTGATACCTTTTTCATCATTTCTGAAAGTTGACCAGTTTTTTCACCTGTAACTATCATTTCATATGCTGGAATTGGAAAAGCCCATTGATCTTTAAAAGCTGCAGAAATTGTTTTTCCTTTAGCAATATTATTTATTGAATCAAATATCATCATTTTGTATATTTCGTTATTCGTTACTTTATTTAAAATTTCCATACTATCAGTTATAAATACATTATGTGATAATAATGAAGCAAATGTTTTTGAAAACATCGTTACTTCATTATAAATGATAACATTGCCAAATACTGGTAAGTGCATTAATGTCCATTGAACTACACCTCTAAATGATTTAACATTTTTATACAAATATAAGAATATTAACAACAAAATTATAAATACAGCAAATATCCATATTATATATTTTTGTAAAAAATCACTTAAAGCCAATACAGCCATTGTAATACCAGGTATATCAGCATTATCCATCGTTTTATATATATCAACAAATTTTGGAACAACAAATAACATTATAAATGTTCCAACTCCAATAGCAATAATAAATATTATAGCTGGATACATCATTGCTGTTACCATAGCTTTTCTAGTTGCTTCAGCTTCTGAAAAATACTCTTCCATATCATCTAAGGCCTCTGGAAGTTCTCCAGTCATTTCGGCTGATTTAATCATATTTATTAAAATATTTGGAAAAGCATTACCTTGTTTTTCTAAAGCTTCACTAAAACTTTGACCTGTACTTAAATCATATACAATATTTTTTAAAATGCTTTTATATTTAGTGTTTTTAAATTGTTTAATTAGTATTTTTATTGAGTCAACTAACGGAATACCTGCTTTAATATAAGTTGAAAGTTGAGCTAAGAAAAATGTTAAATCCTTCATTTTAAATTTTGTATGTGCTTGGCCACGATGTCCATGTACTAATTGAATCCATTTAGACGTTTTAATACTATATACTGTATTTCCTTCACTAAGCAAAAATGAATGAACTTCTACTTTCGAAAAAGCATCAAAATATCCTTTAACTATTTTACCTTCAGGATTTTTAATTACATATTCATATGTAAGCTTAATTTTTGATTTTTTTGCATCTTCCCCATCAAAATTTATCAACAAAACTTCTCTGTTGATATCACGTCTATTATGGGCTTCTTTTACAAATGTTAAATTGTTCCATTTGTTTTTTATGTTTCTTTTAACTTTTTTAGGAAAAGCAATAATTTTGTTTCCTAAACTATCTAATCTATCAGCAAAAGTCTTTTTCTCAATTTTTTCTTTATCATTAACATAAGTATTTAATTCTCTTTGCCTTTTTTTCTCAGCAGCTGCATTCATTTTATCACGAAGAGCAGCTTCAGCTTTGGCCTTTTTTGCCTCTTTTTCTTTAGCCTTAGCTAATAAAATTTCATGTCTCCTTAAAGCTTCTTCTTTTTGTTTTTGAGCTTTAAGTTTTTTATTTTCATAATTTCTGTGTTTAATAAAACCAATTAAAATTTTAATAGTAAATAATGCATACGAAAGCATTAATAATATTAAAATTAATAAACTTTTTACACCAATTAAGGCATAATTAAAAAATTCTAGAATAACTTTAATGGTGGTGATAAATCCTTGGAAAATATATTTACAAAGTTTAGATATAAAATTCAAAAATAGGACAACTGTTTTATAAACAAAATTGCATGATAAAAGTACAAATTTCAAGTATACCTCGCCACCTTCCTATTCTTTTATTATAACTATTGATATTATATCACATATAATGTCAAAAATAAAACATTTTTATTTAAAATGCATATAATAGTTTAGAAAGGAGCAGGTATATGAACTATTTTAACCCTTATTATATGATAAATCCAGTTAGTATGGTTTCTCCTACACGTAGCGGCTTAGGTTTATTTGCTCGTAATGGATTTAACCTTGGAACATTACTTAATGGAGCCCAAAGAACACTAGGACTTGTAAATCAAACAATTCCTCTTATTAAACAAGCAGCACCAATGGTTCGTAATGCAAAAACCATGTTTAGAGTTATGAACGAATTTAAAAAAGTTGATGCTCCTTCATCTAGTAATGCAAATATAAATACTCAAACAACAAATAATGATAATAATGATATAGTAAGTGAAGATAATAATTATAGTAATGAAGGCCCAACTTTCTTTATATAAAAACAACCTTTATACGGTTGTTTTTTGTTTAAAATATATAATATGATATTGCTTTTTTTCTGTAATTATTTTTTCTTTATACACTATATAATTTTTATCAATTAAAAATTCTTTTAAATCTGATATATTTGTATGACTAGATATCACCAAATCATTGTTTATATCTTTATTTAATATTTTTTTAATATTATTTGTACCCATACCAGAAATAATTATTATTTCATCTTTAAGATTTATTCCATTTAAACCATCTGTTACTAAAGTTTGAACTGTTGCCTCATATTTGTTTATATTCTTTTTAGCTGTTTCAATACAATTTTCTGATATATCGGTAGCTAAACAATTACAGTTCTTATATTTATTTAAATATATATCTAGTAAACCATGGTCGGCACCTATATCTATAATTTCACTACCTTCTGGAATAAAGTCACTAATTTCTTTTAATCTTTGACTAATTTTCAAATTAATCACCCAAATAATCTTTTAACTTACGACTTCTAGATGGATGACGTAATTTCCTTAAAGCTTTAGCTTCTATTTGTCTTATACGTTCTCTGGTAACCCCAAATAATTGTCCTACCTCTTCTAAGGTTCTAGGTCTACCATCTTCAAGTCCAAAACGTAATCTTATTACTTTTTCTTCCCTTTCAGTAAGTGTTAACAACACTTCAGAAATTTCATCTTTTAATAATTCATTTACAGCATAATCTTCTGGACTCATATTAGTTTCATCAGGAATAAAATCACCTAAATGCGAATCATCTTCTTCTCCTATTGGTATTTCTAAACTAACTGGTTCTTGACTAATTTTATAAATGTCACGAATCTTTTCAACACTTGTACCCATTTTTTTAGAAAGTTCTTCCTCAGTAGGTTCTCTATTCAATTCCAAAGTTAATTGTCTTTCAATTCTAGCCAATTTATTAATAGTTTCAACCATATGTACTGGAACTCTTATTGTTCTTGCTTGATCAGCTATAGCTCTAGTAATAGCTTGTCTAATCCACCATGTAGCATATGTTGAAAATTTATATCCTTTTGTAACATCAAATTTTTCAACGGCTTTCATAAGGCCAATATTTCCTTCTTGAATTAAATCTAAAAATAGCATTCCTCTTCCAACATATCTTTTAGCAATACTAACAACTAAACGCAAATTAGCCTCAGCTAATGTAGCTTTCGCCATTTCATCGCCTTCAACAATACGATCAGCTAATTCTAATTCCTCCTCAGTAGTCAATAATTTAATTTGTCCTATTTCTTTTAGATACATTCTTACTGGGTCATTAATAGTTAAATCTTTTGTTAAAAGTTCAGTATCAGAACTTGTATCAATTTCATCATCTTCTTCATGTTCTGATACTACAGTAATATTATTTTCTCTAAAAGAATTATATAAATCATCTAATGAATCAGCATCTAATTCTAAGTTTTTTAAATTTTCAGCCAATTGTTCATATGTTATTGTTCCTTTTTTCTTTCCTAATTTAATTAATTCCTTTTTTCTTTCTTCAAAAGTTTTCATTTCTTCAAACATTGTTTACACTCCTTTTTTCAATTCAATAATTTTTGTAGCTATTTTGACTTTTTCAGATGGTGTTTGCTTTTCATTCATCTGTTTTTTTAAACGTTTAATTTCATTATTTATGTTATATTCTTTAATAACATTTATATAATCTTCTATTTCTTCTAAGCTATATTTTGCACTTGTTTTATTTTTGCTTACTTTGCTTATTGTATCCATCAACTCTTCATCACATTCAATATAATCAATAAAATCGGCTTCATTTATAAACCCACTTTTTTCATAAAATGCACTGATTTCTCTTGCTAAAAGTCTGTATTCAGTAGTTGGTAAATATGGCACCTTTTTCTTATACATCTTTATAACTTCTGGACTTTGTAACATATAATAAAGCAAACTTTTTTCAGCTTTTTCATATTTAGTCTCTTTTATATTTTCAATAACTAACTTTTTTTCTTTTCTAACTTCTTTTGGTTTTTGATTTAAATGATTTTTAATTAAATCTTCATCAATAGAAATATCTGTAGCCACTTTTTTAATTGTTATATCCTTTAATATTTCGTCTTCTATTTTGGCAATTTCTTTAATTATTTCTTCTATATATTGGGCCTTATCAACACTATTATTTAAATTCTTTCCATTTTTTAAATAAGAAATTTTAAAGTCCATTACACTAATTGGATTTTCCAATTTTTTGTTAAATGCTTCTTTACCATATTTTTGGATATATTCATCAGGATCTAATCCATCTTCAAGTCTAACAATTTGAGGCGTTACTCCAATATTCATTAAAATATCACTGCAAGCCATAGTGGCTTTTTCACCAGCCGCATCGCCATCAAAACAAAGAATAACATTTTTAGCCATTCTCTTAATTAAATGAGCTTGGTTTTGAGTTACAGCTGTCCCCATTGTCGCTATTACATTTTTAACATCAATCGTATACGACCTAATAACATCCATAAAACCTTCCATAACGATAATTTGATTTTTTTGTCTAGCACTTTGTTTAGCTCGATGATAATTATATAGTAATTCACCTTTTCTAAATATTTCTGTTTCTTTAGTATTAAAATATTTTGAATTATCTTTTCGATTATAAATACGTCCACTATATGCCACAACTTGTCCATCCAAATCATAAAGTGGAAACATTATTCTATCAAAGAAAAGGTCAAAATAACCATATTCATTTTTTCCAATTAATCCACTTTTCATAATATCATCGTTATTAAATTTTTTTGTTAAAATAGAACTTAAACCATCTTTACTATTTAAAGCTAGTCCAATTTGAAACTCTTTAATAACTTCATCATTAATATTTCGATTTTCAAGATATTTTTTAGCTTCTTTTCCCCCAGCAACATTTATATTATTAGTATAAAATTTTAAACTTAGGTCATATAAATCATGAAGTGATTTATGGTCTTTTACTTTTTTAATACTTCCAACATCAACACTAACGCCACCTAAATCCGCTATTTTTTTTACCGCTTCTTTAAATGATATATTTTCATAATCCATTACAAATTTAAAAACTGTTCCTGTTGCTCCACAAGAAAAACATTTATATATTTGTCTGCTTGGGCTAACGCTCATACTAGGATTGTTGTCATCGTGAAAAGGACAAACCCCAAAATAATTTTTACCTTTAGGAATTAATGATACATATGAAGAAATCACATCAACTATATTTACGCTATTACGAATTTCATTAATTTTTTCTTGACTAAGTGAATTCATAGTATCATACTCCTCTATATATTAATATACGACATTTATTTTAAATTTCCTTTTTTTATTTGAAAAAAAATGAAAAAATTTGCAAAAAAGCATATTTTTTTGATATTTACATATCATATTTATAAAAAAGTGGAGGTTTTTATGTCTTTAAAAAAAATTAAAATAATTGGAGTTTTTGGAATTTTTGCTATTTGTTTTATTTCTCATTTTATGTATAATTGGTTTCCAAATTTCATATTTAGTATCTTCTTTCCAATAAATGAAAGTATTTGGGAACACATTAAAATGATATGTACATCTATTTTAATATGGCAAATTATCGAATATTTTTTGCTTAAAAAGTATCGTATAAATCACAATAATTTTATGGCAAATTGTTTTAGTATGGCTATTTTAGTAATTCCAATTTTTTTAATTATATATTATCCCATTTATCTTTTAACTGGTTCGTTATTTTTTATCAATTTACTATGTCTTTTTATTTCTATATGTTTAGTATCTATAATCGGTTATTATATTTTATCAAATAATAGTCTTAAATATTTAAACTATGCATCTATTATTGGCATTATATTTTTATATATTCTTTTTGGACTACTTACCTATTTTCCTTTAGAAAATAATTTGTTTCTTGACCCTTTAGAAAATAAATATGGTATTAATACTTATGCCATCTAATTTTCAAATATCTGATTTACCTCTTTTAAATAATTTTCTTGCTTTATAATTTGATAAACTTGATTTTCTGTGCATTTATAATAAATGATTTCCCCTGGAAGATATACTTTATATGTACCGTTTTTATTTAAGCCAATTTTATTTTTAGTTATTACTTCTTCAACATATGGAGTATCGTCTTTACTTATTTGAATAGCTATATTTTTAGTTTCAATATTGTTATATGGTGATATTTTTTGTAATTTTAAAGTAGAAAATGATTTATAAGAATCTAAATCTTGAAAATTTATTTCTAATGAATCAACGGGAATAAACGCATATTGAAGTTCTTTTGACATAAGGCTTCCTCCATTCATGATTAGTATTATATACTGTTTCTTTTTTTTGTCAATTAAATTTTTATATTTCCAATAAAAACCAAAAAGGCCCCTTAAGGGCCAATCTATATAAAACGCTAAATGCATTAGCGGGCGGCTTTATAGATGGTTTTATTTTTAATATTAACCATCTATTTGGGTAATTAGGATTTTACTACCTTTTAAATTATTAAGAGTTGTTTTATGGGGGTGACCATATAAATTATTTTATTTGGAGATTAAAATTATACTTAGGCCTAATATTTATAAAATCTAAAGAAGTGATGGTATTTAAACCATTATGACCTACTTTTAGTATATCCAATTATTTTAAATTATATGTATTTATTATAAATTTTTCACTTCTTCTTGGTGCCTCTCCATTATAATATATTCTCATATTTTATTATTGTATATATAATTAAACTATCGTTATTTTAATTAGAATGGTTTAACCCATTTGTTTTTATTATTAAATAATAAAATATATCCCTATGACACACATGTTTTAATTTTATAATTTGCTTATTTTATATATCCTCTTCTCATCCACTCCAGAATAATTTGGTCCAACTGTGGACCATTTTCATTTTGAATTTGTAATGAATCACTATTGTTTACATTATTATATTTTAATGCTTCTGAATGTCTCATAAAATAAATCATGGTTATCTCTTATCACTTTCACATCTATATTATAAAGCATTAATCGATATTCTTACTGTGAAGTCGTTTACTATTATTTTTTCTCTCTTTTTCTAATTCTTTTAAACTTTTATTTGGTGTTAGCAAGTTTTCTGGCATAATACCACCATTTTTAGCTATAACCTCTCTAATATTTTTTCCAATATTATAATGTATTGTGTTCGCTTTGTTTTCGCCTTTAATATTATCGTTGTTAAGTTTTTCCTCTGTTTGCGTTATCCTAAATAAATTGGCAGCAAGTTCTGCACTACCCATATTATCTAAAATATCTTCTCTATATCTTAAATTCTTTCTTTTAGCTATATCATCTGCAGTTTCACCATTGTATAATCCCCTATAACCACTATTATGAAATTTGTCAAAATTTTTTACTCCTGCATTCCTAGCAGCAATATTCAAAGAATAATTTCCTTTTTTGGTCAAATCCCTTTGGTAAAATCTTTTCTCATCTTCAGTAAGCTCACTATAATCTTTTTTATTTAACTCTTGTTTTCTTGTTTGAATAGCAAAATATGTTTGACCTAAAGCTACCATCTTCTTTTTAGGATTAGCATTTTGAACTATTAAATAACATATATATCTAGACAATTTATAATCTTTAATAAATTCTTTTCTTCCCTTACCAGTTATTATTGGCTTCCTAATCTCGGGAAGCCAATATGAATCATCATTATTACTATTTTTATAAGCTATCACAGCTTTTTGAATTACATTATTAAAATTCTCCCATTTACTGTATTCAAGTAAAGGCATCAATTCACGCGCAAACCAGTACTCATCTCCATTTCCTTCTATATGTTTTATATCTTCAAATAACTTTTCTGTATATTCTTTTATTTCATTCATTTTATTATTCTCCTTTTTATGACACACATGTTTTAATTTTATAATTTTGCCTATTTAATATAATTTTAATACTACCATTTGTATCTGTTCTATATATTTTAGTATATCTTAAATTATTTAAAACTTCTTTTTTAGGATGTCCATATCTATTATTTTTACCTACTGATATTAAACTGTATTTAGGATTAACTTTATTTATAAATTCTTCACTAGAACTTGTATTAGAGCCATGATGGCCTACTTTTAAAATATCAATGTTCTCGATAATATATTTATTTAATATATCCTTTTCTACATTTACTCCGGCATCACCCATCAATAATAATTTAATTTTATTAAACTTTGTATATATTACATTGGAATTATCATTTTCACTATCATAAAGTTTGTCATTTAAAAAATATAATTTATTATTATCTATATTTAATTTTTTTATATTTTGATAATATGGAATATTTCTTTCTTCAAGAATTTTGATAAGTTTTAATTCCAATTCATTTAATTTGTCATTATTAAGTATAACTTTATCTACTTTAAAACTATTTATCAAATTAAAAGCTTGACCCATATGGTCATAATCCCCATGTGTTAAAATTAAATAGTCTATTTCTCTTATTCCTTCAGCTTTTAAATAAGGAATAGTAATTTTTTTTGCTATATCAAACTCCTTTTTACCATCATATCTTTTTTGTCCACCTGTATCTACTAATATATTGCCCTGATTATGTTTTAATTTTATCAAAAGACTATCTCCTTGACCTACATCTATCATAGTTAAACTTGTATATGGATTTAATATATTAATACTACTATGAATTATAAGAGTAAGTAAAAAAAATATTAAAAAATATGGTTTTTGTTTGTCCCATTTATGTAATATAAAAGTTATTAAAATATAATATAAAATAATAAAAATTATATTTATGTGACACAATGTTATAGTTAGAAAATTTATTTTATTTAGTTTTAATGATATATTCTCAAAAAAAGTTATTAGTAAAAATAATATATCATCTACTGGTTTTATTACTAAACTAATTAGTGATAATGGATAAATTAGGTCACTAATTAAAGGCGCTAAAACAAGATTTATAAGTGGTGATAATAAATTTAATGAAAAGAAATTATTTATTATAATTGGACTACTTGCCAAAAAAGCAATTAAAGAAATTACAAATGATTTTTGTGATTTTGTATTATATTGTTTTGTTATTTTATTAAATAACATTATATAAAACGATGTAATAAATGATAAAAGAAACCCTAAATTATATATATAATATGGATTTATTAATAAAAAAACACTAAAAATTAGGATTAGCACCATTTTGCTTTCTATTTTTAAATTTAATTGTTTTTTTATTGTCATTACAATAAACATTAAAATAGCTCTTACAATAGATGGAGTAAAATTAGTTATACTCATATATATTATTAAAAAAAGCATTATAACTATATATGATATATTTTGGTTTTTCAAAATTTTATTTAAAATAAATAGTAAAGTCCCAGATAAAATTAATATATGCATTCCTGAAATTGCCAGTAAATGGCTTATTCCGTTTTTCTGATAACTTTCTTTTATTTCTTCATCTATAATGTTGTTTCCTAGTATTAATGATTGCATATATTTTTTAGACTTATAATTATCTATTTTTTTATTAAGTTTATTAATTATTTTATATTTAAATTGTTTATTGTTTTTTATTATTTCTATTTTTTCAGCTTTAAATGTTATTTTTATGTTTTTACTTAATAAATAGTTTTTATAGTTAAATAGAAAAAAATTAGTATTGGGTTTTGGCAATTCTGTTTTTCCAGTAACTTTTATTATACTTCCTAATTGGCAAAGTGTTTTCTGATCATAATTTATTAATACTTTTTCTTTATTTTTTATTATATATTGTGTTTTATTTTGTTTTGAAGCACATTGTATTACTTTACCATTTATTTTTTTTGATTATTGTATATGCTTATATTTGATTTATTTATATTGATAATTACATATATAACACTTAAAACAAGAAGAAATATAGTAAATACTTTAAACGGTGATTTGATCTTTGATTTTTTCAAAGGCACTTTGTCCAATACCAGGAACATTTTTAATGTCTTCTATAGTTTTAAATGTTGTTTTTTGCCTATACTCTATAATTGCCGAAGCTTTTGAAGGTCCTATTCCTGTTAAAGTTTGTAGTTGTTCTAAAGAAGCACTATTAATGTTTACCTGACCATTTATTTTGTTTGTTTCATTAATGTTTAATTTACTTTTTTCATCTGCCTTTTGAATACAAGCATTATTACATGGAGGACATGTTATTTCATTTTGAGTATTCATTTTTTTGATTTGTAATTTACTATAAACAATGATAACCATCTCGCTCGTTAGTTTTTTGCTTAAATTTATATTACTTGTATCACTATTTTTAGTAAGTCCCCCCGCTTTATTAATCGCATCTATTACAGTATTTTTACTTGTTAATTCATAAACTCCAGGAGTTGTTACTTCACCTTTTACATCTACAATAACTTTTTCATCCTTCTTTTCTTCTTTTTTGGTTTCTTTTATTTCAACTTCATCTACTTCTTCTAACTTTTCTTCTGGTTCATTTATTGTTATATAAATAATATAAACTGTTATAATTATGAAAATTATAGTAAATATTTTAGCGGAATTTTCTTTTAAAAAGTTCATTTATCTTACCTCCCTATTAATAAGATACTATATCTATTAATTTTTTCCTTTAAAAAAAGACACTTTTGTGTCTTAATTTGTAATTTTTATTTTTTTATTTTTGCTTTCTACACATACTCTTTGGACTATAGCTAAAGAAGCTGTTAATGAGATTACAAAACTTCCTCCATATGATAAAAATGGCAATGGAACTCCCGTTAATGGAATTATTCCAAACATTCCACCTAAGTTTACAAATATATGAATGAATAAATAGCTAGCAACGCCTAGGCACATATATCTTCCCCTTAACGTAGAAGCAGTTGATGATATTAATAATATTCTTTGTAAAATAATTATATATCCAAGAAATATAAATACTGTTCTATATATACCATATTCTTCTGCAATTATAGCAAAAGCTGAATCAGTATGAGGTTCTGGGATATATGAATATTTTTGCTTGCTTTTTCCAATTCCAAGTCCCCATAATCCGCCATCATTTATAGCTATATAACTATTACATACTTGATATCCACCCTTTTCATAATTGCCACATGGATCCAAAAAAGTTGTAAAACGGGTCATACGAGCCTCATTTAATATATATCCTTGAACTTTAAAGACTACTAATAAAGCAAATAATAGTAAGCCTACCATAAAAAGAAAAGTTTTCAATTTATCAATTCTTAAAATCGGACTTGCTAAAAACATCATGAAAATTATAAATAACGTTATTAATAAAGTTCCAAAGTCCTTTTGCAAAATAATAATAGCAGGAATTATCATTGAAATAAATAACAATTTCCCAATCATTTCGTAATGTGCTATATTAACCGTTCTTAATTTTCGATAATATTTTTCAAATAAAATAGCTAATAAAGCAATAATTATTGGTTTAGAAATTTCACTAGGTTGTAACTTTAATAATTTTAAATCAATCCAGTTTCTAGAACCAGCTAATTCCTCAGAAGTTAACGCCCAAAGATTTAATACAATGGCTAATAAAAATAATGCTGGAACAATCAATTTGTAATATTTTGTATCTATTTTTAATACAAAATAACTAATTATAAGGCCAACACCTATAAAAGCTAATTGGCGATAAAAATAATAATATATTGAAACATCATAATTAACTACTGCTGCTCTACTCGATGCAGTAACTATGTTTAAAAGGCCAAAGACAAAAAACGCTATTGTTACAATCAAAAGCGGCTTATCGACATCTTTTATTATTTTTCTTAAACTAGTTTTTGTCTGCATCTTTCTACCTCTTATCTTAATAATATAATAGCATATTATTAAATGTTTTGAAAGTATTAGCCTTTAAAAAAATAAAATTAGGTATTTTTAATATACGTTTTTTCATCTCATCATAAACTATACTAGATAGGAGGGATTGTATGTATTACTACGGCGGATACCAAGGTTATGGCTGTGGCGCTCCTTGTGGCGGCCAAGGCGGTGGCTATGGTGCTGGATACGGTGCAGCTATCATTTTAGTATTATTTATCTTATTAGTTATTATAATTGGTGCTAGAGCTTGGAATAATAACTAATAACAAAAAGCAAGGCTAAAACCTTGTTTTTTAGTTACAAATAATTTGTTAAATACTCTATTTTGGTGTATAATACTATTTGTTTTTAAGTGTTAATTTCACTGTAAAATAATAATGTTTTTAAGTTACCTAAATGTAATTATGGTAAAATATATATATGGAGTGATAAGGATGTTTAAACCATTAAAAATCTTAGACGAAAAAAATAAAATCTTAAGGATGCATAGTAAAGATGTAGAATTCCCGCTTTCAGAATCTGATAAAAAAACAATCGAAAACATCATTAAGCATTTAACTTACAGTCAAATTGAAAAATATGAAAAACAATATAATTTAAGACCAGGAATGGGCCTTGCTTTTCCACAACTTGGAATGCTTAAAAAAATCATTGTTATTGTTCATGAATATGAAGATGGTAAATTTGATAATTATGTAGTTATTAATCCAAAAATTATCAGTAGTTCTGAGGAAATGGTTGCATTAGAAACTGGCGAAGGATGCCTTAGTATTAATCGTGAAGTTGAGGGGCATGTACCAAGACATGCTCGTATCACCATTAGTGGATTTGACGTTGATGGCAATCCCATTAAACTTCGTGTCCGTGAAGAATTAGCTGTCGCTTTTCAACACGAAATTGATCATTTAAATGGAATTTTGTTTTACGATAGAATCAATAAAGATAAGCCATTTTTTGGTGAGAATGAAATAAGACTTATTTAGGAGGAAAACATGAAAAAAGGTATTACAAAATATATTATTTTAATTGCTGTTACATTTGCTACTTCAATATTTATTTATAATTATATTGAATCTTCAACACCGATTGATACAGAAACTGATATTATTTATTATCAAAAATATAAAGAAGAATCTTATTTAGGAAATACTAATTTTACAATTAATGATCCAAACGTTATTGTTAATCCGTATGATAATTCTCCACTAACAGCAATGGTTATTTTTCAAACTAATGATTTAACTACAGTTACTGTTACAGTTAAAGGTAAAGATAATAGTAAAGATTTAACACATACTTTCGCACCTGCCAAAGTTCATATATTACCAATTTATGGACTTTACCCTGATTATGAAAATAAAGTTATTATCAGTGCTAGCGGAAATTCAAAAGAACTTACAATTAAAACAGATAAATTACCTGATGATTTTACTAAAGTTACTAATTTAGAAAAAAAAGATTTTAACACCGATGAATTTTATTTTACAACCCCTGAAAATACAGGTTATACAGCAGCTTATGATGATGATGGAAATGTAAGATGGTATTTAATTGGTGATTATAAATGGGATATTCAAAGATTAAATAATGGACATATTTTACTTGCTAATAATAAAGCAGTAAAAGAAAATTATAGTGTTGGTCTCGTAGAGATGGATTTATTAGGTAAAATTTATTATGAATATACTGTTCCTGGTGGATACCACCATGATGCATTTGAACTTAATAACGGTAATTTACTTTTTGCTTCTAATAATTTTGAAGGTAACACAAAAGAAGATTTAGCCATTATTGTTAATCGCTCTACTGGCGAAATTATCAATTCTATTGATTTAAATAAAATTATGTCTAATAAAAACAAAGGTAATTGGTTTAAAATGACTTCCCTTTATTATGATAATAGTACTAATTCAATTACTGTATCTGGATATAATAGTAATATGATCGTAAATATCGATTGTCAAACTTTAGATATTAACTGGATTATTGCTGATAAAAAAAATACTCCTAAAAAATATAGAAAATATCTACTTAAAAATATAAATGAAATTGACTACCCTACTAAACCACAATCTGTAAATTTAATTGCTAAAGATAAAATTATATTTGTTAATGAAAAAGATGGAAAACGTTATTTAACCACTTATAAATTTGATTATTCTAATAAAACTGTTGAGCAATTAGAATCTTATATGCTTTTAAATGATAAAGATGCCTATTTAGATGTTTTAGATAATAACAATTATTTAATAACACAATACGACTCTATTTATGAATTAGAAGATAAAAATAAAGTATTTAGTTTAAAAACTAATGGTATTTTATACAATACTAAAAAAATGAGTTTATATGCTAACGATATGTACACAGGTGTTCAAGGTATAAGACTTGGTAATTTAGGAGAATCTAAAAGTGTTAAAAATTCTTGGCTTATAGGAACTAAAACAGATAAAAATATTACTAAAAAATATGATATTTCACTTTACAAAGATGTCTATGGTTTAAGATTTAGTGGTATTTTTGATAAAAACGATAAAGTTCAAATTATCTTAGATAATGTTTTAGATAAAAATACATATGATTTAGATATTCCAAAAGACGGTAAAAGAGCATATAGATATATCAGTGAAACTAATATAAAAGGTAAATATTATATTTATTTAAATATAAATGGAAAAATCTATAAACTTCAAAAATATGTAATATTTTATTAAAAAAGCGCTTTAAAAGCGTTTTTTACATTTTACCATATTTTTCAATAAATTGTTCGTATGATATTTCCTTATCAATATATGTTCCATCTGGATTTATATAAATTAATCTATTAGAAATTGATTCTATTAATTCAGTATCAAATGTTGAAAAAATTATTGGGCCATCAAATTTATTAAGCCCATTATTTAATGATGTAATTGACTCAATATCTAAATGATTAGTTGGTTCATCTAGTAATAATACATTACCTTTATTTAACATCATTTTAGAAAACATAGTTCTAACTTTTTCTCCCCCTGATAATACAGATACCTTTTTTAAAGCTTCTTCACCAGAGAAAAGCATTCTTCCTAAAAATCCTCTTATAAATGACTCATCTTTGTCTTCAGAATAATTTCGAAGCCAATCTATTAGCGTATCATTATTTTCAAAATATTTATCATGATTTTTAGGATAATATGAAAGTTTAACTGTTGTTCCTATTTTTATTTCTCCACTATCTGGTTTTAATTCACCAGTAATAATTTTAAATATAGTCGTTTTAGCTATTTCATTTTCACCTATTAGAGCAATTCTATCCCCTGGTCTTACATGCATACTAAAATTTTTTAATATTTCTACACCATCTTTACTATAATTGATTTTACTTAAAGTTATAACTTCTTTTCCTAACCTTTTTTCGTATTCAAAATTAATATATGGATATTTTCTTGAAGATGGTTTTAGTTCATCTAATGTTATTTTTTCTAATAATTTCTTTCTACTTGTTGCTTGTTTTGATTTTGCTGCATTTGCTGAAAATCTTGCAACAAACGTTTGTAATTCCTTGATTTTTTCTTCTTTCTTTTTATTTGAATCTTTTAATTGTTTTTGCATAAGTTCATTAGATTTATACCAAAAATCATAGTTACCTACTGATAAAGTGATTTTTTCTCTATCAATATCTACCATGTGAGTACACACCTTATTTAAAAAATGTCGATCATGAGATACTAAAATAACAGTTCCTTGAAAATCAATCAAAAAATCTTCTAGCCACATTTTACTTTTTATATCAAGTCCATTAGTTGGTTCATCTAATAAAAGAATGTCTGGTTTACCAAATAAAGCTGAAGCTAGTAAAACTTTTACTTTTTCCTTATCTTTTAACTCGCTCATTTGTCTTTCATGATATGTATTATCAATTCCAAGTCCAGATAGCAATATTGCAGCTTCACTTTCCGCTTCCCATCCATTTAAAGCTTCAAAATCGGCTTCTAATTTTCCTACCGCTATACCATCAGCCTCAGTAAAATCTGGTTTCATATATAAAGCTTCTTTTTCTTTCATAATGCTATAAAGTTTTTCGTTACCCATAATTACTGTTTCTAAAACAGTATGATCATTATAAGCATTATGATCCTGTTTTAAGAAAGAAAGTCTTTCATACTTATCTTTTATTATTTCTCCAGTACTAGCTTCTATTTGACCTGTTAAAATCTTTAAAAACGTCGATTTTCCAGCACCATTTGCACCAATAACGCCATAACAATTATTTCCGTTAAATTCGACATTAACATTATCAAATAATACTCTTTTTCCATATCTAAGACTTACATTAATTACTTTTAACATAAATATCACCTTTATAAATTATAACATATATTGATTAAAAGAAAAAACATATAATTAATTTTATATGTTTTATTTTTCAATTTCTTCTAAACTAACACTTACTAGTTTACTAACACCAGATTCTTGCATTGTAACCCCATATAAAATATTAGCATATTCCATAGTTTTCTTTTTATGAGTTATTATAATAAATTGTGATTTTTCTTTCAAAGTAGTTACATATTTACCAAAAGTATCAACATTTGCTTCATCTAATGCAGCCTCTACTTCATCTAATATACAAAATGGCGTTTCTTTTGATTTAATTATTGCGAATAACAAACTAATTGCCGTTAAAGTTTTTTCACCACCAGAAAGTAATGAAATACTACTTAGTTTTTTACCTGGAGGACTAGCAATAATTTCAACACCAGTTTCTAACATATTATTTGGATCGGTTAGTTTTAAAGAAGCATTACCACCCTTAAATAATTCTTTAAAGGTTTGTTTAAAATTGCTATTAATCTTTTCAAATGATTCTGAAAATTCTTTTATCATTATTTTATCCATTTGCTTAATTATCTCTAACAAAGTATTTTCAGCATTATCTAAATCATTCATTTGGTTAATTAAAAAAGTATATCTCTCATTAACTTCTTCATATTCCTCTGGAGCAGCCAAATTAACTATTCCAAGTTCTTTTTCCTTTTTCTTTAAACGGTTTACTTCAGATTTTGCTTCATTATAATCTATTTCTAGTTTATATGATTGTTTAGCTTTTTCATATGTCATATTATATTGAGTTGTTAAACTATTTAATAGATTATCAAGTTTTACATCCATACGATTTACTTTTATTTCTAAATCCTTTAATTCGTTTGATTTAGTGGTATATATACTATTTTCTTTTTTTATCGATAATTCATATTCTTCAAGTTGTTCATTTAAATTAATTTTATCTTTGTTTAAATTTTCTAACTCTTTAATTGCCTCATCTTTGGTTTTTAAAGCCGAATAATATTTTTGAATTATTTCCTCTTCTTCAGAAGTAAGTTTTCCATTAATAATATTATCTGTTCCACGAATATCTAATCTTACTTTTTCTAACTTTTCTTTTATAACTTTTATTTTATTTTGATTATCAACAATTAAAGCTTCTTTTAATTTTTTATCTTTATCAAATAAATATACTTTATCTTCGATGGATTTTAATTTATAATCTACTTCATTAATTTTATTTTCTAATTCTTTAGATTCATTTATTAATTTTTCTTTGTCTTTAATTAAAGATTCTAATTCATACTTATCTGCTATAACATTTCTTGGTTTATTTTGCTTACCACCTGTCATTGATCCACCAACATGAATTATTTCTCCATCAATAGTTACAACACGATACCTGTTGTTAATCCTCTTACTAATATTAGTAGCATCATTCAAGTTTTGAGCAATAATTATATTACCAAGTTGATTTAACACTATATTTTTATATAAGTTATCATATTTTACTAAATCACTAGCTATACCAATAAATCCTGGTAAGTTTTTTAATATATTTAATGTTTCACCATCAATATACTTTGGTTTAATAACATCTAGTGGAAAAAACGTTGCTCTTCCAATGGTTTTTAAATAATAAATTGCTTCTTTAGCGCAATTACTATTATCAACGATAATTGTATTTGTATTATATCCTAGCGCAGTTGATAAGGCTAAACTATATTCTTCATTAGTTTCGATAATATTTCCTAAAGCATTATGTACTCCTCTTAATTTTGGATTATTTAAAACACTTTTTACAGCAAGGGGTAATGAACCACCATTATTTATATTTTCCTTTAAATTTTCTATTTTTATTTCAATATTATGCCTTTGTCTAATAAGATTTGTAAGATTATTTTCAAAACTATTTTTAATTTGCTTTTGATTATTAAACTCTTTTGATTGAGTATTAATTTTTTCCTGAAGCATCGTCATTTCTTTATTTAAATTAATAATATCTGTCTCTAAACTATTAATTTCGTTATTTAAACTTAACTCTTGTTCTTTTAAATCAAATATCATTTGATGCAATTTCGTATCGTCAACTTTATATTTTTGCCTTTCAGTAATAATAGCTTTTCTACTATTTAATCTTTCGCAAAGTGTAGTTAATTCTAAAATTTGATTTTGCATTGATTTTATTTGATCATCTAATTTAGTTATTTTAGTTTTATATTCCAAAGATTTTGCTTCTTCTAAATTATTATTAGTAGATATAGATAATAATTCTTTATTTAAAATTTCTATTTTATCTTTATTATTTTGATATTCAAAATTTATTTTTGTTATTTCTTCAGTTATTAATGCTACCTCAATATTTTCTAATTTTTCCTTTACATCTTTATATTCCAAAGCTTTATCTTTAGCAATTTTCAAAGGTTCTAAACGTCCATCTAATTCTTTAATTATATCATTTATTCTATTTTTGTTATCATGAGTTTTTTCAAGTTTTTTAATAGCTTGTTCTTTTCTTTTTTTATACTTTAATACTCCAGCAGCTTCTTCAAAAATTACTCTTCTTTCATTTGGTTTACTGCCAATTATCGATTCTATTTTTCCTTGTGAAATTATATTAAAACTTTCCTTAGCAATACCACTATCCAATAAAATATTGGTTATATCCTTTAATCTTACTCTTTCTTTATTTAAAAAATATTCATTAGATCCGTCTTTATAAACTCTTCTTTTTATTTCAACTTCATCATATTCTAAAGGAAAGTATTTATCTTTATTATCAAACACTAGTGTTACTGAAGCAACATTCATTGGATTACGGCTTTTACTACCAGAAAAAATAACATCAGTCATTGTTCCATCTCCACGAAGAGATTTAACTGATTGTTCTCCAAGCACCCATCTTACGGCATCTACAACATTACTTTTCCCTGAACCATTAGGTCCAACTATTCCATTTATTTGATCTGTGAATTCAAAATTAATTTTATCAGCAAATGATTTAAATCCATGTGCTTTTATTTGTTTTAAATACATATTATCATCACCCTACGCTAATATTAATTATACATTAATTTGACGTTTTTCGCAATGTTTATATACAAAAACTAATGGAATGATCCATTAGCCTATACCAATTATCTTCGTTTTTTCACTTCTTATTAATTACCTCTAATAATTCCTTAATTCCATATTCAACATCTTCAGCAAAATCAAAAATTTCAACTTTACTATAACATTCATTGCAAAAATTAATTATATCTTCTAAATTACACGAAAACTTAAAATTATTAATATTTTTCTTATTTCTATATAATTCATATTGATTGATAAAATCATTTAAATATATATTAGCTTTATCTGCTATAACATTATCTTTTGATCTCTTTTCAATACAAACTAATGAAGAAATAATTTTTCTATATAATGTTATTATTTTATTTTCTATAGATCCTTTCATAATTACCTTCCTTCTTTGATTATATTATAAATATTTCCATATTTTGTCAATCGTTAACAGATTTTTATTAATAATAATTTTATATACAAAAACTAATGGGCCGCCCCATTAGTTTTGAGTATCTTTAACAAGTTTTTTTACTTTTGTCTTCTTTGCTGATTTTTTTGATTTCTTTTTATCCTTACTTTCTGAATTGATATCAATAAATTTGTGTGTAGCAAAATATTCATAATAGTATTGTTTCATCTCGCTCATCATTTTCACCGCCTTTTTTTAATGCACCAGTAGTTTAACAAAGTTTTATGTTTTTGTCAACACCTTTTTAAAATTTTATTTTCGTGTTAATTCTTCCCCCTAATTATTATATGAAAATTATATTTTTTGCTATAATTTTGCATTAAAAAACTAATGGATTAATCCATTAGTTCTTGTTCTAAAGCTTCTAAAGGTTCGTCATTTAACAAATCATTTTCTAATGTAAAATCTGCATCACGATACTTTTTAGCACCTGTTCCTGCTGGGATAAGTTTACCTATAATAACGTTTTCTTTTAATCCGTTTAAGTGGTCTACTTTTCCATGAACAGCAGCATCTGTTAATATTCTTGTTGTTTCTTGGAATGAAGCAGCTGATAAGAATGAGTCAGTTTCTAATGATGCTTTTGTAATACCTAGAAGTACTGGTTTACCAGTTGCTGGTTTCTTTCCTTCAAGAATAAGTTTTTTATTTTCGTCAGTAAAGTGATTAATACTTACCATTGTTCCTGGTAAGAATAATGAGTCACCTGAATCAATAATTTTTATTTTTGAAATCATACGTCTAGCCATTATTTCAACGTGTTTATCACTAATGTCAACACCTTGAGAACGGTAAACTTTTTGAATTTCAAATAAGATATATTGTTGAACCGTTATAGGGTCAGTTACAACTAGTAATTCTTTAGGACTTATTGCACCGTGAGTTAATCTGTCTCCGGCTTTTACTTCCATTCCTACTTCTACAGCTAATTTAGCGCCATAGTTTGTAACATGTTCTTTTGATTCAACATCATTTTTAACGTAAATTTTAAAGCTTCCACCATCTTCTTCGATTTTATCAACAACACCATTGATTTCTGAAATTGTAGCTTTTCCTTTAGGGTTACGAGCTTCAAAAATTTCAGTAACACGAGGAAGACCTTGTGTAATATCATCTCCACCGGCAACTCCACCTGTGTTGAAGTTACGCATGGTAAGTTGTGTACCTGGTTCTCCAATTGATTGGGCAGCCATAATACCAACAGCTTCACCTGGTTCAACTTCAAATCCAGTTGCCAAGTTTCTTCCGTAACATTTACGACATACACCATGCTCGATTTTACAAGTAAGTACACTTCTAATTGATACTTTTGTAACTCCAGCTTTGATAATTTTTTCAGCAATTTTTTCGTTAATATATGTGTCTTTATCAACTATTACTTCTTTAGTTTCTGGGTTTAATACTTTCTTACTAGTATATCTACCAATAATACGATCTTCAAGAGATTCAATTAAAGTTCCATCTGTATTATAGAACGCTTCTACAACTACGCCTTGATCTGTTCCACAATCGTCTTTTTTAACAATTACATCTTGAACAACATCAACTAAACGACGAGTTAAATATCCAGCATCAGCTGTTTTAAGCGCTGTATCAACGGCTCCCTTACGAGTTCCGTGAGTTGAAATGAAGAACTCAGAAATTGTAACACCCTCACTAAATGAAGATAATACTGGTACTTCTGTATATTCTCCGTTTGG
Organism: uncultured Bacillota bacterium; assembly: GCA_947364595.1. Lineage (GTDB taxonomy): Bacteria > Bacillota_I > Bacilli_A > RF39 > UBA660 > Coprosoma. The sequence continues at coordinate 17,353 of CANATJ010000004.1, read as the reverse complement.
TTTATTAAATAAACCACGCATACCAGCCATTTGTCCATATTGGTCAATTGAACCACGGGCTTTTGAATCAATCATCATTGAAATTGATGATGTTGGATTTGCTTTTAATTGTTCATTTAAATCATTATAGATTGTAGATTTTACATCAAACCAAGTTTGAACAACTCTATCATATCTTTCTTTATCAGTTATTAAACCACGTCTAAATTGTTTATTGATTAAATCAACTTTATTTTGAGCTTCTGCTATTACTTCTTTTTTTATTGAGCTTTCCTTGATATCATCAATTGAAATACTAATACCTGAAAGAGTTGAATATTTAAATCCTAAATCTTTAATAGCATCTAACATTACTGATGTTTCAGTTGTTTGATATCTCTTATAAATTTGAGCAATTAATCTACTAATAGCACTTTTATTTAAAGCACTAGTTGGCTCCATTTTTTCTATTTCTTCTTTGATATTTTTTCCTTTATCAATGAAATATTTTGCTGGAGTTATTTTAGTAGCGTTTTGAACACTTCCATCGTTAATGTATTGGAATGTATCTGGGAAAACATCATTGAAAATTAATTTTCCTGGAGTAGTTACTAAATATTTATCCATGTATTTATCTGGGAAAATTTTATGTTTAAATGATTTTACTGGTAAGGCAATTCTCGTATGAAGAGTTATTTCTCTTCTTTCATATGCCATAATAACATCATTACTATTTTTAAATACCCTACCTTCACCTTCTAATCCGGCCTTTTCAATTGTTAAATAGTAATTTCCTAAGACCATATCTTGTCCTGGAGTAACAATTGGTGATCCATCTTTTGGTGAAAGAATGTTGTTTGCACCTAACATTAAAATTCTAGCTTCAGCTTGAGCTTCTTCACTGATTGGTACGTGAACAGCCATTTGGTCACCATCGAAGTCAGCATTAAATCCTTCACAAACTAACGGATGAAGTCTTATAGCTTTACCTTCAATTAACTTAGGTTCAAATGCTTGAATACCTAATCTATGAAGCGTAGGCGCTCTGTTTAAAAGTACTGGATGTTCTTTGATCTTTTCTTCAACAATATCCCATACTCTTTCGTCTTGATTTTCAATCATACGTTTTGCAGCTTTAATATTGCTGGCAATTTCCTTACTAACTAAACCGTTAATTACATGTGGCTTAAATAATTCTAAAGCCATTTCTTTTGGAATACCACATTCATACATTTTTAATGATGGTCCAACAACGATAACTGAACGAGCTGAGTAATCAACACGTTTACCAAGTAAGTTTTGACGGAAACGTCCTTGTTTACCTTTAAGCATACTTGATAATGATTTTAAAGCTCTATTTCCTGGTCCAGTGATATTTTTACCACGACGACCATTATCGAATAACGCATCAACAGCTTCTTGTAACATACGTTTTTCATTTTGAATGATAATAGATGGAGCTCCTAAATCGATTAATTTTTTCAAACGATTATTACGATTTATTACCCTTCTATATAAATCATTTAAATCAGATGTAGCAAAACGTCCACCATCTAATTGAATCATTGGTCTAAGCTCTGGCGGAATAACTGGAAGAGCATCCATAATCATCCATTCAGGGCGATTTCCTGATTCTAAGAAAGCATCTAATACATCTAATCTTTTTATTAAACGTACACGTTTTTGACTTGATGAATCTTTAATTTCATCAATTTCTTGTTTAATTTCTTTTACTTCTTTTTCAAGATCTACTTCTGATAATAATTCTTTAATTGCTTCAGCACCCATACCTACTCTAAATGTGTTTCCATATTTTTCATAATAAGTACGGTAATCTTTATCACTGATTGTTTGTTTTTTCTCAAGTGGTGTATCACCTGGGTCTAATACTACATATGAAACGAAGTATAATACTTCTTCTAAGTCTCTTGGAGACATATCTAATACTAATCCCATTCTTGATGGAACACCTTTAAAGAACCAAATGTGAGACACTGGAGTTGCAAGTTCAATGTGTCCCATACGTTCACGACGTACTTTTGATTTTGTAACTTCAACTCCACATCTATCACATATAATATTTTTATATCTTAATCTTTTATATTTACCACAAGCACATTCAAAGTCCTTTGTTGGTCCAAAGATTTTTTCACAAAATAATCCATCACGTTCTGGTTTCAAGGTACGGTAATTCATTGTTTCGGCTTTTTTTACTTCACCATAAGACCATGAACGTATTTTTTCTGGTGAGGCAATGGCTATTCTTAAGCCTTCAAAGCTATTTGCGTCCATTAATTATCCTCCCCTTCCAAATGTTCTAATTCTTCAGCAGTTGGTTCTTTTAAACCAAATTCTTCAAAATCATCTAATTCACCTTCTAATTCGGTTTTTTTCTCTTCAGGTTTTTCCTCTTTTTCAGGTTCTTTTTCTTTTAATATTTCGCTTTCTAAGTCAGTATCTGGTATGAAACTGTCCTTTTCAGCTTCTTCTAATTCTTTAAGTTCAACAAAACGACCTTCGTCATTTAATACTGTAATATCAAGTCCTAATGCTTGGAACTCTTTGATTACAACTCTAAAGCTCTCTGGAACTCCAGATTTTGGTAATTCTTCACCTTTTACTAAAGCTTCATAAACCTTTACTCTTCCTGTAACATCATCAGATTTAACAGTCATCATTTCTTGTAAGATATGAGCAGCACCATATGCATATAATGCCCAAACTTCCATTTCTCCTAAACGTTGTCCACCAAATTGAGCTTTTCCTCCAAGTGGTTGTTGAGTTACTAATGAATATGGTCCAGTTGAACGAGCATGTAATTTATCATCAACCATGTGGTCAAGTTTGATCATATACATAACACCAACACTGATTCTATTATCAAATGGTTCACCAGTACGACCATCATATAAAACCATTTTTCCATCTTTTGATAATCCTGCTTCATCTAAAGCATCTAATATTTCTTCTCTAGTAGCGCCGTCAAATACTGGAGTTGCAACATGAATATTTAAACTTTTAGCAGCCATACCTAAGTGTAACTCTAAGATTTGTCCGATGTTCATACGAGATGGAACTCCAAGTGGATTTAATAAGATATCAACTGTTTTACCTTCTTCTGTATAAGGCATATCTTCTTCTGGTAATACTAATGAAACAACACCCTTGTTTCCGTGACGACCAGCAATTTTATCACCTACAGAAATTTTTCTTTTTTGAGCAATATAAACACGTATTTTTTTACTTACACCAGCTGGTAATTCATCACTGTCTTCTTTTGATAATATTTGAACATCGTGAACGATACCTCCGCCACCGTGTTGTACTCTTAATGAAGTATCTCTAACTTCACGAGTTTTTTCACCAAAAATAGCGTGTAATAATTTTTCCTCACTAGTAAGTTCAGCCATTCCTTTAGGCGTTACCTTACCAACTAAGATATCATCATCTTTTACTTCTGTTCCAATACGGATTATTCCGTTTTCATCTAAGTTTTTACGAGCTTCTTCACTAATGTTTGGAATATCTCTTGTAAATTCTTCTGATCCTAATTTAGTATCACGACATTCAATTTCATAATCCTTAATATGAATTGAAGTGAATACATCATCTTTTACTAATCTTTCATTTAAAATTACAGCATCTTCATAGTTATAACCTTCAAAGTTAACAAAGGCAACTGTTAAGTTTTTACCTAAAGCCATTTCTCCTTGTTCAGTACTTGGTCCATCAGCTATAACATCGCCAGCTTTAATTTTATCGCCTTTTCTAACAATTGGAATTTGATGATAACATGTTCCCATATTACTTCTTTCAAATCCATCTAAATAATATGTATCTGTAGCTTTAGCATTTTTTACAATGATTTTTTTAGCATCTACATAGTCAACTATTCCATCAGCCTTAGCAATAATAACGGCTCCTGAATCTTTAGCTGCAATAGCTTCTACACCAGTTCCAACGAATGGTGCTTCTGCTTTTAAAAGTGGGATTGCTTGACGTTGCATGTTAGCACCCATCAATGCTCTTTTTCCATCATCGTGTTCTAGGAATGGAATTCCACTTGTTGTAATTGAAATAATTTGTTGTGGTGATACATCCATATAATCAATTTGTTCTTTTGAAACAATTAAGTTATCATTTTGATATCTTACTGGAACTCTATCTTCAATTATTTCATCTTTTTCGTTTACTTTAACAGTTGCTGGAGCAATATAGTATTCTAATTCTTCATCAGCTGTCATATAAACAATTTCATCTGTTAATTTACATTCTTTAACCTTACGATATGGAGTCATAATGAAACCATATTCATTTATTCTTGCATAACTAGCAAGTGAAGTGATCAAACCAATGTTAGGTCCTTCTGGAGATTCTACTGGACATAATCTACCATAGTGTGATGGATTAACGTCACGAACTTCCATTCCAGCTCTATCTTTTGATAAACCTCCTGGTCCTAATGAAGATAATCTTCTTTTATTTGTAAGTTCTGCAATCGGATTAATTTGATCCATAAATTGTGAAAGTTGGCTACTACCGAAGAATTCTTTAATAGCAGCAGTAAGTGGTCTAATATTAATTAAACTTTTTGGAGTTACTTCAGCTATTTCTTGAGTACTCATACGATCTCTAACCATTCTTTCGATACGGCTTATACCAATTCTAAATTGATTTTGTAAAAGTTCTCCAACTTGACGAACACGTCTATTAGATAAATGATCGATTTCATCAAAATGTCCAATACCATCTAATAGGTTTAAATAGTATGAAAGTGATGCATAAATATCTGAAATTGTAAGTCTTTTAATATCAATTGATTGATCATTACCAATAATACTTACTACTTGGTCTTTATTGTATTTTGAATATACTTTAACAATTTGAACTTCACCATAAGTATCTAAATCTTGATTAATTAAAACTTCTTTTTTACCATAACCATTTGCAAATACTGGTTTTAATGTTTCAAGTAATTCCTTTGTAACTTCTTGACCTTTTTCAGCAATTAATTTTCCATCTACTTTAATATCTTCAGCTAAAGTGCATCCTAGTAAACGATCAATTACATTTAATTTTTTATTAAATTTATATCTTCCTACTTTTGCTAAATCATAGCGAAAAGCATCGAAAAATCTTGTAATTAATTGGTTTTTCGCACTTTCTAAAGTTGAAGGTTCACCTGGTCTTAATTTTGAATGAATATCAATTAAAGCTTCATCAGTGTTTTTGTTAGCATCTTTTTCAATTGTTTTTAAGATATAATCATTTTCACCAAATAAGTCTACTATATCATTATCACTTGAAAGACCTACAGCTCTTAATAAAGTTGTTACTGGAACTTTTCTTGTTCTATCGATACGAACATAAATAATATCACGTGCATCGGTTTCTAATTCAAGCCATGTTCCTCTGGTTGGAATTATTTGTGCCCCAACGGTTACTTTTCCGTTTTTCTTATCTACTTCTTTACCAAAGTAAACAGATGGTGATCTTACTAATTGTGATACAATTACTCTTTCAGCACCATTTACAATAAATGAGCCACTTTCTGTCATTATAGGTAAATCACCTAAGAAAATTTCTTGTTCTTTTACTTCTCCAGTTTCAACATTGAAAAGTCTTGCTTCTACTTTTAGTGGCGCAGCATAAGTAGAATATCTTTCTTTACATTGCTTTATACTGTATCTTGGTTCTTCAAAACTGTAGTCACCAAATTCTAACGACAAATTACCAGTGAAACTCTCCACTGGAAAAATATCCTCAAATACTTCTTTAATTCCTTCAGTTAAAAACCACTCATATGATTTTTTTTGAATTTCTAATAAATTAGAAAGTTCAATAGCGTTTTTTGTTTTTGCGTAATTTCTTCTCTCACGTTTATCGTTGATTTTTTGCGTTTTGTAAGCCAATATTTCACCCCTATAAACTAGATTTTTAGATTGTTTCATGCTTTATGAAAGTACACGTCGCCAATTTATAATTATAATGGTTTTTTTATTAAAAGTCAACGCTTTTGCGCGACTATTATATAAAAACCTTTATTTTTTGCAATTACCTTTGCATCATACACCTCACTTAAATCTTTTAGTAAGGTTTTTGCCCCTTGGTTTTTATTTACAACTAACATTAATTGACCCTCATCATTTAAGCATTTTTGAGCATCAAATAATATTTCATATAGTATTTTCTTCCCAACTCTAATTGGAGGATTAGTAATAATAAAATCGTAACTATCTTTTACGTTTTGATATATATCACTTTCAAATACATTTACTTTTACATTGTTTAACTTAGCGTTTTTCATGGCCAAATTAATTGCTCTTTTATTAACATCTACCATATCAATATCAGCATCTGTCATTTTTTTAAGGAAAATTCCAATTGGACCATACCCACAGCCAAAATCTAATACCTTGCCTTTAATAGCATTTAAATCAATACTTTCCAAAAGAGTTCTGGTACCAAAGTCTAATCCTTTTTTTGAAAAAACGCCATTATCAGTAATAAATTTTAATTTTTGATTTCTAATAATAGCAATTATTTCTTGCTCGTCACTTTCAATATTTTCATTAGTAAAATAATGTGACATAATTTTCTCCTTTTTATAAACGGCTAAAGCCCGCACTATTTTTATAATGCAGGCTTACCTTGAATTAATTTTTAATTATTTAACTTCTACTGAAGCACCAGCTTCTTCGAATTTAGCTTTTAATTCATTAGCTTCGTCACTTGAAATGTTTTCTTTAACGTTACCACCGTTATCAGCGATTTCTTTAGCTTCTTTTAATCCTAAACCAGTAACTTCACGTACTAATTTAATAACTGGGATCTTGTTTGCACCAGCACTTGTAAGTACTAATGTAACAACACTTGGTCCAGCAGCTTCTTCAGCAGCAGCTGGAGCAGCAGCTACAGCTACAGCACTTGGGTCTACACCAAATTCCTCTTTCATTGCATCTACTAATTCTTTAACTTCAAGAATTGTCATTTCTTTTAATCCACTAATAAATTCATCTTTTGTAAATTTTGCCATAATATCATTCCTTTCTTAATTAATTTTCTTCTTTTTCCATATCTTGACTGTATAAGTCTAAGCAAATTGATAAATCTTTTACAACACCAATTAAGCCACCAGCAAGCATTGTAAGTAATCCTTCTCTTGATGGGATTGTTGATAATTCTTTTAATTTTGCTTGATCAGCTATTTGTCCATCTACTAATCCAACTTTTAATTCTAGTGCTGGATGTTTTTTAGCAAATTCGCTAAGTACTTTAATTGGAGCTACAGCATCATTTGAAAACGCAATAGCTTTTGGACCTTTTAGGTGTTCATCTAAATCTACTTTTATAGTGTCGAACGCTCTTTTAACTAAAGTGTTCTTGTAAATTTTGAACTCTGCATCATTTTCTCTTAATGTTCTTCTAAGTTCATTTGTTTCTTCAACTGTTAATCCTTGATATTCAAATAATACAGTTGAATTTGCATTTTGAGTTCTTTCAGCGATCTCATCGATGATTTGTTGTTTTTGGTCTAAGATTTTTTGATTAGCCAAAGATAGCACCTCCTTTTTTCTAGGCCGCAATATAAAAGCTCTGCATGGCGCAGAGCTAAAAGGATTTGAATAATTCATCCTCGGTAGGAAATTAAGCTTTTTAGCACCTACTGTCTACGGCATTTTTTCATCAACATTTTGATTATAACATATTAGTTTTTAAAAGTCAAAACTATTTAAATCAACTTTAACACCAGGTCCCATTGTTGAAGAAATTGAAATGTTTTTTACATATGTTCCTTTAACAACAGCTGGTTTTGATTTTACTATTAATGTAACAAAAGTTTTTAAGTTTTCAAGTAAGTCTTCATCGCTAAATGAAGTTTTACCAATTATAACATGTACATTACCATATGAATCTGTACGGTATTCAACACGTCCTTTTTTAACTTCTTCTACTGCTTTTTTAGTATCTAATGTTACTGTTCCAGTTTTAGGGTTTGGCATTAAACCTTTAGGTCCTAAAATACGACCGATTTTACCTAATGCTGGCATCATATCTGGAGTAGCAATCATTACATCGAAATCAAACCAATTTTCTTTTTGGATTTTTTCTAGTAAATCATTATCTCCTACATAATCTGCTCCAGCATCTTTAGCAGCTTTTGCTGCATCTCCTTTAGCAATAACTAAAACCTTTTTTGTCTTACCAGTTCCTTTAGGTAATACAACAGCACCTCTTAATTGTTGATCAGCTTTTTTAGTATCTAAATTTAGACGCATAGCTAATTCAACAGTGCTATCAAAACTTGTAGTTGAAGTTTCTTTAACTAAAGCAACAGCTTCTTCTTTTGTATATAATTTATTTTTTTCTACTTTTTTAGCAGCTTCTAAGTATTTTTTACCTTTCTTCATTGTTTTTACCTCCTTATGTGGTTTTGCGGATATTTCCTCCCACATAGGTTTAACCTATGTTTTGGTAATTATTTTATTTTTCTACTTTAACACCCATATTTAAAGCTGTTCCTTCTACTGTCTTCATTGCATCTTCAACAGTATAACAGTTTAAATCTGGAAGTTTTGTTTCAGCAATCTCTTTTAATTGTTCTTCAGTTAAAGTTGCAACTGTTTCGTTAGCTCCTTTTACTGAACCTTTTTTGATTTTACAAGCTTTCTTAATTAAAAATGGAGTTGGTGGAGTTTTGATAACAAAATCGAAACTTCTATCTTCATATACTGTTATTTCAACAGGTAAGATATCTCCCATTTTATCTCTTGTAGCATCATTATATTTAGTACAAAAATCTTGTAAATTAATTCCGGCTGGTCCTAATACAGTTCCAACTGGTGGAGCTGGTGTAGCCTTTCCTGCAGGAATTTGAATTTTAATTTTCTTCATGATATTTGCCACGAAAAACACCTCCTATATTTTTTTCGCGAGTGGTTCAAATGATATCCGCATTTCAATCTCCCACTTTTAAAACTATATTTAAAACAATATAGCTCTTTAATATTATCATATTTTATTTTATTTGTAAACACTTTTTTATATTCTTATTTTAGTAAATATTTATATTTTTACTTAAAGTAGAAAGATATAGTGTAAAATTTAAAAATCTACAATTTTCATGTAGATTTTCTTCATTACTCTTTATTGTTCAGGAAATAAATATTCTATTTCCTCCTCGTCGTGTTTATTATTTGTAGATTCTTTTTTGTTACTTGCATTTATTTCCTCATCTACCAAATTCACATTACTATCTGTATTTATTTCTTCATTTATCACACTTACATTATTATCTTCGCCTTCACCATTTATTTGATATTCACCTTTTACCTTATCATCGCTTTTTTGAATCAATTTAATTATAATCATTTTACTTATCAAAATAATCATCCATATAACAAAAGTTATAGTTGTCGCTTCTATTAATATTAAAAGTTTTTTATCTGAATAAACAGTTAAAGTTTCATATATATTGATATTCTTTTGTGTAACTCTTTCTAAAGATAATATGAAAAATAGCATTATAATTAAGAAAAATATAGAATTAATTATCTTATCAATTGTCTTTGTATCCTTTTTTAATATTGTAAAAAGAAATATAAAATTAGTTAGTGCAAGTAATATAATATAAGATGCTAAATTTGGAAAAAACACTTGCATAAATATATTATTAATTAAATTATCAAACAATGTAGTTAAATGAGGGCTATATTTAAATACGACAAAAGCTATGATAAATATCCATCCAATTATGAATGGAATTTTACCAATTTTTTTATGCCTTTTCATATTAACTATCATTATTATCAAGAAAACTATTCCTAATAATATTGTAACAAAAGTCGTAGGTGAAGACATAATAGTATCATATAAAATTTCAATAAAATTACTTGGAGTTAATTTTATCATCAAATCGCCTCTTTATTCTTTAATTGTCCTATATATACTGTTTGAGTTGTTTCATCATTTCTTGTACATGTAATTAATGTTATTGTCGTTATATTTGTATCACGATAAATTGGAACTTGTCCATTTTTAGGAGTCGTATAAATATTTACTATTTGATATGTATATCTATAACCATTATAATCTACCTTTACTAAATCCCCTTTTACTAATTTGTATAAATGCTTAAAATAACTTATTGAACTAGATCCCGAATGAGAAGCTAGTATTAAATTTCCTTTATCAACATTTGGATAATTCGAAGGTCTTATAGTTTGAATATTCAAATCAACATTATTATATTTTGAATCTACTGAAACTAAGCCTTGTTTTAAATTTATTTTAGGTATTTCTAGATAACCAATATAATTATATGTCGGCATCTTTGGCCCTTCATTTTTAACTTGCGGTTCTGAAGGTGTATTTTGACTTTCAGATTTTTCATTTTCCGTCGCTTGCTGTTTAGGTTGCTCTTCTTTTTCAATTTTTTTAGGTTGCTTATTATTATAAAGTTCTAAATTAATTGTTTCAAATGTAAGGTTTATTTTTATTAAAATAAAATTATATGAAAGTAAACCTATTCCTAATAATAGACCAATGAAAGATACAATGATAATTATTCTACGTTTTTTCATTTCTTTATTCATATATACCCACTTCTTTTATTTTAATTTAATTTTAACATGTATAATTTAAAATATCAATAATTGTATAAAATAATTTCATGATAAAAGCACAACTTTTTGTTGTGCTTAAGACTTACTAATTTGTGAAAATTCCAATTCAACAATTGTTTCTTGCCCAAATAAATCTAATGATACTTCTAATAAAGCTTTTTCAATATCAACTGATTTGATAGTTCCATACATTCCATCAAATGGTCCACTAATAACTTTAACCTTTTCGCCTTCTTTAAGATCACTATCAGCATCTAATCTGCTCATGCCCATTGATCCTAATATTCTATCTACTTCTGCTGGAGTTAATGGGAAAGGTTTTGCCCCCTTACCTGATGATCCAATAAATCCAGTTACACCAGGTGTATTACGAACAATAAACCAAGCTTCATCTGTCATAATCATTTCTACTAAAATATATCCAGGGAAAAGTTTTTTAATCTTTTCTTTTCCATTTGCATCTATTTCTTTTTGTTCTGGAACCACCACTCTTAAAATATGATCTTCCATTCCCATTGAACTAGCACGCATTTCCAATTTTTCTTTTACTTTATTCTCATGCCCAGAATAAGTGTTAACTACATACCATTCTTTTTCCATACTATAGCCCCTCTATTAATGTTCTAGCACCAGCTATTATAAAATCTGATGCAATAAAAAATACTGCAAATACTACAATACATATTAAGACAGCTAATGAATATTTAACCATTTCTTTCTTTTTAGGCCATCTTACTTTCTTCATTTCATTTTTAACACCTTTTAAAAATTTTTTCATTTCCTTCACCTACTTTAATATTTATGTTTTTCCAAAGAAAAAACACCTCGTTGTGTTTATTTCATAATAACATGTATATTTATACTTGTCAATAGTTTAATTTACAAGTAAATCTGTAATAAATTCAATCGTATCATTTACAAAATCTATTACCTTATATTTTGTATCTTTAAAAAAATTTACTTTGGTATTTTTATTATTAACTGTTAGTAAAAAACAATCTTTTTCTTTTTTTATTTCTATGTCATCTGTATATCTTTTATATTTTTCTTCTAAACTTTCTAAATCTTTTAAATTGCCATATATATATAATTTATTTCTATTTATATATACACTATTACTAACAAAACCTCTAATATATTTTTTAATAACTTCATAGTTGCAAACAACATTATCAAGCGATTTTTTCTTAAAATATTTTCTTAATTTTTTAATATTTACCGTTTTATTTTTCCCTTTTCCATAAGAATTAAATTTCTTTCCCCTTATTTTTGCATTACTAAATAAATAACATAAATCAATATTATCATTTTCATTTATAGCATCTAGCATAAGTTCATTATCAAGACCTATACCAAGCAAAGAACCATTTAATCCCTTTAAAAGTTTAATTATTTTATTTTCCATTTCCTTCCTCCTTTAATAAGGTATTAATAACATAGCTAGTAGCCATTAACCCAGCAGAATTTGGTACAAAAGCATTTGATCCTACTTTGTTTTTTATAAAAGGTTTTTCTTTTGAATATATAACAGGAATTTTCCCTTTTATTTTTTCTTCATTTATCATTTTTCTAATTATTTTAGCAATTGGATCATATGAAGTTTTTCTAATATCCGTTATTTCTAATAATTCAGGATGCATTTTATTTCCTGTTCCCATTATAGATATAAAAGGTGTTTGCTTTTCTAAACTTTTTTTAATTAATAATTTTTTTGTTTTAATAGTATCAATAGCATCAATTAGAAAATCTATTTTATAATCAAATAATTTATTAAAATTTTCTTCATTGATAAATTCTTTAATTGTTATGATTTCGCAATCTGGATTAATATTTTTAGCTAAAGATTTTGCAACATCCACCTTACTTTTATTTATCGTACTTTGAAAAGCTAAGACTTGCCTATTTAAATTAGTTATATCTACCATGTCATTATCAACAACTATTATTTTTCCAATACCACTTCTTACTAGAGATTCAAAAGCACTTCCACCTACTCCTCCTAGTCCAACAAGCATAACCGTTTTATTCTTTAAAATATTTATTTTTTCTCCTATTAATATTTCTAATCGATCAAACATACTATCACCTTGCTTTCATTATACAACAGATTTAAATAAAAAAGAACTTTTTGTTTTTAAAAAGCTCTCTTTTATATGAATATTAAAATTCTAATTGTTAATTTTATATAAATTATGTATTTTGTTTGTTGCACTTGTTTTACAAGCTAAATAACTTATATCATTAATGTTAAAAAATGATATTCCATTTTCTTTTCCATAATCATCTATCGATTTTATTGTTACAATATCATCAGTGATATCTTGAACAAATCCCATTTCATCAGTATTATTGCTTCCCAATAATTCAATGTTTACTATATAATCTTTATTTTTGGCATAGCTTAGCAAACTAGAGACCAAATTAGAATTCACTGTTAAATCATCATATTCGTTCGTTTGCTCATATAAACTTTCTATTGCCTTCTCATATTTTCCATCTAAACTTACCCTGTATATTTCTTCTAGTGGTAAACAAGCTAATCCATTATCTTGTCCATCAGTTGTTATTTCATTGTATAAAATATGTTCATCACTTATATATAGGTATTTTCCAACAGTAAATGTTGTCGTTAAATCTTCATCTACATAAAGTGATACAATTTTTCCCTTTTCAATTTGTCTTTTTATATCTTTCATTTCCATATAATTCACCTTCTTTTTAATTAAATATCACAGTTGATTATTACAAATTTAATATACAATATTTTCATAGAATTGTAAATGCTCTAACAAATTTTAAATGAAAATATTTGTTTAATAATTAAAAATTACTCTTTGTTTTAGAGTAATTTTTATTTTTAACTTTTATTTTTATTTGAAAGAAATGTAACTTTTTCAGCTACTACTTCTGTTAAGTAACGCATACCATTTTCTGTTTCATAATTATGAGTTTCTAAGCGGCCTTTAATTCCAACCAAATCTCCTTTTTTGCAATAATCAGTTGTATTTTGAGCAATTGCTTGCCATAATTTACAACCTATAAAATCTGTATCATACTCCCCATCTTGATTTTTATATGTTCTTGGTACTGCAAGAACGATACGTGTTACTTTTCTCCCTGTTTCTGTTTCATATAATTCAGGGTCATTGGCTAATCTACCAACTAAAACAATTTGATTTAACAATTGTTTTCCTCCTTTCGAAGGGTTACTATACACGTTTGTTTTTTTGCACGCAAATGAATATTTTGGGTATTTTTTCTGATATTTTTTATGAATTTTACTATTTTTATCTAATAAATTTTCCGGTTTTGATTTTAAATTTTCAAGTCAAAAAGAAAAACAGAAGTTTTAACAATTTAATTCAACTTCTGTTTTTGCAGCTTTTCCTGTATTAAAATCGATAGTTATTCTTGTAAGAGTTGTTTGTTTACTACATTTTTCTAATCCTTTTAAATCATATTCATCGCCTTCTTCATTTGCTTTATTTAGCATATCCAAAGTTACGACATAAACTGATGAACTAGAGTTTGTACTCATATAATCTTCAAAGTAACTTGTACTAGCAGTAATCATTTTCTTTTCTAAATTCTTATTATTTTGATTACTAGTTATAAGAAAATATCCTACTATAGCTATAGCAATTAAGATAACAATTGAAATAATTATAAATAATACTTTTTTATTCTTCATTTTCTTCCTCCTAAAAATAATTTTTAAGTAAGGCATTTAATTCAACAGCATATTCCATTGGTAAATTTTCTCTAAATTCATCAATAAAACCAATAATTAATAATTCTTTAGCTTTATCTTCGTTTAAACCTCTACTCATTAAATAAAATAATTTTTCTTCATCTAATTTAGAAACTGTTGCTTCGTGTTCTAAATATGAGGTGCTATTTTCAACAATGTTTTTGGGAATAGTATCACTTTTTGATTTTTCATCTAATATTATTGTATCACATTTTACGATACTTTTTGAATTATTTGCATCTTTCGCTATATGAACTGTTCCTCTATAGTTAGATGTCCCACCATTTGCTGATATTGATTTACTAATGATTTTACTAGTTGTATCAGGAGCTAAATGAATCATTTTAGCTCCAGCATCTTGAAATTGATCTTTAGTTGCTACAGCAATTGAAATACAATCACCTTTAGAACCTTTCCCTTTTAATATACATGAAGGATATTTCATATTTATTTTTGAGCCAATATTTCCATCAATCCATTGCATAACCCCATTTTCTTCAATAATTGATCTTTTTGTAACCAAGTTATAAACGTTATCAGCCCAATTTTGAATTGTTGTATACCTACAACTAGAGTTTTTACCAACATATATTTCAACTACAGCTGCATGAAGAGAATCGGTAGTATGATAAGTTGCTGTACATCCTTCCATATAATGAACATGACTATCTTCATCTACTATAATCATTGTTCTTTCAAATTGTCCCATATTTTTTGTATCTAATCTAAAATAGCTTTGAAGTGGTCTATCTATAGTAACATGAGGTGGAACATATATAAAAGTTCCTCCACTCCAAACAGCAGTATTTAAAGCTGTATATTTATTTTCATTATACTTTACTAACTTTCCAAAATATTTTTTAAATATATCTGGATGATTTTTTAAAGCATCATCGGTACTACAAAATATAACTCCTTTATCCTCAAGTTCTTTTATCATGCTATGATATACTACTTCACTTTCATATTGTGCTCCAATACCATCTAAGTATTTTTTTTCAGCATCTATTAATCCTACTTGATCAAAAGTTTCTTTTATTGGACAAGCTACATTATCCCAACTTTTTTCTACTTTATCTGTCACTTTTTTAAAATAATTTATTTTATCAAAATCTATTTTTAACTCTGGTCCAAAGTTTGGATTTGGAATATCCTTAAACGCCTTATAAGCCTTTAATCTATATTCAGTCATCCATTTTGGTTCTTGTTTTTGTTTTGAAATTTCTAATATTTTATCTTCGTTTAATCCTAGTGTTGATTTCATCTTTCTTCACCTTTATTATTTATTATCTTTTAATTTATTTAATACCTTTTCTATTCCCCACCAAGATAGTAAGGCACATTTTTTCCTATTTGGATTTTTATGTACATCATCATATACTATAGCTTCTTCTAAAGCTACTTCATCATATTCTTTTCCTTCTAACATCTTTAAGAAATTTTCTAAAATATATTCTACTTCCTTAGTTGTTTTTCCGATTAAAGTTTCAACCATGATTGAAGCAGAACTTATACATATTGCGCATGCTTCTCCATCAAATCTTATATCTTTTACTATATCATTTTCTATTTTTACCATAAGATTTATTTCATCAATACAGCTTTCATTATTCATGTTTACTTTTATATAACTTTCGTCTTCAATTAATCCTTTTCCCTTAGGATTTTGATAGTTTTCTAATATTATGCTTCTTTTTAAATTACTATCCATACTGTCACGTCCTTACTCTTGCCCATATACTACTTCATCTAATTCAAAATAAAATGTCCTAAGTTCTTCAAAACTGCAAAAAAATACTGTTGGTAAATTTAGTGTAGCAGTTTCTTTTAAAGTTCTTATTACTTTTTCTATATCTATTGCTTTTTTCTTGCTTATTTTAACTGATTGACCCTCTTTGTAAAATGATACTCCACATTTTCCTTGTGAATATAATGATTCATTAGTTGCAAATAAAATATTAGCTTCTGTAATTGTACAAACTATTTTAGCAATATTATATATTGTATTCATTAAAGTTAAATTATGAGATGAGGCACTTTCTAAAATATCTTCTTCAACTATTTCTTTTACTCTAGTAAATAATTGCTCACTATCTTTACAATCACAAAATAGTTCAGCATAAAGATTTTCACTATTGTTACTTCTAATATTAAATTCAGTATTTGGAATTTCTTCCACTAAATCTATTAATCTACCAATCGTATTTAAATGTTTTTTATCTAAGGTTAAAATAATATATGATAATGTGTTTTTTCCATGACCTTTGCTTGCTAATACTGGAGTTATTCCGTTATTAAAACATGTATGTAATAATAACTCTAGCGTTCTTGAATCTTCAGCCATTTGATGGAAATGAATATTTCTTTCTTCCGGTGATAATGTATTTACGTCTATAATCTTAGGTTTTTTATTATTCATTTTAACCTCCTATTTGATATGGAACTATTTTGTTTTTTATAATAACTTCTTTTTACATTATAGTTTATTTTTAGTTATTTGTAAATAAGTGGGAATTTTAATTTTAGTAATTTCATATGTTTTATTATAAAAGGAGGAAATAATTATGGAAACACTTAAAGTAAGAGCTAAATCTAATCCTAATTCTGTAGCAGGTGCACTTGCAAATGCTTTTAGAGAAAAAGGTACTGTAGAAATCCAAGCAATTGGAGCTGGGGCATTAAATCAAGCAATTAAAGCTGTAGCAATTGCTAGAGGGTTTGTTGCACCTAGTGGTAAAAACTTAATTTGTATTCCCGCTTTTACTGATATCGTTATTGATGGCGAGGAAAGAACGGCTATTAAATTAATTATAGAAGCTAGATAACCTTGATATTCAAGGTTTTTACATTTTGTTTTTATTTTTTTATGAAAATTTGTTGACAACAGATAAAAATGTTAGTATAATTTATGTTGTCTGCTAATGCGGGTGTAGTTCAATGGTAGAACCCCAGCCTTCCAAGCTGACTACGGGAGTTCGATTCTCCTCACCCGCTCCAT
>CANATJ010000003.1 GCA_947364595.1 uncultured Bacillota bacterium | reverse complement strand
CTAGTCAAATGGCCTTGCACGATACATCAGTTCATAGATATATGGCTTATGGAGTAGCCGGATTATCTGTAGCTGCCGATTCTTTATCTGCAATTAAATACGCTAAAGTAAAGCCCATTAGAAATAGTGATGGTATTGCTTACGATTTTAATATAGAAGGTGACTTTCCTAAATATGGTAATGATGACGATAGAGTTGATAGTATTGCTGTTAATTTAACAGAATACTTCTTTAATGAATTAAAAAAATATGAATGTTATCGTAAAGCTGAACCAACAATGTCAGTTTTAACCATTACCTCAAATGTTGTTTATGGAGAAAAAACAGGAGCGACACCTGATGGAAGAAAAGCCTTTGAGCCTTTCGCCCCTGGAGCTAATCCAATGCACGGAAGAGACGAACATGGAGCTATTGCTTCCTTAAACAGTGTAGCTAAACTTAAATATGAAAATTGCTGTAAAGATGGAATTTCTAATACTTTTTCAATTATTCCAAACGCTTTAGGTAAAACTTTAGCTGAGCAAGCCCAAAATCTAGTTTCACTTATTGATGGATATTTTCATCAAAAAGCTCATCACTTAAATGTTAATGTCTTAAATCGTGAAATGCTAATTGAAGCAATGGAAAACCCCAATAAATATCCGTTACTAACAATCCGTGTTAGTGGTTATGCAGTGCGTTTTAATCGCTTAACTAAAAAACAACAATTAGAAGTTATTTCAAGGACATTTCATGAACAATTCTAAAGCTAGTATAAATACAATTGAATCCTTGGGCGCAGTTGATGGGCCTGGCATTAGAACAGTAATTTTCTTTAATGGATGCAAACTCAGATGTAAATATTGTCATAATCCTGAAATGTTTAATATAAAAGATAAAAATTATTGTGAAAGTGATTTAATAAAAAAAATTAAACGTTTTAAACCTTATTATGGCAAAAATGGCGGAGTTACCCTTTCTGGGGGCGAACCTTTACTACATAAAGACTTTTTGATTAATCTATGCAAAAGTCTAAAAAAAGAAAATATTCATATTGCTTTAGATACAGCTGGTTATGGTATAGGAGAATATGAGAAAATATTAGAAAACATTGATTTAATTATCTTTGATGTAAAAGATATTACAGAAAAAAGATTTAAAGATTTAACAGGCGGTTCAATTGAAGAAACCTGGAAATTTTTAGAAATTGCTAAAAAAATGAAGAAAAAATTTTGGGTAAGACAAGTAATTGTTCCTAGTTTACACGATAACGAAAAATATATTGATGCCTTAGCTGATTATATAAAAAAACATATCGATGTTGATATGATAGAAAAAATAGAATTTTTACCTTATCATAAACTAGGTAGTGAAAAATACGAAAATTTAAACATCGAAAATCCATATAAAGATAAGCCAAGTATGGACAAAAATAAATGTGAAACACTATATAATTTATTTATAAAAAAATTTGAAGTTTAATACTTCAAATTTTTAGTTATAAGCAGTTAAAAAGTATTAGCCATAATTTTATTGCTATAGTAATTCCTTATATCATAAAAAGATAAGTATTTTCAAGGGAAAATAAGCACCTAGCTAATAAAAATTTTCTTGACAATTTAAGCATGCGAGGTATAATGAAAATAGTAAAATATAATAAATAAAAACTAAGAAGGTAATTGTATGAGACAAAAAAGGCAGAGGGAAAAAATAATAATTGTTTTATGCACTTTATTATTATTAATGACAGTTGGATATGCTGCTTTCGAAACGCAATTCAGTATAAAAGGAAAAGGGAAAGTAACAAGTAATTGGGATATAAGAATAACAAATGTAACAGAAACAAATAAACTAGGAAGCGGTGAAAGTACCAATCCTCCAACATGGGATAACCTAACAGCCAATATGGAAGCTGATTTATACAAAAAAGGCGATTCAGTAGAATATGAAGTAACAATAGAAAATAAAGGAACGTTAGATGCTAAACTGGAAGATATAATAAGTAATGTAAAAAGCAATAATGAAGCTATTAAAATATCATTTTCTGGATATATAAAAGGCGAAAAATTATTTAAAAATACCGAGAAAAAATTAAAAGTAAAAATAGAATATAATCCAGAATTTACTGGCAAAGCCGAAGGTAGTGGCGAAGTAGAAATATCATTTGATTATGTACAAGCTGAAGGCGGAACAATAACTCCATCAACAGATACTTATTTACTTACATATGATTATAAAACAAATGGCGGAACAGATACAGCAGTTTATGATGAATATTTAAAAGAAGGAAGTCAAATAAATTTAAGTTATTCACCAAAAAAAGAAGGATATGAGTTTATCGGATGGAATACTGATAAAGAGGCCCATACATCCATTAGTACATTAGATATGCCAAATCATGACATAACACTTTATGCAATATATCGTAAAGAGGGCAAAACATTAACCGCAAAATTCAATGGAAATGGAGTTCCATTCGAAAGTACCCTTACTTGTGAAATAAAAGAAGTATACAATAATGAAGTGCAAGAATCAGGTTGTACAATAGTGCCTCCCAATATAACAAGAAATGGATTTATAGTCCATGGTTGGAATACTGATAAAGATGCAACAAGCGCATCAGAAGTAGGAACAAACATATCATTAAGTGAAAATACAACATATTATGCAATAACTAGTAAAACAGTAGAAATAACTTACGAAAAAGGAAACAATATAGAAAGCATAAGCAAAACAAGTGATACATGCCATATATATAATAGCGCAACTCAATGTGAAGTCACTTTACCACAAATAGTTCCTAGCGATGGTTATATAGCTTTAGGTTGGTATAACGAAGAAGAAAAAGTCGGAAATGCCGATCAAAAATATAATGTATCAACTGACATTACCTTAAGTTCAAAAGCGGTACATAATGAATATACATTAACTTATAATTATAATAATGCAACAGGAGGAAATACCCAAGCCAATAAAACAGTAACCTATAATCAAGCATATGGAACTTTACCAACACCAACAAGAGCCTATACAGTCTCATATAATTCAAATGGTGGTTCTACTGCATCAAGCGCCACAGCAACTTATACTTTTAATGGATGGTATAAGGAAAGTGCATTTACAAATCAAGTAACATCAAGTACAATTTACAATATTAATAGCAATTCAACAATATATGCCAAATGGACAAGTGCGCAAGTCACTTTACCAACGCCAACAAAAACAGGATATACATTTGCTGGCTGGTATAGTGATTCAGGATTAACACAAAGTGTAGGAGCGGCAGGAGCAAAATACACACCAACTTCAAATATAACCTTGTATGCCAAATGGGTTGATAATATAAAACCCACAGTATCCTTAAATCCAAATACCCAAACAACTTATGTAAAAAGTAAAGCTGTTACAGTCTCCTTAGCAGATGCCGGAAGCGGATTAAAAGCCAGTCAAAAAATATATTATGCATGGAGCACCTCAAACACAACAGCTCCATCATACTCATCATATGTAACAACCACAAATTCAGCAGGCGCTAAAACAGCATCAGTAACAGTGCCAGCTACTTCTAATTCATCATTAACAGGAACATATTATTTATGGATAAAAGTAGGAACTGTAGCCGATGTGATAGGCAATACATCCTTAGTAAAAACAAGTGCGGCCTTTAAATTTGATAATACCCCTCCAACAATAACTGCAAGCAATAATAGCTCAAGTAATTGGACTTTTAATACTGTACAAATAACTGGAACAGTAAAAGATGCTCATTCAGGGGTAGATGCCAATAAAATTCAATATTCATATGATAAATCTACTACATATAATGATTGGACTAGTAAATCAACGACCAGTTATTTAGGTAATTGGTCAGCGCCTCGTAATAATCAAATATTTGTTAGAGCAGGTGATAATCTTGGTAATTATTCAAACTGGATCAGTGCAGGATATGTTAGAATATTTAGTGCATTAAAAACAGGCACTGAAGTTTGGGGAAGTCTTGTTGGACCAGGATATAAATTCCAAACAGGGACAACTATTAGAGAAACAAGCAAAACCGCAAGTCAAGTTTGCCATCAATGGTATTGTGAGGCATATGTTAATAATGGTGACTTTGGTGGAACAACAGTATCAACCAACTGGGGCAAGACGTTTGGCATGTATGGAGTTGGATATTACGCACAAAGTGGTTGGCAAAATTTCGCCACATACTGCCAATCATATGGAACACGAACTACCAATTGTGATGCGTATTATACTGGTGGTTCTGGAACAAGATATTTCGCTACTTCTTCAGCCTCATTAACAAGTTCATTAACTGGATAACAAACGGAGGAAAATTATGAAAAAAAAGATAATAATACTTCTAATAATATTAACATTAATAGGAGCAATAATATTCATAAACTTAAAAAGTGACAAAAAGCAGTTAAAAAAAACAAAAGAAGAGGAAATGAGTGAAAAAGTAGAGGAATTTACTAAAGCAGTAACTTCTGACAAAATTACCAAAGAAGAGTTTACAAAAATAACAGGCGCAAAAATATTTAAAGAAGACATCATGTTAGGAAAAGAAACATTTTTAAGAGAAAAGCCACCAATTAATGAAGAAAAAATAAAAAAATATATAAAAGCTCAAGATAAATATGCTACAAATGTCGAAAACAAAATAAAAGAAAATTTTGAATATAAAATAGAAAAAACAATTACCTCAGTAGATAACGTAATAGTAACAACCGTAAAATTTAAAAGTTATTACTATTCATGGTATTTACTAGAATTAATGCAGACACAAGAAAAACTATTAAAACAAATATATTATAAAGTTGAAACAGGATTTGATGGCAATTTAACAGAGCAGTCAAAAACAATTGAATATAAATCAAAAATCAAAGCCATGGAAATATTGGATAGTAGATTAGATGATTACCAAAACAAAGATGAATATATGACATTTGATATAAAATATACCGAAAAAGACAGAAATGAAAGTAAAAATTCAATAATGCAATATTATTCAAGTTTAAAAGGAGATTATTATCCAAATGCAAACGTATATACAGAAGAATTTCAAAAAAAGAGTATTAGTAGAGTAGAAAAAATAATTGAAAAAGCAAAACAAGATGGAATAATAGATCCTAATAATCCACTTAAACTTTAGAATATAATTTATTAACTAAAATTTTAACCAATAATATAAAAATAATTGACTTTATTTTGTAGTTGCGTTAAAATTAACATTGAAAGATATTTATAGAAAGAAGGTAATTATATGGAACTTAAAGGTTCAAAAACTGAAACAAATTTATTAACAGCTTTTGCTGGTGAAAGCCAAGCTAGAAATAAATATACATATTTTGCATCTAGTGCAAAAAAAGAAGGATACGAGCAAATTGCTGCTATATTTGAAGAAACAGCAAATAACGAAAAAGAACACGCTAAAATGTGGTTTAAACTATTATTTGGTGGCGACGTTAAAGATGGTTTAAAAGTTAATACTATGGAAGCTTTAAAATTAGCTGCTGAAGGCGAAAACTATGAATGGACAGATATGTATGATGGTTTTGCTAAAACAGCCAAAGAAGAAGGATTTGACCATATTGCATTCCTTTTTGAAGAAGTTGGAAAAATCGAAAAAGAACACGAAGAAAGATATTTAAAATTACTTGCTTCTGTTAAAGACGAAAACGTATTTAAAAAAGAAGCACCTAAGATGTGGGTATGTAGAAATTGTGGACACGTTCATTATGGAGAAGAAGCTCCAGCTGTTTGTCCAGTTTGTGCTCATCCACGTGCATATTTTGAATTACGTGCTGAAAATTATTAGTCTTATGACTAATTTTTTTTATTTGATTTTTCTTTTTTCTAATTGTATAATAAAACCAAGGTGATATAATGAACAAATTATTGATAGTAGAAGATGACATAAAAATAAAAGAAGAATTAAAAAATTTTTTAAGTAACAATGGATATGAAGTTTTTTCTGTTGACAGTTTTGAAGATACTTTAAATGAAATAATTAAAGTTAAAGTTGATTTGATTTTGCTTGATATAAATCTTCCTAATCAAAACGGAATGTATTTATGTAAAGAATTAAGAAAAAAAATTAAAACACCTATTATCATTGTAACTAGTAAAAATAATGAAATGGATGAACTTTTATGTATGAATTATGGAGCTGATGATTATATTACCAAGCCATACAATCCACAAATTTTACTCGCGCATATAGAAGCCGTTTTAAAAAGATATATGCCTGATTTAGAAAGCAATATTTCTTATAAAAATATAAAAATAATTCCTACTAAAAGTATTATTAAAACAGAAAATAAGGAAATTGAACTTTCTAAAAACGAATTAAAAATACTTACTTATTTACTTAGTAAAAAGGAAACAATTGTATCAAGAGATGAACTTATGAATCATTTATGGAATAGTGAAGTGTTTGTTGATGATAATACTTTAACCGTAAATATTACTAGATTACGAAAAAAATTAGAAGATGCAGGTCTTTATAATGTCATTGAAACTAGAAGAGGACAAGGTTATATAATATTATGAAATTTTTAGATTATTTAAAAGATAAAATATTTTCTTTGGCGATGATAGGAATTTTAGGAATATTAGTATTTGTAATTTTATATTCCTTAAATTGTACAATATATGTAATTTTATATCTTGAGTTTCTAATTTATTTGATACTTTTTGCTTGCTTTTTATGGGATTATTTTAAAAGAAGAAAGTTTTATAACCATACTTTAAATTTATTAGATAAACTTGATAATAAAAATTTAGTTCAAGAAATGTTGCCATCAGCTACTTTTATTGATAGTAAAATATTAAAAGAAATTTTATATGAAACAGATAAGTATAAAATAGAAGAAATTAATAAATATAAAACAAAAAGTCAGGCTTTAAAAGAATTTATAGAAATGTGGGTTCATGAAATTAAAACCCCTTTATCTTCAGCATTTTTAACCATTTATAATAATCCAGGTAAGTTAAGCGATGATTTAAAAGTTTCACTTGATAAAATAGAAGATTATGTTGAACAAGTTTTATTTTATTCAAGAAGTGAAGCTGTTAGTAAAGATTATATAGTTAAAAAATATAATTTGTCTTCAGCAGTCAATAAGGTCATTTTAAAACATAAACAAGATTTTCTTTTAAAAAAAATTAGTCTTGAACTAAATAATTTAGAAATTTATGTAAATACTGATATAAAATGGCTTGAGTTTATTATTGATCAAATTATAAATAATAGTATTAAGTATACTGATAAGAATGCTAAAATTAAAATATATACAACAAAAGATAAAGAAAAAGTATGCTTATTTATCGAGGATAATGGAATTGGAATAAACCCTAGTGATTTACCAAGAGTGTTTGATAAAGGCTTTACTGGAAAAAACGGAAGAACAAAATATAATTCTACAGGCATAGGACTATATTTAGTTAAAAAACTGTGTGATAAATTAAAACATGGTGTAGAAATAGAAAGTAATAAAGGAACCATAGTTAAACTTACTTTTCCAATTGGGTCATATACAGACGAAATAACAACCTTACAATAATGTAAGGTTTTGTAATGAAAATAAATTGTTAAAATATTTAAGGTTTACTATAATTAAAGCGGAGGGAAGAAAATGGAAAATGTTTTAAAAATTAGTAACGTAGAGAAATACTACGGAAATAAAGGAAATTTAACTAAAGCTGTTGACAATATCAGCTTTGATGTTAAAGAAGGTGAATTCGTTGGAATTATGGGAGCCAGTGGTAGTGGTAAAACAACTTTACTTAACTGTATAGCAACTATTGATAAAGTAACCGCTGGTCATATAATTGTTGGTAATACTGATATTACAACATTAAAAGGCAATTCCTTAAATAAATTTCGTCGTGAAGATTTAGGATTTATTTTTCAAGATTTTAATTTATTGGATACCTTGACAGCATACGAAAATATTGCCTTAGCTTTAACTATTCAAAAAGTAAGGCCTGATAAAATTCAAAAACTTGTCAAAGAAGTTGCTAAGTCTTTGAATATTACTCGTATTTTAAATAAATACCCATATCAAATGAGTGGGGGAGAAAAACAAAGAGTTGCATCGGCTAGAGCCATTATTACAAATCCAAAATTAATTTTAGCTGATGAACCAACTGGTGCTTTAGATAGTAAATCAGCTAGACAATTACTTGAAAACTTTGAAAACTTGAATAATGAATTAAGAGCAACTATTTTAATGGTTACCCATGATGCTTTTACTGCTAGTTACTGTCATAGAATCTTATTTATCAAAGATGGAAAAATCTTTAACGAACTTGTAAGAGGGAATGATTCTCGTAAAGAATTTTTTGACAAGATCATTGACGTTGTAACGCTTTTAGGAGGAGATTTAAATGATGCTCTTTAAACTATCATTAAAAAATATTAAAAAAAGTTTTAAAGATTATGCTATATATTTTTTGACTTTAATATTGGGTGTTGCTATATTTTATGTATTTAATGCAATGGATGGACAAGACGCCATGATGGCTATGAGCCAAACCAAAAAAGAAATTTTAGATCTTATGGGCAATCTGCTTGGAGGAGTTTCGGTTGTGGTGTCTATTGTTTTAGCATTTTTGGTTATTTATGCCAATAAATTTTTAATAAAAAAACGTAAAAAAGAATTTGGAGTTTATATGACTTTAGGTATGGGTAAGGGTCATATTTCAAGAATTTTATTTTTAGAAACATTATTAATTGGTTTAATTTCTCTAATGTTTGGATTATTATTTGGACTATTTTTATCTCAATTAATGTCAATTGGTGTTGCTAAAATGTTTGAAGTTGATATGACTTCATTTACTTTTACCTTTTCAAAAGCAGCCATGATAAAAACAATCATTTACTTTGGTATTATGTATTTTGTAGTAATGATTTTAAATGTATTTTCAATTTCAAGATATAAACTAATTGATTTAATTACTGCTAGTAAGAAAAACGAAAAAATTAAAATTAAAAACCCAGTACTATCTATTTTGATATTTTTAATCTCTATTTTAATTTTATCATTTGCTTATTATCAAGTAACAGAAAATATAATGAATATTGGATTTAATGAATTTATTGGATGTATTGGTCTTGGTATTGTTGGAACTATCTTATTTTTCTATGGTATATCTGGTTTTATTTTAAGATTAGTTCAAGCAAACAAAAAACTTTATTTTAAAGATTTGAACTCTTTTGTTTTAAGACAAATAAATAGTAAAATTAATACAACCGTATTTTCTATGAGCATTATTTGTGTTTTACTTTTTTTCACTATTACAATTTTTTCATCAGCGCTTAGTTTGAATCAAGCAGCTAAAAAAGATTTGAAACAACTAACACCAATGGATTTACAAATTAAAGAATATACTTCTGAAAACGAAACTAAATCATTAGATACAATATTAATAGATAATAAAGTTAATTTAAATGATTTAAAAGATAAAGTAGAAGTAAACGAATATATGATTAGTACAGTACTTACAAAAGATGTATTAGGAGAAAAATTAGTAAATAAAAATATGCAGGAATTTAAATATCATTTAGATATGCCAGAACCAGTAATGAGTATTTCTGATTATAATAAAGTAGCGCAGGCATATGGAAATGAAACATTTACTTTAAAAGATGATGAATATTTAGTGGTTGCCGATTACGAAAGTATGCTAAAATACCGTAATGAAGCTTTAAAAGATAGAGTAACTATTAATATAAATGGTAAATCATATAGCCCTAAATATAGTAAAGTCAAAGATGGATTTATTGAAATGGGATCTAATCATTCTAATACAGGAATATTTATAGTCCCTGATAAAGCTTTAGAAAACACTCAAGTATCACATCGTATTTTACTAGCAAATTATAATGCTAATAACGAAGAAAAACACCAAAAAATAGATGATTATTTATCTAAATTAACAATTCAAAATAATATTCAATTATTTACTAAAACTGCTATTTATGATTCAGCTGTTGGACTTGGTGCTATTGTAACATTTATTGGACTTTATTTAGGAATTATTTTCTTGATTTCTTCAGCAGCTATTTTAGCTTTAAAAGAGTTATCTGACAGTTCTGATAATAAAGAAAGATATGATATGCTTAGAAAAATAGGTGTAGATGAAAAGATGATTAATAAATCATTATTTAAACAAATCGGAATATTTTTCTTAGTACCACTTGTTTTAGCAATTATTCACTCTATATTTGGTATAAAATGTGCCCAACTTATGTTATCAGCTTTTGGTAAAACCGGAATGCTTTCTTCAATTATTATGACAGCTATATTAATTGTTGTTATATACGGTGGTTATTTCTTACTTACTTATTGCTGCAGCAAATCTATAATCAAAGAACACTAAAAAATGAACTTTAATTAGTTCATTTTTTATAATGTTTTTAAAAATTATCTATATAATCATAAAATTTATTTGTTAAGTTTTTTGATATTTTTAATTTTTTCACAAATTTAAAAATTAATTGTCTTATATATTCAATGAATGCAGATACAATAAATATCCCTAAAGCAAAAACTAATACTTTTATGATTATTTTAGGACTTGTTATTAATACGTCACCAGTATCAAAACGCAAGTATTTATATATTAGAACTTGAATATAAGGATTATCATGCACTAAATATACTCCTAGTGTTAATTTACCAATAAAGTTAATTATTTTGCTATTAATAGTAAATGTTTTAAAAAGTAGAAAATAACATATCGTTTGTATTAATACAAATATACAATTATAGTGCATTGTATAATTTGTTATTTGATTACCAACAAATTGAATAATTTGATTTGTTTGATTTTCTAAAGTTATTCCAAAATTATAGAATAAATAATTTATAAATGTAAAAAATATAAATCCTACAAGTAATAAAAGCTGTAATTTGTTTTTGGAATAATTTTTAAAATGAATATTATTTTCAATTGGATATTTCGCAAGATAAGCACCTATAAAATATAAAATAATAAATTGAATTACAGTAAAGCCATCATTACTTCCAAAAGTATTTGATGATAGAAAAGAGAATATTGAAAAACAGAATATCGATGTAATTATTAACTTGCGATGAGTTTTTTGATTCATATTTTTTATTAATATATTAATAAACGGACTTAAAATATCCATTATTAAATAGCAAGCTATAAACCAGTATCCAGCTAAATCAAACGGATTTAAAGATTTTAGATATTGAACTTTACTTAATTCATATATGCCCGTAAAAAGCAATACACTAGCAAATAATATTTTATAAAACCACGCAGCATTAAAAGTTTTAAAAAAGCTTTTAATTGAAAAATCTTTGTCATATTTAAAATAACCACTTAATATAACAAATGAATTTACATGAATTAAGCTTATAAATAGCATTATTGTTAATACTATTTTGATTGTTCCTGTAGTATTTTGCAAAAGCTTTCCATGAAAAATTATATGATATATAATTATAAAAATCATGGATATAATTCTCATTAACTCAAAATTAGACTGTCTTACTTTCTTCATTTATATTTCCCCCTGTAGTTATTAGATACTTATTCTTATAACTAATATCATTATAATATATTTTCCTTGATTTTTAAAGTCTTTTTTAAAGGATAATAAATTATGTGTTTGATAAAATTTAAAATATTGAAATATATGCAAAATCAATGTATAATTAATCTGTAATGGTGGTGGTTTATGATGGCAAAATTTTCCGATTATTTGCGTTTGATTAGAGTAAAGCACTATATTAAGAATTTTTTAATATTTTTGCCTTTATTTTTTAGCGGTATGTATAATCAATTAGATAAGTTATTACTTTGTTTATTAGGTTTCATATTATTTTGTTTTGTTTCATCTTTGGTTTATGTTTTTAACGATATTGCGGATGTTGAAAAAGATAAATTGCATGAAACCAAAAAAAATAGACCTTTAGCGTCTGGTGCTATTTCAATTAGAAAAGCTTACATTGTCACTTTTTTATTAATTTTTATAATTGGTATATGTGCATATGGTATATATGTTGTTAGTGGATTTTTTGGGTCATTACTTTTACCACTAATTTATGTAATTATTAATATTTTATATAGTAAAGGGCTTAAAAATATTGCTCTTGTTGATGTAGTTATTTTAGTTTCTGGGTTTTTAATTCGTTTGTTTTTTGGAGGAATTTTAATTGGTGCCGAAGTTTCTAATTATCTTTATCTTACTGTTATGTCTGGAGCTTTTTATATGGGATTCGGTAAAAGAAGAAATGAATTTATTAGAAGTAAATATAATACACGTTCTGTATTAAAACATTATAATAAAGACTTTTTAGATAAAAGTATGTATGTTTGTTTAACATTAACAATTGTTTTTTATTCTATGTGGACTGTTGATCCAATTGTTACTAATAAAATTTGCAATGATTATTTAATTTGGACTATACCCATTTTAATGATAATGTTATTTCAATATAGTTTATCAGTTGAAAATGATTCTGATGGAGATCCTGTAGAAGTTATATTGCAAAACAAGCCATTATTATGTACTTCTTTAATTTATATTTTAGTTATTTTATTTATTTGGTTGTGAGGTGGTGAACTATGAATAAGGAAATTAAGTTATCTTTGAAAATGCAAATCTTATTAAAAGTATTATTTGTATTTTCACTTTTATTTACGAATTTACTTTTTTTAAGAAATTGTGATTTTTATGTTTTAGTATTTTCACTAATATTAACTTTTATTATTGGCTTAGTTTTGACAATGAAAACTTTTAAGAGTTTTTTTGCCAATATAAATACTATATATGCAGTTGTTTCGCTTTTTTTCGGAACATATATTGCTAAAACATATTTTAATTTTCATATTTTAGATTATTTTAATAATTTATCATATGTTGGTAAATTTACTAGTCAACATTGGGTTATTATAAGCATGCTTTCAATTTTTGCTTTAAGTTGTATTGTTTATTTATTTATTTTAAAAATATTTCCTGTTATTAAAAAATTTTATTTAAATTTATCGTTAAACGAAAAAAGATATTTAGCTATTAGTTTGATTATTTCTTTTTTAGCAACTGTATTCTTATACTATTTTGTAAGAGGTTTTTATTTTGATAAATCAGTCGCATATGATATTTATTATACTTCTGATAGTGCAGCTTTATTTAAAGGTAATGCATTTTTAAATGTTAATATGGGAGAAAATGATTTAAGACAACCATTATTTGGATTATTCTCTTTACCTTTTGCTATTTTTGCCAAATTATTTAGTGAAATATTTTATTTTGTTCCTAACGGATATGCAGTTTTTTTAACAGTAATTCAAATTTTACTTATTAATGTTTCTGTTATCATGCTTTGTAGATTGTTGAAATTAAAAGGATTAAATCAATTTTTATTTTCTTTAATATATTTTTGTACTTTCTCTACAGTAGTATTTAGTTTTATTATGGAACAGTATATTATTGGACTTTTTTATCTAATATTAACAATTTATGCTTTTTATGAAAGTAAAAAAGAAGTTAATTATGCTTACATAGGTGCGGTTTCAACTTTGCTTACATCTGGTATCTTATTTCCTTTTATTTCTAAATTTAAAAATTGGAAATATTGGCTTAAAAACGTCTTTAAATGTTTTATTTTATTTATTGTGCTTTTTATTATATTTGGTCAACTTCCACAAATTTTTTATGTTGTAGAAAGAATTAAAGTTTTATTTGGATTTTCTGGAGAAAAATTGCTTTTCAGTGAAAAATTAGTTCAATATTTGGCCTTTGTTAGATCTATTTTCATATTTCCAAAATCAGGTTTTATGCTAGATAAAGTAACGCATTTACCAAGCTATAGAGTATTAGATATTTATGGTTTTAGTTTAATTGGAATAGGTATATTAATTTTATGCTTAATCAGTTTTATTTTAAATAGAAAAAACAAAATGGCTATTATATCATCTGTTTGGATTTTATTTTCTTTCGTTTTGTTATGTGTTGTAGGCTGGGGAACTGCCGAAAATGGTTTAATTTTATATTCTTTATATTTTTCTTGGGCATTTATAATCTTACTATACTTATTAATTGATAAAATTATCAAAAACAAAAAATTTAAATTTGGATTAATAATTTTAATCTGTATTTGCCTATGTATAATAAATATTCCAGAATATATTAATTTGATTCAATTTGGACTTCAACATTATGGACGTTAAAATTATTTTTAACGTTTCTTTTTTTGTAAAAATTTAAATGTATGATATACTTAATATGAAATAGGTGGGAGTAAGTTATGAAAAAAGTAATGTTTATTTCTAGTACTGGTGGTCATTTAGATGAGCTTATGCAATTAAAACCAATTTTTAAAAATTATGATTATAGTATAGTTACAGAAAAAACTAAATCAAATATTAATTTAAAAAATAAATTTCCAAAAGTTTCTTTTTTAGTTTTTGGGACTAAAGATCATTTATTCTCTTATATTTTTAAATTCATTTATAATTGTTTTAAAAGTATTTTTCTTTTTATTAAATATAGACCCAATATCATTGTAACAACAGGTACCCATACAGCTGTTCCTATGTGCTATATTGGAAAACTATTTAGAAGAAAAATTATTTTTATTGAAACGTTTGCAAACAGAAACACTAAAACATTAGCTGGGAAACTTGTTTATCCAATTGCTGACAAATTTATCGTACAATGGGAATCTATGCTTAAATTATACCCAAAAGCTGAATTATGGGGGTGGATATATTGATTTTTGTAACGTTAGGAACACAAGATAAAAAATTTGATAGATTACTATATGCTATTGAAAAACAAATAAAAAATGGTGTCATTAAAGATAAAGTCATTGTGCAGGCTGGCCACACAAAGTTTAAAAGTGATTATATGCAAATTTTTGACCTAGTTGATAGTGAATCATTTAACAAATATATTAATGAATGTGATTTACTTATTACTCATGGTGGGGTAGGATCAATTATTAGTGGTCTAAAAAAAGGAAAAAAAGTAATTGCGGCTGCTAGACTTAAAAAATATAAAGAACATACTAACGATCACCAAATTCAAATAATAGATGCTTTTACGTCTGAAGGATATATTTTATCTTTAAGTGATTTTGATAAATTAGATGATATTTTAAAAAAGGCTAAAGTTTTTAAACCAAAAAAATTTAAAAGCAACACAGAAACTTTTAGAAATAATTTAAAAAATTATATTGACAATATTTAGAAAGGACAAAACTATGAAAAAGAAAATATTTTTAATTTTTATAACATTTTTTCTATTTACATTAAATGTAAATGCTGCTTCAATAGAAGAGGGAATATATAAAATACAAAGTGCTTTAGATAGTAATAAAGTTTTAGATTTATATTCAGGAAAATCATATAATAATAACAATATTCAATTGTATCAATACAACGATTCAAATGCTCAAAAATGGTATATTAAAAATGCTGGCGATGGTTATTATTCTATTACTAGTTTAATTGATGAGAATTTTTCATTAGATGTAAAATCTGCTGGCAGAAGCAACGGAACAAACGTCCAACTGTATCAATACAATGGTTCAAACGCTCAAAAATGGTATATTAAAGACGCTGGCGACGGTTATTATTATTTAGTATCTAAATGTAATAATTTATATATGGATGTTAAAGGAGGAAGCACTCGTAATTCTACAAATATCCAAATGTATAAAGGAAATGGTACTAAAGCCCAAAAATTCAAATTAATCGAAATTATTAATGGTAGTTATTCTATAGAAGATGGAATTTATAAAATTTCTTCTAAAATAGACAAAAACTATGTTTTTGACATTAACAATAATAATCCTCAAAACAGAGCTAATGTTTTACTAAAAAAAGATAATAATAGTTTATCTCAGTATTGGAATTTAAAATATTTAAATAACGGATATTATTCTATCACTTCATTTTTGAATAATTATCAAAGTTTAGATGTAGCTGGTGCAAGTAGTGTGAGCAGGACAAATGTTTGGATGTTTAACTCAAATTATTCTAATGCCCAGTCTTGGTTAATTAGAAAAACCAATGATGGATATTTCAATATTATTTCTAAACTAGATCATGCTTATTTAGATGTAGCTGGTGGTAAAGCCCAAGACAATAGCAATATATGGATTTATCGCAATAATAATTCAAATGCCCAAAAGTTTTCGTTTGAAAAAGTTACACACACTT
This sequence comes from uncultured Bacillota bacterium, assembly GCA_947364595.1. Lineage (GTDB taxonomy): Bacteria > Bacillota_I > Bacilli_A > RF39 > UBA660 > Coprosoma. Next base: position 31,776 of record CANATJ010000003.1, on the reverse strand, counting down.
CACTAGAAGATGGTCTATATACAATTGGTAGTGCAACTAACAGCAATATGCTTCTTAGTTTAAATACTGAAATTTCTATTAATAAAGCTAATGTTTTATTAGAAGAAAATCGTAATACTAATAGACAAAAATGGTATATAAAAAATCTTGGAAATGGTTACTATTCTATTAAAACCGCTTTAGATGGTTTAAAATCTATGGACGTTTATGGAGCATCTACATCTTCTGGAAGCAATGTTCAATTATATGCTTATAATGGAACCGGAGCTCAAACTTGGTATATTAAAGACAATATGGATGGAACTTATAGTTTTGTTTCTAAATGTAATAATTTATTTTTAGATGTCAAAGGTGGAAAAATAGAAAACGGATCTAACATTCAAATGTATTATGGTAATGGTTCTTCAGCGCAAAGATTTGTTTTATCTAAAACTGAATTAAACCCTGAATCAAAAACATTTGATAATGGATATTATACTATTTCAAGCATTCAAAATGAAAAATTTTTACTTGATGCTACAGGGGCAAGAAAGTTAAACGGAACTAATATTCAATTATATGAAAGAAATTATAATAATGCTCAAACTTGGAAGTTAACATATTTAAATAATGGATACTATTCAATTACTACAGCTATGAATCCTAATGTTGCTTTAGATTTATCTAGTAGTACTGGGAACGCCCAATTATATAGATATAATGGAAGCAATAATCAAACATGGTATCTTAAAGATTTAGGAGATAAAAAAGTTTCAATAATTTCTAAAGAAAACGGTAATTATTTAACCATTGATAAAACAGCTAACAATTTTGTTAATGTTAGTGTTAAACCATATAACATGGAAGAAAACCAACAATTTAAATTGACTGAATTCACTCAAAAGAAAACTTATAATGGAATCGATGTTTCCCATCATCAAAAACAAATAAATTGGAATAAAGTTGAAGATTCAATTGATTTTGCTATTATTCGTGGTGGATATGGTGATGATTGGACACATCAAGATGATAAGTTTTTCCAAGAAAACATTAAAGGATGCAACGAAAATAATATTCCTTATGGATTATATCTATATTCTTATGCTTCCGATGTTGGTACTACTGCTGGTTCTGCTGAAGCTGAAGCAAAGCATATGTTAAGACTTATTGATTCTATTAAAGAATCTAATAGTAATTTTAAACTTGGAACTAAAGTATTTATCGATATGGAAGATGCCTCTGTTATTTCTGCTGGTAAACAAAAACTTACAGAAGTTGTCGATACTTTCTGCACAATTATCCAAAATAATGGTTACAAGTGTGGAGTATACGCAAATATTAATTGGTTTACTAATTATTTAGATGCTCAATATCTACATTCAAAATACACTATATGGCTTGCTAATTATTTACCAGTATATAGTCCTAGTTATAGTTATGCTAAAACAAAAAGGCCTAATTATAATTTAACTCCTTATAATTATTGGCAATTTGCTTCTGATGGTAGAATTGCTGGGGTTGAAGGTAATGTTGATTTAGATTTGGGATATGACATATTTGATTAGAGGTGCTTATGAAAAAAATTTTTAATAAGAAAAGTACATATTATTATATTTTTATCTTTTCTTTCTTTTTAATCATTAGCTTATTAATGCCTTATGGTGGTGATGATTGGAATAATTTATTAGATGGAAAGGGGAATTTATCATCTATAATTAATATTGCTATTTCTGATTTTATGACTTGGGAAGGTAGATTTTTTAGTAGAATTTGTTTAGGACTATTGGTTCCTAGGCAAATTGTTTGGAGTTTGTTAAATGCTAGTATTATGACTTTTATTGTTTATACATTTACTAAAATAATTAATCCTAAAAATAATACAGTATTAAGTTTGTTTATCCTTTCATTACTTTTGATTAATTCTACGGCTTTCGCACAAGTTTATGTTTGGAAAACTGGTAATATAACTTATTTATTTCCAATGTTTTATTTAACTTTATTATTCTATTTTAATTTTTTAGCAAAAGATAATAAACTTCTTAAATATATCGTTATTTTATTAGCACTTCCTTTTTCAATGTTTGTCGAAAATGTTTCTGTTTCGATAGTAATTGTCTGTTTAGTTTTTACTATTTACACTTTTATTAAAAACAAAAAAATTAATATTCCTATGCTTTTAAGCTTTGTTTTAAGTTTAATAGGACTTATTTTAATGATTACTAGTCCTGGGACAAGAGCTAGATTAAATTATGAAGGTGATTTTTCAAATTTATCAATTTTAGGAAAGTTTATTTATAATATTCCTTCTTTAATAAATTATACTTATATTAAAAATGCCTTTTTATTGATAATAATTATATATGCGTTATTAATTTTAATTAATAGGTATGTATCTTCAAAAAAAATTAAATTAACACTATCTGTCTTTGTTTTAATTTCTGCTTTGACTTCAATTACTCAGACTTTAACATTTATTACTAGACATCATGTCATTGGCTTGTGGCGCCTTTTAATGGTAGAAAAATGGTATGTGATAGTTTACTGGTTAATTTTTACCATAATTGTTATTTATTTTATAATTAAATATTTGAAAGATACTAAGGATTTCAAAGCATTTCTATTTTTTCTTATAGCTATTATTAGTAATGGATCAATGATGATATCGCCTGTATGGGGAGAAAGAACAGCCTTTTTAACAACAGTTATGCTTTATTTATTAATGTTATCCATTATTAACAAATTAGACGATAAATTTATAAAAAGTAAAAAAACTAATGTAATTATTACCATACTTATAGCACTATTTTCATTATTGTTTACTATTTATGCAGTTTATTATCATGGTTTGGTAAGCGATAGAGATAATTATATCAAAAGACAAATAAAAGATGGAAAAAATGAAATTGAAGTTATTATTACACCCTCATATTATACATGGAATGTAACACCTTGGGGTGAAGAAGGATTTTTGGTTGACACTTTTAAATATGTTATGGGAATTGATAAAAAAAGCAAACTCATTTTGGTAACAAAAAAAGAATCTGGTTTAAGGACATAATTATGTCCTTTTCTTGTTGTTAATAATTAAATATGATATAATTAATTATAGCGGAAGGATTGAGAATATGAGATTTTTAGATAGAATTATCCAAGATGACATGGAAAATTTAATTAATGAAAGTTATATAGATAGCATTAAAAATGAAAGTAAGATAATGATTACAGGTTGTAATGGAATGATTGCAACATATTTACTATATTTCTTTTGCTATTTAAACGATAAAAAAAATAAAAATATAAAAATATATGCACTTACAAGAAATTTAGAAAAAACTAATAACAAATATGCAGATATTTTACAAAGAGAAGATGTAGAATTTATTTGCCACGATGTTAACGATAAATTTGATTTTGATTTTAAGATAGATTATTTATTCCATTTAGCTAGTAGTGCTGATCCTACAAATATTTTAAATAGACCAGTTGACATAATAAAAGCTAATACTATTGGTCTTATAAATGCATTAGAATTTTCTAGAAAAAATAATGCTAAATTAATTTTTGCTTCTACTAGAGAAGTTTATGGAAAAGTTGAAGGTAAAGAAGAAATTTACGAAGATGATTTAGGCATTATTGATCAAATGGGAACTAGAGCATGTTATCCCGAAAGCAAAAAAATGGCTGAATGCCTAATTAATTCATATAATCTTCAATACAATGTTCCTTTTACCATTTTTAGAATTGCTCATAGTTATGGTCCTGGAATGCCAATTAATAATGATGGTAGAATTATGTCTGATTTGATTGGCAATGTTGTTAGAAATGAAGATATTGTTTTAAAAAGTGATGGTAGCGCAATAAGAGCTTTTTGTTATTTAACTGATTTAATTTCTGGGTTGCTTTATGGAGCGTTTGTAGGAAATGATAATGAATTATATAATCTTTCAAATGAACAAGAGGAAATATCAATTCTTAATTTATCTAATTTGTTAGTTTCCATTTTTCCTTCAAAAAATTTAACAGTTACTTATAAAAAAGCAACTAAAGAGCAACAAGCTGCTTATTGTAGTTTTAAAAGGACTAGAATGAATACAGATAAATTAAGAAAACTTGGTTGGCAGCCTAAAATTAGCTTAAAAAAAGGATTAGAAAAAACTGTAAACAGTTTTAAGGAGGATTAACAATGAATGTAGCAGTAATTTTTGCCGGTGGTATCGGTTCTCGTATGGGAAAAACAGTAAAACCAAAACAATTTTTAGAAGTTGATAATAAACCTATAATTATTCATACATTAGAAAAATTTGAGAATTGTGATGCAATTGATTATATTTCTATTGCCTGTTTAGAAGAATATATTCCTTATCTTAAAGAACTTTTAGAAAAATATAACATTAAAAAGGTTAAACATATTTCTAAAGGCGGTGAAACAGGCCAATTATCTATATATAATGGTATTAAAGCAGTATACGATGATGAGGAAATAGATAAAGATGCTATTTTACTTATTCATGATGCAGTAAGACCTAATATTGACGAAAATTTGATTTTAGAAAATATTAAAACAGTTAAAGAAAAGGGTAATTCTATAACTGTTAGTCCAGCTCAAGAAACAATTTTTATGAGTTCAGATAATAAAAATATAGATAATATTTTAAATAGAAGCCATGCTTATCACGCAAAGGCTCCACAATGTTTTAGATTAAATGAAATATATGCTGCCCATGAAAAAGCTATTAAAGAAGATGACGTTAATAATTGGGATTCTTGTTCTTTAATGTTTAAAAATAATTATAAATTAAATTTTGTGTTGGGTAAAAATTCTAATTTAAAAATCACAACTATTGAAGATTTTCATTTGTTTGAAACTTTATATAGAATTGAAAAAGAAAGTGAATAAGATATTAGCCTCATTATTAATTTAATGAGGCTGTTTATGTAGTATTTTTTTTAAAATTTTGTTATACTTATATAGAGTTAGAATTGAGGTAATTAAATGAGAACAATAAATTCAATCAAAAATATTATTGGTAATTTTGCTAATAATTTGCTTTTAAATCTTTTAAGATTTTGTTCAAGAATAATTTTTATTAAAGTTTTATCTGATGTCTATTTAGGAGTTAACGGTCTTTGTTCAAACGTTTTAGGGCTTTTAGCCTTGAGCGAGCTTGGTATTTCTACAGCAATTGGATATAGTTTATATAAACCACTTGCTGATAAAAATATTGATAAAATAAAAGCTCTTATGAATTTTTATAAGAAGGCATATAGAGTTGTTGCTTTAGTGGTTTTGACCATGGGCTTGATTTTAGTGCCATTTTTACCATGGTTTATTAAAGATACTTCTGGCATTGAAAATTTAACTTTAATTTATTTGATATTTTTAGCTAATATGGTTATTGGTTATTTATTTTCTTATAAAAGGACTTTAATTGGTGCTGATCAAAAAACATATAAGATTATGCCAATTGTTATGTTCTATAATTTTTTGATGACTATATTACAAATTAGTGTTTTATTGATTTTTAAAAACTATATAGTTTATTTGTTAATGCAAACTTTATGTGTTATTTTAGAAAATGTTACAGTAAATCATTATATAAATAAAGCATATCCTTATTTGAAAGATGATATGAAAGATACTAAACTTGATAAAAAAGAACTGGGTACAATTAAGACTAATATCAAAGCCTTATTATTACATAAAGTTGGTTCTTATGTTTTAACTTCAACTGATAATATTGTTATTTCTAAAATTATTGGTATTGTTGCAGTTGGTATTTATTCTAATTACGTTCTTGTAGTAAATATGATTGGTTCATTTATTTACGTTTTAATTAGTAATGTAACAGCTTCAGTTGGTAATTTGATTGCTAAGGAAGCAAAAGAAAAGAAATATAAAATTTTTAAAGAAATGGATTTCATTTGCTATTGCTTATATGGAGTTAGTTCTGTTTGCTTTTTAACAGTATTTACACCATTTATTGAATTTTGTTTTGGAGCTAAATTTCTTTTGCCTATGTCTGTTACAGCAGTTATTGTATTAAATCATTATTTGACTGGTATGAATAATGTTCCTATTACTTTTCAAACAGCTGCCGGATTATATGATAAAGATAAGTTTGTCCCATTAATTCAATCTTTTGTAAATTTGATTATTAGTATTGTTTTAGCGCAAAAAATTGGATTAGTAGGTGTGTTTATTGGAACAGCTATAAGTACGCTTTTACCTTTAATTATTAAACCAATTATTGCTTATAAGTATATTTTTGACCGTAATGTCATTAATTATTTTGCTTCATTTTTAAAACAATTATTTACTATTGTAATTGGTTTTGCTTTATCTATGCTATGTATTAATTTTATTAATGTTGATAGTTTAATTGTTACTATTGCAGTTAGATTAATTATTAGTTTAATTGTCCCAACTATTGTAATTATTTTAGCTTATCATAATAGTGAGGCATTTAAAGATGTTATATATAGGGTAAAGCATTTATTAAAAAGACGCCATGCATAGGGAGGATATAATATGAAACACGCATATTTAATAATGACTCATAATGAATTTGATATTTTAAAAAAAAGTCTTTTGCTTTTAGACGATAAAAACAATGATATTTATATACATGTCGATAAAAAAGTTAAGGATTTTGACTTTGAATATTTTAAAAATCTTTGTAAAAAAAGTAATGTTTATTTTACTTCCAGAATTGATGTTAAGTGGGGTAGTTACAAGCAAATTATGTGTGAATATATTTTGTTAAAAGAAGCTACTAAAAGAAAATACGATTATTATCACATAATTTCAGGGGTAGATATGCCTATTGCTAGTAATGACAAAATACAAAAATTTTTCTTAAAAAACAAAGGAGTAGAATTTGTTGCATTTGATAATCATAAAGATATAAGTGAAGATGCTTTATCAAGAGTAAAATATTACCATTTCCCTGTTTCTTGGGCACGTTCTTCTAATAAAATTTTAAGAAAAATGTTTGGGAAAGTTCATTTTTATGTTTTAAAAATTCAAAAATTATTTAAAGTTAATAGACTTAAAAACTGTAATTGGACTTTTAGAAAAGGCGCTAATTGGGTAAGCATTACGCATGAGTTTGCCAATTATGTTATTTCTAAAGAAAATGAAGTTAAAAAGATTTTTAAATATAGTTTTTGCGCGGATGAGCTATTTATACAAACACTTTTATATAATAGTGATTTTTATAAAAATGTCTGTAGTTTAAAAAATGATGATACTGCTAGTATTAAAAGATATATTGATTGGCAAAGAGGATGTCCATATTCATTTAAAAACGAAGATTTTGATGAAGTAATAAACAGCAAGTGTTTTTGGGCAAGAAAATTTTCTACTAAGGAAAATAAAATTATTGATAAAATATTTGAATATTTAAAAGAGGTAAACAATGAATAAAGTAAGTATAATAGTTCCAGTTTATAATACTGAGAAATATCTTGATAAATGTATTAATAGTTTGATTAATCAAACACTTAAAGATATTGAAATAATTTTTGTTAATGATGGTTCTACTGATAAAAGTAGAAGCATTATTGAAAAATATTTATCTGATGAAAGAATTATTTTAATTGATAAGGAAAATGGTGGACAAGCATCTGCCAGAAACTTAGGCATTAAAAAAAGTAGCAGCATGTATATTATGTTTATTGATAGCGATGATTATGTCAATGAAGATATGTGTGAAAAACTTTACAATGTTGCCATCAGCAATGATTATGATATTGTTAGTGCAGATTATTTCAATACTACTGATGGAATAGATAGCTATAAAAAAACATTTGATTTTTCATCTAGAAAAATAACCGCTTTAGAATATTTATTTTCTGGAGTAGGTCCTTGTAACAAAATGTTTAAGTCATCATTTTTAAAAGAAAATAATTTTATTTTTCCTGAAAAAATTATTTATGAAGATTTTGCGTCTATTCCAACTCTTGCTAAATATAATCCAAATTGCTATTATTTAAGCGAGGCCTTTATGCATTATGTACATCATGAAGGTTCCACTATGATTAATAAAGAATATAAGAAAAAGTACGAAGACATATTTGTTGCTTGTAACTATTTATATGATAATTTAAATGGCTTTGGTTATAATAAAGAATTGGAATATTTATTAATCTATCACTTATTATATTTAGGATCATTAAATTTTTATAAATATAATAAGTTAAAACAAATTGATAAAATTTCTTTATTTATGAAAGAAAAATTTCCTAATTGGAAAAAAAATGAATATTTAAAAAAGCATACTTTTAAAGAAAAGTTACTGATGAGATTATTTTATTTAAGGATGTATAAAGTCATTAGCTTTTTTCAAAAAATAAAGAGGTGATAATATGAATAAAAATAAGATAATAAAAATATTAATTTCGATTTTACTAATTAATCTTCCGTTTTTAGATATGCTTAGAACAACATCTTTTAAGGATGTGGAATTTTGTGGTATTGCCTTAATTGAACTTGTAAATATAGTTTTAATTGGTATAGCTTTAATTTTAACTTTAACTAAAATTTCTAAGAAAAAAATATTATGTTTGTTTGGATATTTATTGGTGGTGTTTGTTTACATTTTCCTTCATTATCAAAATATAATTAAGTTCGACACTAATATTTTTTCAAGAGCTAATTTTAACTTTGTTTCTGAAACATTTTATATTTTAAGGGCATATGTTTTGCCCCTTATGTTATTGTTTGTTTTAATTAACAATAAGGATGTTTTTGATAAAAAATTTTATTTTAAGATTTCTAAATGCATAATTATTATTATTTCAGCTTCAATTATTATATTAGATATATTTAAATTATCATTTATTTCTTATAACACCAAAGGGCATGTTATGTATAATTTATTTGATTATTTCCTTTTTCAAGGAGATTTTAGACAATTATCAGCTAGAGGTTTTTTTGACTCTGCAAACGAACTTTCTGCAACAATGTTTATGCTTTTCCCAATTAATATATATATGCTTTTTGATGAAAAGAAAAAAAGTAATTTAGTAATCTTTGTTTTACAGTTTATTGCTATGATATTACTTGGAACAAGAACTGCAGCCTATGGTACTTTACTTATTAGTGTATTTGCAGGATTAGTTTACGTTTTCTTAGTAATTATTAAGAAAGAAAAAGTTAATAAATTTTTTAATGAAACATTTTTCGTTGCATCTTTGACATGTATTGCCTTTTTAACTATTTCTCCTTTTATGCTTGGAAGAATAAATGAAGGTACTCCAGATTTTTCGGTTAAGGACGCAACAGCTTATAAAGAAATCGAAAGCACTGATATTAAAAATTTAGATAAGTTGATGGAAAAATATAAAAGTGAATATTTAATAAATGATTATTTCTTGAAAATTTATCCTATCAATAAAGATCCAGAATTCTGGCTTCAAATGATTAAAAGAGATAAAGCATTAAATAATAATAGCCGTAGAATGAAAACCGATATGATTAAAAGAGTTTATGAAAGGAATAATAATCCTAGCGATAAATTCTTTGGAATGGGCTATACTTTGTATTTCCCTGATTTAGAACGTGATTATTATTATCAATATTATGAATTTGGTCTTCTAGGTATGATTATTTTAATGGGACCATATTTTATATTCATTGGTTATTTAGCTTATAAAGGATTGCGTAATTTCAATAAAAACTTTTATTTTAGAACTATTATGGCATGCACTAGTGTGGCTTTAGGGCTTATAATTGCTTATTATTCTGGTCATGTATTTGGTTGGGTAAGTCCGATGATGAATTTATCCTTTGTTATAGGAATGCTTTCGCTTGTTATTTACAATAATCTGGAAAGGAAGGATTTAAAATGAAAAAGAAAGTAACTTTGTTTTTGCTTATTTTTAGCACTTGCATTATTTTTAGTTATCCTTTTTTTGCAAATTCTCATTCTTTAGAAAGTTATTGTACAATATATAATGGATTTAAACAAACCGCTTTGTCATTTTTACAAAATGGAGAAGTGCTAAATTATCTGTTTTTCAATTTGTTTAATTTCTTTAAATTACCATATGATTCGCTTAGTTTTGTTTCAGCATTTTTGACTGACTTGATTTTGGCAATTGTTATATATAAATTATATTTTAAATTGCAAGATAAGTTATCTTTAAAAGGTAATTTTAAAAAATTAATGTTGATAATCAGTATATTTTTAATTTTTTATAATCCGTTCATTACAGAAATATTATTAATTGATCAAGGATTTACTATTGCTTTGGGAATTTTGTTTATCCTTTTGGCCACTTTTAAACTTATGAATGATAATTTTAAAGATTATCTTTGGTCTTTAGTTTTTATTCTTTTAGCTATATTATCTTATAAAGAAATTATTTGCTTTTTACCTGTTTTTTTACTTTTAATTAATTTAAAAGAATTTAATAGTAAGGATAATGTACTTGAAATTTTGAAAAAAATCATTATTGGTTTATTATTATGTATTTTAAGTCTAATTATAGTAAAGCTAGCATTTATTTTAATGAAATTAGATTTTGCGAAATCTAATTACCTAATTGGAGATTTTAATTCTATTATTAATTTGTTTGGATATACTAACATTAAATATTTTTATTTAATTGTTATCGTTTTACTTGGATGTATAATATATCAAATTGTTAAAAATGATAATAAAAGTTATAATATATTTTCATTTATATTTTTAACTTTGCTTGTATTTGTTTTAACTATTTTTGTTGGAACAAATGGAAAGAGTTCCTTAATTTTTGGCGCTTTTCCAAGTTTATTATATTTGTTTATAATATCAAAATTTAATTTTGACTATAAATTTTTATATGTCATTTCAATAGTTTTAGTTTTATTAGGATTTTTAAACGCTTATTATATTCATCAAAATGCAATGATTAATTTTAAAAGATATAAAGAGGATATCAAATATATTAAAAATATTGATGAACGAATTACATCATATGAAAAGAAAACAAAAAAGAAGATTAATAAGGTGTATTTTGCGAAAGACACTTCAGTAAATTATTATTACTATTTTGGTAATCCTAATGGAAGTAATATAAGACTTGTCACTACCGATTGGGCTATGAAGTGTGCTGTTCCTGTTTATACAACAAAAAAATATGAATATAATAAAATGTCTAAGAATGATTATAATAAATATTTTAAAAATAAAAATTATGATAAATTTGATAAAAATGAACTAAAAGTAGTTGGAGATAAATTATATGTTTTAATTTATTAAATGAACTATTATGTTCATTTTTTCTTTTAAATAAACTGTGTATATGGTATACTGTATATAGTATCAAACGCATTTAAAAAACTGCATTTTGGAGGTTTTTATGTCAAACAAAAGAATATCATATTATGATAATTTAAAATTTATTCTTATATTTTTTGTTGTTCTTGGACATTTTTTATTAATACAGTTAAATTTTAAGTTATCTTTATCTATATTTTTATTTATATATTCATTTCACATGCCGCTTTTTGTCTTTATTACTGGCTTTTTAGGCAAAAAAATCGAAGATGAAAATGGTAAGTTTAGAATAAATAAAGTTTTTTCGCTACTTATTATATATTTTATTTTTAAATTATTATGTTGTTTTATTTGCCTTATATTTAAAGTACCTTTTGAACAAAGCTTTTTCGTTGAACAAGAGTGCCCATGGTATTTACTTGCATTTGCTTTATGGATGATCATTACTTATATTTTAAAAAATATAAAGCCTAAGTATTTATTGATTTTTAGTATTTTATTTGCACTTTTAGTAGGGTATGATACTAAAGTGGGAGACTTTTTATGTACTTCTAGAATTATTGTTTTTTATCCATACTTCTTGCTTGGATATTACTTATCTAAGGATAACATGAAAAAAGTTATTGATTTTATGAAAGCAAGAAAAATGAAAATAATTAGTTTTATTGTTTTAATTACTATGATTATTGTATTTTATATATTTGCAAATAACCTTTCCTTTTTAAAAACTATTTTTACCGGAAGAAATTGTTATGCTTATTTAGAAACTCCTTTTGATATTCCATTTAAAGGGGCAGTTATGAGAGCATTTAGTTTTGTACTTGCTATTATTACATCTTTATGTTTAATGGCCCTTATACCAACTAGAAAAAGGTTTTATACGGTATTTGGATCAAGGACTATGCAAGTATATGTTTTGCATTATTTAATATTTTTAATTATGAACCATTTAGGATTATTAGTAAAAATTAATGATGTTTTTGGTAATTATAGTTTCTTGGTTGCATTTGCATTAGCAATTTTAACGACTTTTGTTTTTTCATTAAAATGCTTTTCAATACCTTTTAATAAAATTATGAATTTAAAATTTAATAAAATTTTTATAGATAGTGGTGATAATAATGGATAATGAAACTTTAAAAAAAATACACAATATTCAAATACAAATTCTTGATGAAGTAGTTAGAGTTTGTGAGGAAAATAATATTGAATATGTTTTAGTTGGAGGAACTTTACTTGGTGCAGTTAGACATAAGGGATTCATTCCTTGGGATGATGATATTGACATTGCAATGCTTAGAAAAGATTATGATAAATTTATTAAAATTGCGAATGATAAATTAGATAGTAAATACTTTTTGCAATGTTATAGTACTGATGACCATAGTTATTTTCCGTTTGCTAAAGTCAGAAGAAATGGCACAGTTTTTAATGAAGAACTAGTTAAGAATTATAATTCTCATAAAGGAATATACATTGATATTTTTCCTCTTGAAAGAATTAATAATCCTAAAAGTAAAAAACTACATTTAGCAGCAAGTTTGATTAAAAATATTTGGGAAACTCATCTGCACAAAGTAGGAACGCATAAACACATTAGTGATTGTAGGCATTCTGTTATTTCATTTTTTATGAATTTTTTAAGCAAAAAATCTTTAGAAAAATGGCAAATGAATATTTTAAGAGGGCAAAATGTTTCAGATGGAAAGTATATTTGTTCCTTGTTAGGAGCTTATGATTATCGTAAAGATATTTTTGAATACGATAAGCTTTATCCATTAAAACCAATTAGTTTTGAAGGTAAAATGTATAATGGATTTAAAGATAATGATTATTATTTGAGTGGACTATACGGAAATTATATGGAACTTCCGCCTGTTGACAAAAGGGTGACTCATAGTCCAGTTGAAGTTAGATTTGAGGAAGATAAGTAATGAAAAAAATTATGTTTTTACAAATAAAAGGAAAATCTTTTGGCGGTATTTGGCTTGTTAATAAGACGCTATCCGAAGAACTATACAAACGTGGTTATGATGTTCAAGTATGTTCTATTAGAGATAATCATCCTGGTGATTATGAAAAAACTTTATTTAAACAACATACAATAAACGACAAAGACGAGTGGGGAATTACTCATCGAAAAGATGTTCTATTATCCTTAAAAAAAGGATTAGGTAAATTTTTTAAAACCTTTAACAATTATTTATTTGATAAGAAAAAATTAAATGAAGATTATGAAAAATTAAAAACCTATATAAGGAATGAGAATCCTGATTATATTATTGCTTCGCATTATCAAACTTTACCTGGTATTCCTGATGAATATTTAAAGAAAACCATCCATGTTCAACATTCTACTTTTTCTTTCGTTTTAAAAGATAAAATGAATTTTAAAACTTTAAAAAAATATAATGATAAATTATTTGCTCTTATGTGGCTTTGTAAATCAACTTGTGAAAGTGCTAGAAAAAAAGGACTTAAAAAAAATTATTATATTTATAATCCAGTTAGGTTTAATACAACTGATTCTGCAAATGTTGTAGATAATAAGCAACTAATAGTTTTATCTAGATTTTCCTATGAAAAAAGAATTGATTTGATGATTAAAATTGTTAATGATATTTTTAAAGATAAAAAATTTAAAGATTGGAAATTTGCTTTATATGGTAAGGGGGATTTATCCTCTGAATCTTTAAATATTATTAAGCAAAGTGATCAAATTTTTTATAAAGGCGTTGTACAAAATTCTAAAGATGTTCTTTTACAAAGTTCCTGTAGTTTAAATACTTCAATTATCGAAGGATTCCCTTTAAGTATTATTGAATCATTTACATGTGGAGTTCCTGCTTTATCTTTTAATTATGGTGAAGCGGCTAATGAACAAATTGAAAATGGATATAATGGTTTTGTGATTGAGCAAGATAATATTGATGAATATAAGAAAAAATTAATTGAGCTTATGTCTAATGAAGAAATGCTTACTAAATTATCTAAAAATTCTAAAGAATGCTCTAAAAAATTTGCTGTTACTAGTGTTACTGATGAATGGGAAAAGTTTTTTAAACGAATTGATGAGTAGGTGAGTGAATGGAAAAAGTAAGTATAATTATTCCAGCATATAATGAAGAAAAAAGAATTAATAAGGTAATAGATTCTGTTTTAAAACAAACTTATAAAAATATTGAAGTTATTGTAATTGATGATGGCTCTACTGACAATACAGTAGAAGTTGTTAAAAGCTATGATGATGAAAGATTAAAAATCTTTTCTAAAAAAAATGGTGGACAAGGTAAAGCTAGAAATTTTGGTATTAGTGTTTGTACTGGCGACTATCTAATGTTTGTAGATGCAGATGATTATGTAGATGAAAATATTGTTAAAAATCTATATGAATGTTTAAAAGAAAATAACGCTGATGTTTCTATTTGTAATTTATATAAAGTTATTAATAACAAAAACGTTTTATTCAAAAATTTTGAACATTTTACTAATAATGATATTTTTAATTTCATGATGTCCCATCCAGGGCCTGTGGGTAGGTTGTATAAAAAAAATTTGTTTACTGATAACAATATTGAATTTGTTTCTGGTTTAATTAATGAAGATTTAGGAACAATTCCATTACTTGGAATTTATTGTAATAAAGTTTGTTATATTGATGATGCTTTATATTATTATGTTATTCATGAAAACTCAACCACCATGCAAACAAAGTACTCTAAAAAACTAGAGGATATATTTTCAATCATGGAGCACTTGGATAATGAGTTTAAAAATAGAACTAATCATGAATATGATGAGATTCTTGAGTATTTATATATAGAACATTTGCTTTATAGTAGTAGTTTAAAGCTTATTAATTTTAAAGAAGGAATTAAGCAAATCGAAAAAATCTCTGCTATAATGAAAACAAAATATCCTAATTGGAGAAAAAATGAATATTTGAAATGTAAAAGTTTTAAATTTAAAATTGTATGTCTTTTAGCTTATTATAAAAAGTTTAATATTTTAAAAATATTAAATAAAATAAAGAAATGAGGATTATTATGCCGAAGGTAAGTGTTGTTGTACCTGTATATAACGTAGAAAAATATTTAGATAAATGCTTAAACAGTTTGGTTTATCAAACTCTTGATGATATTGAAATTGTTGTTATTAATGATGGAACTAAAGACAATAGTCAAAAAATTATTGATAAGTATGTTCAAAGTTTTCCTCAAAAGGTGTTTTCTTATACTAAACCAAATGGTGGTCTTAGTGACGCCCGTAATTTTGGGATATCTAAATGTCATGGGAAATATATTGGATTCATTGATGGTGATGATTATGCCAATTTAAATATGTTTAAAGATTTATATCAAAAAGCTATAAAAAGTAATTTTGATGTTGTTGTTTGTGATATAAACTATATTAGTGATAATGAATCTAAATGTGTCTCTTCACTAGTAGAAACTGATTTAATGAATAAAAATGAGATAAAAAAACAAATGATTAATATTTATCCTGCAGCATGGAACAAAATTTATAAAAGAGAATTGTTTGATAGTGGAGTTTTGTTCAAGAAAAACGTTTGGTATGAAGACGTAGAATTTTTGTATCGTTTATTTCCATATATAAATACTATTGGCACGGTTAAAAAACCTCTTATTAATTATGTTCAAAGGGAAGGTGCCATTACAAAAACATTTGATAAAAGGCTTTATAATTATATTAATAACTGGAATGGAATAATTGATTTTTATAAGGAAAAAGGTTTTTATGATGAATATAAAGATGAAATTGAATATTGTTATTGTAGATATCTTTTGGCCACTTTTTTAAAGCAAGCTACAAATTTTAGTAAAAGTGATTATAATATGGCCGTTAATGAAGCCTTAAATAATATAAAATCAAATTTTCCAAATTACAAAAAAAATAAATATTTAAATAAAACAATTAAAGGTATATATATTAGATTTTTTAATAAGTTTTTTGCTAAAATTTTATATATTAAAAACAATAAGTAATTTTAAAAAGTTAATTAGACAATTAATATAGATTGTGTTAAAATAATTTTTTGTTAAGAGGTGAAGAGTATGGAAAAAATTTCATTAGTAGTACCTTGTTTTAACGAACAAGAAGTAATTGAAATTTTTCATAAAGAAATATTAAAAGTCCAAAAAGACATGAATAATGTTGAATTTGAAATAATTTTCGTTAATGACGGAAGCAGTGATAAAACACTTGAATTAATGAGAAAATTATCTTCAAACAAAAATGTTAGATATATTTCGTTTTCTAGAAATTTTGGTAAAGAAGCTGCCATGTATGCTGGATTAAAAGCATCTACTGGAGACTATGTGGCTATTATGGATGCAGATTTACAAGATCCACCAGCATTATTACAAGAAATGTATGAGATTTTACAAACAGGAGAGTATGATAGTGTAGCCACTAGAAGAGTATCTCGTAAAGGAGAACCTGTTATTAGAAGTTTTTTTGCAAAAATGTACTATAAAATTATTAATAAAATATCAAAAACAGAAATAACTGATGGCGCTCGTGATTTTAGACTTATGACTCGTAAAATGGTAAACTCTGTTTTAGAGTTAACTGAATATAATCGTTTTTCTAAAGGTATATTTTCATGGGTTGGATATAGGACTAAGTGGCTTTCTTATGAGAATATAGAAAGAGCAGCCGGAACTACTAAATGGTCATTTTTTAAGTTGTTCTTATATTCTTTAGAAAGTATTGTAGCGTTTTCAACGCTTCCACTTTCAATCGCATCTATCATGGGAATCTTATTTTGCTTTATTGCCTTTATATTGATTGCCTTAATTGTTGTTAGAACATTAATATTTGGTGATCCTACTAGTGGATGGCCTAGCATGGTGTGCATTATGTTTTTTATAGGTGGTGTTCAACTTCTTTGTACAGGTATTATTGGCCAATATTTATCTAAAACTTATTTAGAAGTTAAAAAACGTCCTATTTATATTGTGGCCGAAACAGAGGAAGATTTAAAAAACAAATAAAGTGCTTTTTAGCGCTTTTTTAATATATTAGAAATTTGCTTTGTAAAAGCAAAAAATAAAAGAGGATTGATCCTCTTTTTAATTTTCGGCTTCTTCTAACATATTAGTTATAAATATACCATATCCTTTATGCGGATTATTTACTACAACATGTGTCACGGCACCAATTATATAATCTCCTTGTATGATTGGTGATCCGCTCATTCCTTGAATTATACCGTTGGTTTTATCTAATAAATTTTTGTCAGTTATTTCAAAAATAAAATTTTTGTTTTTTTGCTTTTCTTTATTTATTTTAGTTATTTTAATTTTGAATTCTTTTATTTCATTACCGCTTAAAACAGTTTGAATTTTAGCTTCGCCTAATTTAATATCATCATTTGTAGCAACTTTATATGTCTTTTTGTCAGGTAATTGTCTAGTATAATCACCAAAAATACCTTGAGTAGTATTTTCATTTACTAAACCTTTTACTTCATTTGCGTTATATTCTGCTTTTTTTTCACCAGGATTTCCGTCAGAACTTGGGATAACACCAGTTACATTTGAATCAAAAATTTTTCCGTCTTTTATTTCCAAAACTTTACCAGTAGTTTGTTCTTGAATTTCATGTCCCAAAGCTCCAAATTTTCTAGTCTCAGGATCTATAAATGTTAATGTACCAATTCCCGTAACACTATCTTTTACATAAAGACCAGTTTTATATACATTGTTTTCATCTTTATATAATTTTAAATTAGTGTTTTTTTCACTTTTGTTTCGCATATATGTTATTTTTATACTTGAATCTGTTGCATTATTTATTTTGCTGGCCATTTCTTCGATGTTATTTACTTTATTGTCGTTTACTTTGATTATTGTATCACCAGTTTTTAATCCAGCATCACTTGCGGGTGATTCATTATTTACTTCGTAAGTTCCAACAATTAAAATACCTTTTGAATTTAATGATATTCCAATATTTTCCCCACCAGGTATTAATTGATTAGAATAGGCAAAAGCATTTGTTGGTATAATAATAAATGTAAAAAGAAGCATGATGATTGTTTTTTTAAAATTTTTAAAAAACATTATATCATCTCCCATAAAATTCAGACTACATTATTATTATGTATATAATATTAACTTTTAAATATAGAATTTAATGGAAATATTATTAATGACTTTAAAAACAATATAAAATATGATACTATAATTAATGGTGATTTTGTGACTTTAAAAATATGCGAAGAAAGTATTTGGTTTTATATCACTCGCGCGAAGTATTTAAATATTTTGTGCGCTTTTGTGTTGTTTTTTATTCTAGCTCTTTGTATATTTTTTATAAAAGAAAAGCATTTTAAAAGTAATAATTTTTTTAATAAAATTTATTTAAATAGTTTTTTTATAATGTTTATTTGTTTTTGGATTTTTATTTTTATAAGTTTTATTAATTCTAGTAAATATGATTCTTGTTCAAGTAGATACATTCAAAATTTGACATTAAGTCCTTTATCAACATTAAATGAACATGAAATGGTTCCTATTTTTGACAATAAAATAATTGTCGTTGGTGATTCAAGAATGGAGTTTATTGAAAACAAAAAAGATAAGTTAAATATCCCAAACAATTTAAGCTTTATAGCAAAAAGTGGAGCTAAAATAGATTGGCTTGAAAATTATGCTTTAGGTAAGTTAGAAAACAAATTAAATAATATAGATGAAAATTATAATTATCATGTTGTTGTTAATTTAGGCGTTAATGATTTAAATAGTACTAGTAGTGTTGAAAATATTGCTGGCAACTATTTCAATTATTATAAAAATTTAGCGCTTAAATATCCAAATATAAAGTTTTATGCCTTAGCTGTTAATCCAGTTGACGAAAAAACTATAGATAGTAAGTGGTATGGCAACAAAAGAAATAATAGAAAAATTAGAAATTTTAATGCAGTTATGAACAGTTTAATTGAGAAAAAAGATTTAAATAATTTATCTATTTGTGATTCTTATCATTCACTTTCATTTTATTTGCCAGATGGATTACATTATGATACTGATACTGATCAAAAAATTATAGATTATATCGCTAACCATTGCGTTAATTATACTTAAAAAAAGTCCTAAAAGGGCTTTTTGTTTTTTATTTTTAATGCCAGAACAAACTTACTATAAAGAATGCGATTATTACAATAAGCATAATCCATATTGTAATTTTTTGAAATTTCGGATTCATTTTATCACCTCTAGTAAACATTATAATATATTTTTGATTTTTTTGGAATAAATTATTTTAAAATTAATATAATTTGATAGAGGGATGAACATGAAAAAATATATGGACAAGTTAAAAAGTAAAATTCGCATTAATAAAAATTTATTTGTTTTTCTTTTAATTATTGTAGGGGTTGGAATAGCAGCTGGAGCTTTATTCGCGTCTATCTTAAAAAGTGATGATAAAAAAATGGTTGCCGATTATTTGAATGGATTTCTAAATAATGTATATAATGGTAAACTTGAATACAATGTATCTTTAATAAACACTTTAATTTTCACTTTAGGTTTTGCCTTTCTTATATGGGTTCTTGGAATATCCATTATTGGATTTATTTTAATTTTATTATTTTTATTTATAAAAGCATTTGTTATAGGATTTTCTATTGGCAGTATTATTTTAAATTTTAAATTTAAAGGTATATTAATTGCATTTGGTTACGTAGTTCCGCATCATATAATTAATATAATGGTTTATATTTTGCTTTCAGCATATGCCTTAATTGTATCTTTTAAGTTAATTAGTTCTATTACCGGCAAAAAAACTTTAAATTTTAAATATATTATGAATAGGTACTGTTTTATTTTAATATTTTCACTAATTATTTTGTTCTTAACTAGTATTTACGAAGTTTACTTACTTCCAAATGTTATGAAAATTTTAACTACTATTATAAAATAATAGATTTTCTATTATTTTTTTTGTATAATAGTACTTAGAAAAGAGGAAATATATATGGCAAAAGTTGTAGTAGGTATGAGTGGGGGAGTAGATAGTAGTGTAGCGGCTATTTTACTTCAAAAACAAGGTTATGAGGTTATTGGACTTTTCATGCGTAATTGGGATAGTGATATTAATAATGATTTTTTAGGTAATCCTAATTTAAATAATAATGATATTTGTCCACAAGAGCAAGATTATAATGATGCATTAAAAGTTTGTCAAAAGTTAAATATTCCTCTTCATAGAGTTGATTTTGTAAAAGAATATTGGGATTATGTTTTTACGTATTTTTTAGACGAACTAAAAAAAGGCCGTACTCCTAACCCTGATATTATGTGCAATAAATATATTAAATTTGATATGTTTGCAAAAAAAGCATTAGAACTTGGCGCCGATTATATTGCCACTGGTCATTACGCTAGAATGGTAGATGGAAAATTATACCGTGGTATTGATAGCAATAAAGATCAAACATACTTTTTATCACAAGTTTCTAAAAAACAACTTGAAAATGTATTGTTCCCTGTTGGTGATTTAAATAAAAGTGAAGTTAGAAAGATTGCTCATGAATATGATTTAATCACGGCTGACAAAAAAGACTCTACAGGTATTTGTTTCATTGGAGAGCGTAATTTTACAAAATTTTTAGAAAATTATTTACCTAATACTCCAGGTGACATTGTTGATATTAATACTGGCAAAGTTTTAGGAAAGCACATTGGTCTTATGTATTATACTATTGGTCAAAGAAGGGGACTTAATATTGGTGGTACTAAAGAAAGAATGTTTGTAGCTAAAAAGGATTTAGATAATAACATTTTATATGTTGCTATTGGTGATAGTAATGAATATTTAATGAGTGTGGCTGCTATAGTAGAAGATGTTAATTTACTTAATGAATTACCTTTAAAATGTACAGCCAAATTCCGATATCGTCAACCAGATAATGATGTATCAATTACTAAATTAGATGATGGCAATTTAATTGTTTCATATCCACAAGGTGTTAAAGCTGTAACACCTGGACAAGCTTGTGTATTTTATAATGGTGATGAATGCTTAGGCGGTGGAATTATTAAAGAAGTTTATAAGGAAAAGCCTATTAAATAGTAAAAACTTATATATTTTTTACTTTACAACGTACTTGACATTTTAAGGTTATTTGGTTAAAATGAAATAGTAGGAGGGTTACGAACTTATGGAAAGATTAAATGACATTTTAAGAGAACTTGGAATTTCAAAAGTTAAATTAGCAAAGTGTTTAGGAGTGTCTAGACAAATGATATATAATTATCTAGAATTAGATGATTTAAATAAATGGCCAAAGGATAAAAAAGTAATTTTACTTAATATTTTAGGTATTAAATCTCCTGACGAACTTGACGACATTAAAGTCGATACAGATTATATAATGGATGTAGAAGCTAGAATAAATAGTTTGTTTGAAAATACAAATAAAAGTGAAGTCGATGGAACTAACATTATATTTAATGGACTTGCTGGTAAACAAAAAGAATTATTACATAACATTGTTGATGAACTAAAGGAACAATTAGTCGACGATAAAGATGAAAATGCATATAATTCTATATTATATTTGTATCATTTTTTACAAACAATGCAAAGTTCAAAAGAACTTAAATATATCCTAGCATATATGTCTAAAGCGGCAGGGTATACTAAACCATATGAATTTGTATATGATGAAACAGATCAATTTATTTTCGAAAGTGTTTTATTCTCAGCATTATCTTTATATCGTAGTGGTAATGCTAGTAAATCTAAAATTGCTGCTACACATAAACGCTTTGTAGCACAAATTGAGCAAAAGCTTGAAAATAAAATGAGTCGTACACTTGAAATTAATACAGCTAAAATTCAAGCTATGAAAGAATTAGGATATACTGAAATCAATGAAGACAATGCTGCAGAAGTATTATCTAAAATTGTAGAAATTCAATCTAGAAAAGTTGGTAATTAATAACAATATATTATGTTAACTTAAAAATCCGATAATATATATTATGTTAACTTCTTATTATAGAAATTTAAACTATCTATTATTTATAGGTAGTTTTTATATTATACAAAAGATATTTATTTTTATATTGCAACTACTACTCTCTTAATTAATACTTATTGTTTAATTATAATTCTATAATATAATTATTTAGATTGAATTTAAAAATTATTTTAATATATATTAAATTTTAATTTAATCAATACTAATTTTATAAAACATTTGATATTCTATGATGCTCTAATTTAATTTTAGATTAATAACTATTCATCTAATAAAAGTTTTTGGGCTTAAAATTAACCACTATATTCCCCTATTTTAAATTTATATATGAATAGGGGGTTATTATTTTTCTAAAACGTGTTATAGTAAATTTATTATGGATTATAAAAAAGAAAATGAATATTTATGGAAAGAAAACAATAAATATAATGTGGCATGTTCTTGGTTATGTTATTTTTATCTGCGAAGCAATGATGAAAAAGTTAACATTGAAGAAGTTGCTAAAAAAATGAACAATAATATAGATGAAAATATTATTATAATTAAAAGAATATTATCATCCCTTAAAAACAAAAAAATCAAATCTAAAGTTATATCACTCACCTATTCAGATTATTTAACTTTACAAAATGTTTTTAAAGAAGAAGTAAAGTACAAATTTCAATTAGTTCCTTTTACACTATCAATAATTTCTATTTTAATTTCTTGTTATGCACTGTTAAACAATTTTGATTTTAGTAAAATAGGATCTTGGATAGGGTTGGATGTTTAGGCTTTATATGTATATATGCTTTGTGGCATTTAAATAAATTTTTAAGTTAATAATATATTTATCTATTTTTACATTAACACATGACTTAAATACATAAATAATATACCAATAATAAAGAAAATAAATGTTTTCTTTTTTTCTTTATATTTTAATGCAGTTGGTAATAACTTAATTGATCCAATATGTATCATAAGTCCGGCTATTAAGGATAGTAAAATACCCATAATATCATCATTTATAAATGGTGCTAAAAATAAAAATGCAATAATAGCTCCAAATGGTTCTGACATACCCGAAACAAATGTGTATAATAAAGCTTTTTTACGGCTATTAGAGGCTTTATAAATTGGTACAGATATACTAATACCCTCTGGAATATTATGAAGTGTTATAGCCGTTGTAATCGCTATTCCTAATTTTAAATTTGTAGCCGATGATAAAAATGTCGCAATCCCCTCTGGAATATTATGAAGAATTATTGCAATCATTGAAAAAATTCCTACTTTAAATAATTTTCCTTCTTTTTTATCATCAAATTCTGGAATACATTTATCTATTAAAAATGAAATAAACATACCAATTAGAATAAAAATAAATGATTTAATAAACGCCTCTTCCCTATTTGCTTTAGATAATAATTTAAGGGACTCTGGTATTAAATCAATTATTGAAACACATATCATTACTCCTGAAGCAAAAGATAGTGAATACTTTAAAATAATATTTTTGCGATCTTTAAAAAATATAAATATACTTCCAAGCATTGTAGATAAGCCTGCTATAAAGGTTAATAAGAAAGCTATTTTCATATTCTTCACCTATTTAAATTTATATGTATATTAAAAAAAAGTATGTAAATATAAACAAAAAAGATATGTTGTACTTTAAATAAATTTATTATATAATAACGTCTAGAAAGGGATTTTTATGAAAAACGACCAAATTGAATGTTTATTTAAAAATATTATAAATATTATTGATTTGATTTTAGAAACAGATTTTTATGTTCAAAAAAAATCAATGATAGAGATTAAAAAAAAGATACAAGCTTGGTTTAATGATTATAAAACGAAAAATACTCTAACAACCATCTTGGCAAGCGAATTAGAGTTTATTTCTTTAGAAATTACTGGTTTTTTTGATATTTATTTAAAAAGTGAATCAGTTAATAAAAATTATGCAGAAAGATTATCTTATTATTTTGGCACCCTAGAAATAGAATGGAAAAATGAAATACTAAGAAAAAAAACATCCCATATATAAGTTTTTAGGAAAATTAAAAAACGTTAATTTATAATTTAATTAACGTTTTTATTATATACTAGCACTATTATACTTTATACTATTTTAAAAATTTCAAATAATATTCCTACAAACACACCAATACCATATAAAATAGTAATGATTTTTATATTTTCCTTTAAATTAGGATTTGATTTAAATAATACTAAAAGAGCTACGCCGCTACCTGTTAATAGACCAGATATTGTAGGGCCTAAAGGAAGAAGATTATTTAAATATAACTCTGTTATTAAAATGCTAGAGCCACAATTTGGTATTAAACCAATAAGTCCACTAATAAATGGCGTAAACCAATTATTTTTTGAAAAAATATGTTTTAAATATCCTTCACCGCCATAAGAAAAAATAAAATTTATAAACAATGTAAAAGCAAAAATAAATAGCGATGTTTTAAATGTATGTTTAATTGCAGAATTAATAAAACTATGATTACAATCACAATGATCATGTTTACAAATTTCATAATTAACTTTATCCCTTTTTGTAATCAATAAATCAATTATAAATCCAAATACTATACCAACTATAAATTTAATTAATAACAAACATAAAATATCCTTTATATCTGCCTTTTGAGCAATCATAATCGGAAGCATTTCATCACTAGTTGATAAATATACCGCAATTAATGTACCTAAACTAATGATTCTAGTTATATATAAATTAGTCGCTAAAACAGAAAACCCACATTGAGGAAATATGCCTAATAAACTTCCTATTATTGGTCCAAGCCTTCCAGATTTACTTACTATTTTTTTATTATTTAATTTATGTTCAGTAAATTCTATTATTAAAAATGCTATAAATAAAAATGGAATTAATTTTAATGTATCAATAACTGCATCTAAAAATATATCTAACATAATATTCTTCCTTTCCAATGATTCTAATTATAACATTTATTTTATAAAATATCTACTTTACTTTTAAATTTTTAAGCATTTGCTTATCTTGCTTAGATACGCGATAAGAATCACAAATTTTACTAATAGTTTTATTAAAAGTAAATTTATTTAAATTGTTTTGTTTTATATATTTTATTGTTATATTAGGATATTTTATATAGCATATTGATATTAACCATGCAATAGCCATTTGAACATAATAATAATCATTTTTAATATTGTCACAAATATTAAAAATAAAAGGTAAGTTATCTTCATATATATAATAATTTAACAATAAAACTAAGCCAAATCTTATTTCCCAAGGATTTGATGAACTAATATATTTTTTTAAATAATTTATATCTATTTTTTTAAAAAATTTAAGATTAGCACATACTATATCATTAATGGCCCAATTATCAATATATGGAATAAAATCATCAATTAGTGTTAAAATATTATCATTTTTAATATATCCTAAAATCAAACCATGAATAATTTTTTCTTCATAAAAACTATGACAATTATATTTTATAAAAGATTGATAATCTCCCCTACTTATTTGTTTTGAAATATCTTTTAGTAGTGGAGTTCTAATACCTATTAATTTACAATTTTCATTTTTTAACAATTTTTGATGAAAACTTTTATATTTCAAATCAGCGTTTTGTTTTAAAAAAATTAAAAATTCATTATAATTTTTTTTAGTCCATTTTATGTCCTGAAAATTCATATTTTCGCCTACTTTCCATGAGGATGAAATTCTATATAATTATTTTGAAGCCTTTCGTTTGTAATATGAGTATATATTTGCGTTGAAGAAACATCACTATGCCCCAATAACTCTTGAATGCTTCTTAAATCTGCTCCATTTTTTAAAAGATGAGTAGCAAATGAATGTCTTAAAGTATGAGGTGAAAAGTCTGTTTTAATTTCTTTTTCTTTAGCTAATTTTTTTATTATTTTAAAAAATCCTTGTCTTGTCATAGGAAGTCCATGATTATTTAAAAATAAAAAGTCATTTTGTCCATGTTTAAAAAGTTTGCCTCTATAAAAATTTATATAATCATCTAAAGCTTCAACTGCATATTGGCTTAAAGGGACTATTCTTTCCTTTGAACCCTTCCCAAATATTCTAACTACAGAATCGTCTAAATCAACATCATTTACTTTTAAATTTATAAGTTCACTAACACGCAGTCCACTACTATACATAAGCTCTAACATAGCCTTATTACGATAATCAAAATCATTATTTAAATTTATATCTAAAAGTGTATTAATTTCTTCTTCGCTTAAAACTTTAGGTAATGCTTTTTTAATTTTAGGATTTTTTATACTTGTTAATGGATTTTTAGTAACATTTTTATTTAACATTAAAAATTTATAGAAGCTCTTAAGTGTACTAATATTTCTAGAAACACTATTCATATTCATTGCTTTCCCAAGTGTTTGAATATAATTTTGAATATCATTTTTATCCGCTTTGCATATTTTTATTTTATTATTATCACAATAGTTTTGAAATTTTAATAAATCTTCTTTATATGAATTTATCGTATTTGAACTATACTTTTTTTCAAATAACAAATAATTGATAAATTCTTCTATGTAATTTACTTCATTCATTAATCTCACCTATTTTTATTTTATCAAAAAACCTTTATTTAATAAAGCTTTATTAATAGTTATTAAAATGATATAATTATTATGGTGATGCTTAATGAGACCACTTGCAGATATGGTAAGGCCTAATTTACTTAAAGACGTTGTCGGTCAAAAACATTTAATTGGTGATGGACAAGTTCTTAGTAACTTAGTTAAAAATAAAAAATTGTTTTCAATGATTTTACATGGGCCATGTGGTACAGGCAAAACAACTTTAGCTTATACCATTATAAATGAACTTAATTTAGAACATTGTTTTTTAAATGCGGTTATTAATTGTAAAAAAGATTTTGATGAAGTAGTTGCCAAAGCAAAAGAAAATAATGGGCTTGTTTTAATTATGGATGAAATTCATCGTTTAAATAAAGATAAACAAGATTTATTACTTCCCTATTTGGAAAATGGTTTAATTACCTTAATTGGTCTTACAACAGCCAATCCATATCACTCTATTAATCCAGCAATAAGAAGTAGATGTCAACTTTTCGAATTAAAACCCTTGTCTAATGAAGATATAGTAAGTGCCTTAGAAAAGTCTAAAAGTTTTTTAAAAAACATTAATATTGATCAAGAATCAATGAATTATATTGCCTATTTAGCTAATGGTGATTTAAGATACGCTTATAATTTATTAGAAGTAGCGTATTACTCTTCATCTGATTTTAAAATAAATATAGATGTATTAAAAAAGATAAATAGCAAACCTAGTTTATATATAGATAAAAATGATGACGGATATTATGATGTTATCAGTGCTTTGCAAAAATCAATTAGAGGCAGTGATGTTAACGCTGCTTTGCATTATTTAGCCAGATTAATTGTAGCAGAGGATTTGGATATTATTTTTAGACGTTTATCAGTAATTGCTTATGAAGATATTGGCCTTGCTAACCCAGCAATTGGTCCTAGATTAGATGCTTGCATAAGAGCTTGTGAAAGATTAGGGCTTCCAGAAGCTCGAATACCTTTAGGAGAAATCGTCGTTGAAATGGCCTTATCTCCGAAATCAAATAGTGCCTATATGGCTATTAATAATGCCATCAACGATATTCAAATGGGTAATGTTGGAAAAGTTCCTAACCATTTAAAAACAAATTCAAAAGATTATAAATATCCGCATAATTTTAAAGGTAGTTATGTTAAGCAACAATACTTACCCGATGAAATTAAAGATAAAAAATATTATTTTCCTAAACTTACAAGTAAATATGAAATTAATCTAAAAAACATATATGATAAAATCAATAATAAAACAAGCTAAATTTAGCTTGTTTTTATGTGTTTAGTATAAATAGTTCTAAAGAAAGATTTTTGTTTATACTGCCCGTTTTTATACCCATATCTATATCAGCTAATTCATCTAATTTTTTTAGCAAAACACTAGAATTATATAATCTACTATTTTGAATAGCTAATTTTACTCTATATGGATGAATTTTCAAAATTCCAGCAATATCCTTTTCAGTATAACCTTTTTTTAATAATTCTTTTGATTGATACATTATTCTAAATTGATTCGCCAACATAATAATTATTTTTAAAGGTTCTTCATTCATTTTAAGCATTTCATAATACATTTCTAATGCTTTTTCTTTATTTCCTTTGACAATATAGTCTATTAATTTAAAAATATCAATTTCAATTATTTTAGTAGTTAAATTTAATATATCCTCTTCAGTTATATTTTTATCTTCACCTTTATAAATTTTTATTTTATTTATTTCATTTTGGATTATTAATGGATTACTTCCTACTCTATCTATTAATGTATTGATTGAATTATAATCTATTTTATAATCTTTTAGCAAATTCCTAATTAAACTATGAATATCTAATTGATCATTAAAACACTTTACTATTCCATTTTTTTTAACCAGTTTTGTTATTTTTTTTCTTTCATCTATTTTATCGTTTATTACCGTTAATATTAAAATAGTATTTTCATTTATATGGTTTAAATATTTTTCTATTATTTCACTGTCTTTACTTGTAGATGATGTAAATATATTAGCATTATTTACAATTACTACCTTTTTTTCATTAAAAAGTGAATATGTTTCACAATCCTCAATCACAGTACTTAGCAAATCATTTTCTAAATCATATTTACTAATGTTGATTTCTTGAATATTTTTAGATATCTTTTTTATTTCTTCATTTATTTGAAATTCTTTGGTCCCATATAATAAATATACCATTTTCTTCACCTACTATTATTATAAAAGAAAAAAGATTGAAAATCAATCTTTATAAGAATAGTAATACTAAAGTTCCAACTACAAGACAATAGTATACAAAATATATTAATTTACCTTTCATCATTATATCTTTAAACCACTTGGTTGAGAAAAATGTTACAATCATTGCGGCTAAAGATCCTAATATATAATAAAACAACATAGTTGAATCTATTCCTGTTTCAACAGTATCTTTTACACCTAAAGCTAAAGTAGCTAAACTAATTGGCATATAAAGCATAAATGAAAATTTAAAAGCAGTCTCTCTTTTCAAACCAGAAAACATCCCACCTACTAATGTAGCACCACTACGGCTTATTCCTGGAAATAGTGCTACCACTTGGAAAAGACCAATTTTTAAAGAGTCCATGTAAGTCATATCATTGGCTTCCTTTTTACCTTTCATTTTTCTAATTATAAATAAAAATAAAGCAGTTATTAATAAAGCAAGCCCAACATATTTAACATTTCCCAAATATTTTTCAATTAAATCTTTTGTAAGTAACCCAATAATTCCTGCTGGGATTGAACCAACTATTACTAATAAACAATATTTAAAATCCTCTTTATACTCTTTATTTTTAGTTTTTATATAGCCAAAAAATCCTTTTATAAGTTTTGCTAAATCTTTTCTAAAGATAAACGCTATAGCCAAAAAACTACCAAAATTTGTAAAAATTTCAAAATTTAAATCATTTAGTTCGTCTAATTGAAATAAATTTTTAAATATTACTAAATGTCCACTTGATGATACTGGTATTGGTTCAGTAAATCCTTGAATTATTCCTAAAATTATATAAATTATTAACATATTTTTGCCTCCCATATAATTATATTTTTTTCTTAATAATTATATCATTTATTATTACGTTTTACAATTAACTTATAAAGAAAAAATCTATCAAATTGATAGATTTTAATTACGCAACTTTTTTTACTAAAACCTTTTTAGAAAATTTAATTGGTTTTTCAATTGTTAAAGGTTTAGTTAACTCATTTGATTTTGCAACAATATGTCTTATTTTTGGACTTTTTTTAACTATTTGAAATGGTCTCATATAATTAAGTTGTTTTTTTAGTGTATTTTTATCTTTTTTTTCTAGCAAAATATTTGCTATATGAATTCTATCTTCTTTATAAAGCATAGATTTTATAAAGTTATCAAGTTCTTCATATTCACTTTTTTTAAGATTTTTAATATTTTCTATATAATTATATATATTATTTACTAATTTATAATCTATATTTTCGGAATTTGATGTATATTTTTTAAAAGCTAATACAGCGTTTTTCATATATTCGATGCTTGTTTTTTTCATACTTTTCACTCCCTGACACACATGCATTATTATAACTTTTTCTAAAAAATATGTCAACTTATGTCTATGCCTTTTTATTTAAATAATAACTAGTACTAAATAGTCTATAAAATATATCACCAAATGTTTTAATTTTACTATATTTTTCTTTATGTGGTACCTGTTTTTTTAAATAATCAATATAAGTTATAAAAGTTAATAATTGCAATACAAAGGTTATTATAAGGCTTATTATTATAAGTGGTAAGCTTATATAATTAAATAAATATGTATATCCAAGAATTATAGTTATTGATAAAACCCACATTTTTGCTTTACCAATAATATGAGCTTTTGTTTGTTTCCCTTCAAAATATGCAATTATATTTATAGTCGCAATAAAAATTTCTCCAATTAAGATTAAAACAAAATAATCTATTTTATTTAAAAGCGGAATAATTAATATTATACAAAAAACTTTATCCGCTATAGTATCTAAAGCACTCCCAAAAAGCGTTTGTACTTTAAACTTTCTAGCTAAATATCCATCTATCCAATCTGTCAAGAACATAATTATTGTAATTATTAAAAAGGAAGTATTTGAAATTTTTGATAACAAAAACAGCAAAAATACAGAAAATATTAGTCTCAAAGAAGTTACTAAATTTACAATTACTTTTATAAATATTCTCATTATTATACCTTCCTTTTCATTTTTATAATTCAAATTGTGAATTATATAATTCAGCATAGAAGCCGTCTTTTTTCATTAATTCATCATGAGTTCCTTGTTCGATAATATTACCTTCATTTAAAACAAGAATTAAATCAGCGTTTTTAATTGTAGATAATCTATGAGCAATAATAAATGATGTTCTACCCTCTGTTAGTTTATCCATGGCTTTTTGGACTAATTCTTCTGTTCTTGTATCTACATTAGATGTTGCCTCATCTAAGATTAAAAATGGCGCATCTTCAATCATACCACGGGCTATTGTTAACAATTGTCTTTGCCCTGCTGATACACTATCATTCTCAGAAATTTTAGAATCTAATCCATGTGGAAGAGTTTTAATGAAGTGTGTAAGTCCAACTGTATCACAAACATTTTTTATTTGCTCATCTTTAATATTTAAGCGATTATAAATGATGTTTTCCTTTAAAGTTCCTTCAAAAAGCCAAGTATCTTGAAGCACCATTGTAAATAGTGAATGAATATTTTCTCTTGTTAATTCCTTAGTAGATATTCCATCTATTTTTATATCTCCTGAATTTAATTCATAGAATTTCATTAATAAGTTAACAATTGTTGTTTTTCCAGCACCAGTTGGTCCTACTATAGCAATTTTTTG
>CANATJ010000002.1 GCA_947364595.1 uncultured Bacillota bacterium | reverse complement strand
CCAGCAGGCCCAGTAGGACCAACTTCACCTTGAATACCTTGAGGTCCTATAGCTCCAGCAGGTCCAGTAGGACCAACATCACCTTGAACACCAGCAGGTCCAGTTGGACCCTCAGCACCAGGAGTACCTGGTTGACCTTCAGGAATTACAAAGTTTAATTTATAACTTGTAATATCTTTATCCATTTTTTTGCCTCCTTTCTTTATTTATTTTTAATTGTTTATGATTTTGTTATAGTTACAATAGCATTTGAGCCAGGGGCTCCAGTAGTAACGGTTCCTATTGAAACGGTAGGGACTGTACCAGCAGGTCCAATCTCACCTTGAACACCTTGAGGGCCAGTAGGACCAGTAGGGCCTTGGATTCCTTGAACACCTTGAGGGCCAGTAGGACCAGTAGGGCCTTGGATTCCTTGAACACCTTGAGGGCCAGTAGGACCAGTAGGACCTTGACTTCCACCACCAGGACCAGCAGGTCCAGTTGGTCCAGTAGGTCCAATTGGGCCTTGACAACACGTTGGTTTACAATGCTCATCGCATTTTATTTTTCTAAGGGCACGTTCGTAAATGTCGTTATTACAACTCATATTACACCTCCCAATATAAGGTATGAAGAAATTAAATTATGAACGATTATAAAAGACGTTATTTTTAAATAAAACTAAATTAATTTTTATTTAAAAAAAAGAAAGTTAGATAAATTATTTATATATAAATTTTATATTTTAGGTAATAAAATGTTCAGATACTTAATATTGTCATTTTTAAATCTAAAAAATCATTAAAACATGGTGATTTTAAAATTAATAAATGTTATACTGATAATAGTTATACTATGAAAGTGGTATACAGCACGAGGTGGTAATATGAAACGAATTATTATGCATATTGATGTTAATAATGCTTTTCTTTCCTGGACAGCTGTGTTGCTTTTAAAAGAAGGATATAAATATGATATTAGAAATTCTTACGCTATAATTGGTGGGGATGAAAAAAATAGAAGTGGCATTGTTCTTGCTAAATCAACACCTGCTAAAAAGATGGGGGTTGTGACTGCACAAACTATTTATCAAGCTAAAAAATTATGCCCGGCATTAAGAGTTTATCCACCTAATTATAATTGGTATAAAACCATGAGTGATAAATTATTTAAACTTATTAGTAAATACAGTCCTGATATTGAAAGGATGAGTATTGATGAATGTTTTTTGGATTATACACCAGTTAAACATTTATATGGTGATGAAATAAAATTTGCTTATAAATTGCAAAAAGAGATTTATGATACTTTGGGTTTTACTGTTAATGTTGGTATTGCTAATAACAGGTTATGTGCGAAAATGGCTTCTGATTTTTCAAAACCTTATAAAGTTCATACTTTGTTTGATTATGAGGTTCATGATAAAATGTGGCCTCTTATAGTTGATGATTTATTTGGTGTTGGTAAAAAAACAGCTTTAAAGCTTCATAGTTTGGGTATTGATAAAATTGAAGATTTAGCGAAAGCTGATAAAGATAAATTATATAAGTATTTTAAAAATCAAGCTATTGAAATGATTAATTGGGCTAATGGAATTAGTAGCGATATTATTAAAAGTGAATCAGATGATCCTAAAGGAATTGGGAATGAAACGACTTTAAATCATAACATTTTTGATAAAGAGGAACTTTATTCCTATTTGCTGGCGTTATCGGAAAATGTAACATTAAGGCTTAGGAAGCAAAATAAATATGCTTATGTTGTAGTAGTTACTTTAAAAGATAAAACTTTTAGACGAACTAGTCATCAAAAGAAACTTGTTAATGCGACTAATTTAAGTAGTGAAGTATATGAAATTTCTAAAAGAATATTAGATGAAATGGATACTAGTGAAGGAATTAGATTGATTGGTATTAGACTTGATAATTTGGTGGATAGTTCAAATCATCAGGTATCTTTATTTGAAAGTTTAAATATTATTGAGGAAAATAAAAATCTTGAAAAAACTGTTGATAATTTGAAGGAAAAGTATGGATTTACAGTTATTAAGAAAGCTTCACTTATTAAAAATAAGGTGGGAAAGAAATATTTGAATAAATAATTCTTTCCTTTTTATTTTAAAAAATGTATAATTATATAAGAAAGTAAGGGATAATATGAATGATAATATTATTAAAGAAATTAGTAATAATTTAAATGTTAAAGAGGAGCAAATTTATAAAACTTTATCTTTACTAGAAGAAGGTAATACCATTCCTTTTATTGCAAGATATCGTAAGGATGTTACTGGAAATTTGGATGAGGAACAAATTAAATCTATAAATGATGTTTATATGTATGAAGTAAATCTATTAAAAAGGAAAGAAGATGTTATTAGATTAATTGATGAAAAGGGTTTACTTACTTTAGAACTTAAAGATCAAATTATGAAAGCCTCTAAATTAGTTGAAGTAGAGGATTTATATCGCCCATTTAAGGAAAAGAAAAAGACTAAAGCTACTGAGGCTATTAAAAATGGTTTGGAACCACTTGCTAAACAAATTATGAGTTATACTACTAAATCTTTGGATGATTTGGTAAAACCATATTTAAATGAAAATGTTAAATCTAATGAAGAGGCTTTGTTGGGCGCTAGTTATATTATTGCTGAGTGGATAAGTGATAATGCTTTTTATCGTAAATGGATTAGAAATTTTGTTTATAATACAGGCTCTTTTGTTACTAAGAAGAAGAAAAATATAGATAATAATCTTTATGAAATGTATTATGATTTTAGCGAAAAGATAAAATATGCTAAAGAATATAGAATTATGGCTATTAATAGAGCAGAAAAAGAAAAGGTAATTACTGTAAGTATTGATGTAGATAAAGAAAGAATTATTTCTTTTTTACAGGAAAAGTGTATAAAAAAAGAAGGACCTTTTAATTATGTGATTAATGATGCTATTAACGATAGTTATAAAAGGTTGATTTTTCCATCTATAGAAAGAGAAATTAGAAGTGAACTTACTGATAAGGCATGCCAAGATGCAATTAATAATTTTGGACTTAATTTGGAAAATTTACTTATGCAACCACCAATGAAGGATAATGTAGTTTTAGGTTTTGATCCAGGATATGTAAATGGTTGTAAATTGGCTATTATTGATAAAAATGGTAAATATTTAGAATCATTAGTAATTAAACCGTTTTTAAAAAACAATGAAGGTGCTTTGAAAAAATGTAAAGAAAAGGTTGCTTCACTAATTAAAAAATATAATGTTGATATTATTTCAATTGGTAATGGTACTGCTAGTAGAGAAAGTGAAAAGTTTTGTGCTGAAATGATTAAGGAATATAATTTAAATTGTAAGTACGTTATAGTTTCAGAAGCTGGCGCATCTATATATTCAACTGAAAAGGTGGCTAGTGATGAATTTCCTGATTTATCACCTAATGAAAGAAGTGCGGTTAGTATTGGAAGAAGACTTCAAGATCCACTTTCTGAACTTGTTAAGATTCCACCAGAAGGTATGGGGGTTGGTTCTTATCAGCATGATGTACCTAGTAAGGATTTATCACAATCTTTAGATTTTGTGGTTACTAAAGCTGTTAATAGTGTTGGAGTTAATGTTAATACTGCTTCTTTTTCACTTTTAAAATATGTTTCTGGTATGAGTAAAAGAAATATTGATAAAATAATTAAATATCGTGAAGATAATGGAAAAATTAATTCTAGAAGTGAGATTAAAAAAGCTAAATTACTTAGTGATAAGGTTTATCAGCAAGCTATTGGTTTTTTAAGAATTAGTGAAGGTGAAAATGTTTTAGATGCAACAGCAATACACCCTGAAAGTTATGATGTTGCTTTAAACTTATTAAATGAAATAAATATGGATTTATCTAAGATAGGAACTGGGGATCTTTCTTCTAAGTTAGATGAAATTGATGTTAATAAGTATGCTAGTATTTTAAACACTGACAAGTATACTTTAAAAGATGTTATAGACTCTTTAAAAAAACCAAATAGAGATCCTAGGGATACAATGCCACAACCTATTTTAAAAAGTGATATTTTAGATATTAAGGATTTAAAAATAGGAATGAAATTACAAGGGACTGTTCGTAATGTAGCACCGTTTGGGGTATTTATTGATATTGGTTTACATAATGATGGTATGGCTCATATATCAAAACTTACAGATAGATTTATTAAACATCCTAATGAAGTTGTAAGTGTTGGTGACATTGTTGATTGTTATGTTGATGATATTTTGTATGATAAGGAAAAGGTTTCATTATCTTTGTTAGAGCCAAAGGTGGTAAAATCATGAAAAAAATTTTACTTTTGTTTTTGATTTTGTGTTTAACTGGTTGTTTTAAAAATGAAGATTTTAATAGAACATGTAAAACTAGCATAAAGACTTTTCATATTTCTGATAACACTACAATTGATACTACTTATAATAACGAAGATAAATTACTTAATGTAGTTTATATAAAAACATATAAAGCATTAGATGAAGAAGGTATAAAAACAATTTTAGATATTAAAGAAAGTGCTTTAGAATACAATAAAAAATATGCTGGTAATGAAAGTATTAAAATAACGGTATCTAAAGATAGTGAAAAAGAATATGAGCTTAAATATTATATAGATGTTCAAAATACTGATGAAGATATATTAAAAGAATTCGAACTAAGAAAAAATTCTATTAAGTTTTTTAATAAAATGCGTAGTAAAGATTTTGAGTGTAAAAAAGCTAACTGATTATTTATATTAAAGCCTATATATTAGGCTTTTTTCTTGACATAATTTTGAAAATGGTTATAATATTCCTTTAAAAGGAGGGTCTTTATGGAGCTTACTGCTAACGAAAAACATAGATTAAAAATAAAGATGCTTTTTTATAAATATGAGAGTTTTCAAACGGCGTTTTTTGAAACATTGGAATATCAAAAGTTAAGGGAAGTTATGTTAAGTAATTTACTAACCAAAAAAGATAAGCGCCTTAAATATTTATTTTGTGATAAGAACGAATTATTAAGTGCGGGTAAATATGTAATAGAAAAGCATATGGATGATATAGATTTAAGAATTCCATATACTAATGGTGATGATTTGTCAACGCAGTTAATGGCTCGTTTTGGACCTTATATTAAAGAGGAACAATATAACCAAGTAATTGATTATGTAAAAAATCATGTTGAGTTAAGGAATGTTACGGATATTCCACTTAACATAGATGTTGACAAAAGTAAAAATGGACATGTACTATCTACTTGGTTTTATGGATCAAAGAATTTAAAAGATGCTTTTTTTGAAAATATGCCTGTTTGTACAAATGAAATATCTGTTTTTGGATCATGTGATGATATGGCTAAAACTATTTATGTTCATGAAATGACTCATGCGTTAATAAATAGACATAAAGGAAATGTTTTAAACTTGTTATATAGTGAAGCTTTGCCGATTTTTATGGAAAGAGTGGCAGCTTTGGATTTGGATGATTCTGGAGAATTACTTTTACTAACTAAGTTAAGAAGAATTTTAAATATAAAACAGGATATTATTGATAAAATTAATCAAGATTATAATGAGGAAAGTGCTTTTGATACTATTGTTGATGAAACATATATTGTATCTTCTTTATTGGCAACTGCTTTATTTGAAACTTATGAAAAGGGTTCATTATCTTTAAAGAAAGAAATTAATAATCATGTTAATGATGTTCTTATGGGAGATGCTGTTTTAGAGGATGTGTTTGATCATTATGAAGCTAGTTTAGAAAATGGGGCAAAAATAATGAGCAAGCAAGTAAAAAAACTAAGTAAATTTTAGTTTTTTTCTTAATAATAAAGGTGATTAATTATGGATTGTTACGAAAGTGAATTAAAAAAGGCGATGGCTTTGTTTAAATATGAAAGTTTTCAAACGGCTTTTTTTGAATCTTCAAATTACGAAAAATTAGTTGATATTATGTTTTGTGATTTTAGTGCAAATGTTAATGAAATTAAATTTGATGATTGTAATGAGGAAGAAATTTTAAAATGTGGTGAATATATAATTAAAAAACATATGAAGAATATTGATTTAACTGTTCCTTGCATATTTAATGATGATGATTTGTCAATGGAATTGTTTGCTCGTTTTGGGTTTGATTTTCCTTTGGCAATGTATGACCAAGTTATAGAGTATATAAAAGAAAAGTCTGAATTAGTAAAGGTGACAGATATACCTTTAACAATAATAAACAAAGCGAAAAGAAATGGTTATGTTGTAAATTATAGTTTTTATGAGAATGCTGATTTGGATGAGTCTTTTTTTGAAAAAATTCCTATATGTGCTACAGGAATATTTATTTTTGGCCCAAGTGATGATATGGCTAAAACTATTTATGCCCATGAAATGACTCATGCTTTATTAAATAAAAATAAAGGCAATATTTTAAATTTTATGCATGGTGAAGTTTTACCAATTTTTATGGAAAAGGCGGCAGCCTTAGATTTAGATAATGCGGATGATTTACTTTTCTTTGTAAATTATCAAAGACTTTTGAGTTTAAGAAAAAATATAATTACAATGCTTTTAGAAGGGGATAATATTATTGATAAGATGTATATTATTTCTTCTTTGATGTCTGCATCTTTGTTTGATGTTTATGAAAATTCTTCTTTAAATGGCAAAGAGGAAATAGATAAAAGTATTAATCAGGTATTGATGGGTAACTTGCGACTTGAAGATATTTTTGATAAATATGAAATTAATTTGGAAGAAGGCATTAATGTAATTGCTAAGCAGGTGAAAAAGTTAAACTTAAAAATTTAACTTTTTTCTTTTACTTTGTTTGACTTTTTGAATATAATTTTATATAATTAGCACAAGGCATTGAAAAGGAATAGTAATAAAAGTAAATTGTTTAAAGTGAGCCTAGGATAGTGGAAACTAGGTAAGCAAATTTTTATGAACGCACCTTGGAGCTGTTTGTATATCTGCATTAAGGATAATTAAGTGCATAGAAATTCTATGAAGTAAGGTGGCAACGCGATTATTCGTCCTTACATTCATAGAATTTTTTTAAAATTTAAAGGAGGAAATTATGGAAGAGTTATTTGAAAAAGTATTTAACGAATTAGGCTATGATATAAAGCCAAAAATTATTAAATCGAATAAGGATGCTGATTTTCAATGTGATGAGTGTTTTAAATTAGCAAAAGAGGCACACAAGGCCCCATTTATGATTGCAGACGAAGTGGTTGCTAAGTTAAAAGAGGAATCTTCTTTTGATGAATATTTTAAGGAAGTTAGTGTAGCTAAACCAGGGTTTATTAACATTAAAGTAAGTGATAAGTATATTTGTGATAATTTAAGAAAATTAATTGATGATGATATGCTTGGAGCTACTAAGGAAAATGAAACTATTGTGGTAGATTATGGTGGACCTAATGTGGCTAAACCTTTACATGTTGGACATTTAAGACCAGCTATTATTGGACAAGCTATTTACAATATTTTAAAGTTTAAGGGAAATAGAATGATTGGGGACGTTCATTTGGGTGATATTGGTACACAAATGGGACAAGTTATTTATGGAATTTTAACTGATTTTCCTGATACTAAACCAGAGGATGTTGTAATTACTTTAGATTATTTAAATGAAACTTATCCAAAAATTAGCGCTTTATGTAAAGAAGATGAAGAAGTTAGAGTTAAATGTGCTAAAATTACTAAAGATCTTCAAGATGGAGACCCTATATATAGAATTTTATGGAAGAAAATTTGGGATTTATCTGTAGGAGATATTAAAAGAATTTATGATTATTTAGATGTTCATTTTGATTTATGGTATGGTGAAAGTCATGCATATGCACAATTTGATGAAATGTTTCCTTTTATTGAAAAACAAAATATTATTCGTGAAGATGATGGTGCTAAAGTTATTGATGTTAAGCAAGATGATGATAAATTCGAACTTCCTCCTTGTATGATTCAAAAAAGTGATGGAGCTTATTTGTATGCAACTTCTGATTTAGGTACTATATGGCAAAGGGTTAAGGACTTTAATCCTGATGATATTATCTATGTTGTTGATGGAAGACAAAGTTTATATTTTGTTCAAGTGTTTAGGGCTGCTAATAAGTCTAATATTTATCATGGCAAATTAGAACATCATGGATTTGGAACTGTTAATGGTGCTGACAATAAACCTTTTAAAACTCGTAGTGGAGGTTCTTTAAAACTTGAGGATTTAATTAAACAAGTTAAAGAGGAATTTATAAACTTGAGAGAAGAAAATAAATCTATGGCTGAAGAGGATTTAGATAAGATTGTTAATGCAATTATCAAATTTGCTGATTTGCAAAATGATTTAACAAGAAATTATATTTTTGATATTAAGAAGTTTAGTGAAGTTGCCGGTAAGACTGGTCCATATATTTTATATACATATTTACGTATTAATAAATTGCTTAGTCAAAATTCTTTAAAACTTTCTGATACAATTTATAATGAAGCTGATAGAGCATTAAGAGTTAAATTGTTGGAAGTTGGAAATGTTATTGATCAAGCGGCTTTAGAAAGAAGACCTCATTATATAGCTAATTATTTATATGAGCTATCTGTGGTTGCTAATAATTTTTATCAAGCTAATAGATTAAATGATTTAGATGAACAAACTAAAAGTGATTATGAAACTGTTTTAAGTTTAAATAATAAAATTTTAAAAATTTTATTAGAACTTTTAGGTATTCACATTCCTAAAGCAATGTAAATATATTGTTTTTAAAGTGCAAAATAACATTTTGCACTTTTTAACAAAAAAATTTAAATTTTCCTTGCAGAGAAAATTAAAATATGATATAGTGTATGTAGAGTAGGAAAGCTACTTAGTAAATTGTATAGGAGGAAGAAAATGGAATCAAAACACAAAAATGCCTTAATTGGAGCTTTATTAGCTGTTGTATTTGTAATGGCAGTAGGTTATGCAGCATTTGCACAACAATTAACTATCAATGGTAGTGCAACTATCTCATCTAATTGGGATGTACATATCGAAACTATTACAGCTGGTACTCCTGTTGGAGATGCAGCAAGTACTAAAGCTGAAGTTGGTACAGATAAAACATCTGCTACATTTGCCACTACTTTAAAACAACCAACTGATTCATTAACTTACACAGTTACAGTTAAAAATGGTGGTGACTTAGATGCTAAATTAAGTACTTTAACATTTAGTGATACTAGTTCAACAGATCCAATTCTTTATAGTTATACTGGCATTGCTGAAAATGATGTTTTAAATGCTGGTGAGTCAACTACATTTACTGTTACAGTTACTTATAACGCTAATGTAGAAACTCAACCAACAGAAGCACAACTTAAAAAAGATGTTACAATGGTTTTGAATTATGTTCAAGCGTAAAAAAGACTTTTAAGTCTTTTTTCGTTTATAAGGTGGTAGTCAAAATTTATTTTGACTTTTTTCTTGTAAAAGTAGTTTAAGTATGTTATAATTCTTATAGTAGCGATACTGGGGTATATATAAAAAGGGGAAATTACTATGAAAAGGAACATAGCTATATATGGCCTTTTGATTATGTATTTGGTGATTAATGATATTTTATTAGTCCCAATGAATCTACCACTTTATAATGAAATCATTAATCCTATTATATGGATTATAATGTGTTTTGTTGCATTTATGTTAGGTAAAGATTCTAATTTAAGAATTAAAGGTCAACAAGATAAACAGCAAAGTTTACTTATTACACTTATTGTATATATAATTTTATATTTTTTACTAGGGTTGTTATTTGGATTTGAAAGAACCCCATATTCTAAAGATATTTTAAGTGTATTTAGAAATTTATGGTCTTTTGCGAGTATTATCTTTTTTCAAGAGTATATTAGATATATTCTTGTTAAAAATGAACATAAATCAAAATTTAATTTTATATTAATTATTTTATTGTTTATGATAATTAATTTAAATTTTTCAACTATTACAGAACATTTTACTGATTTAAAGGAAATATTTATTTATACTTCTACAACGTTAATTCCTACTTTGTTAGAAAGTGCTTTAATGACTTATTTGGTTTATATTGGTGGACCTAGATTTTCAATTGTATATAGATTATTTATAATTATTCCACCATTTGTTGTACCAATTATTCCTAGTTTTGATTGGTTTGTAACAGCGGTTGTTGGCGTTGTATTACCCCTTGCTGTATATATTTATTTAAATTATGTACATGTTAATAAATCTGAAAGATTATCAAAAAGAGATATAAAAAAGTATAATCCAGTTGTTTATATTCCGGTTTTTATATTAATTGCTATGATGGCAGGATTTGTAATGGGGTTATTTAAATATCAACCAATTGCTGTAATGTCAGGTAGTATGTCACCAACCTTTAATAGGGGTGATGCAGTTGTAATAAATAAACTGACTAAAAAAGAAAAGAATGAACTTAAAAAAGGAGATATTATTCAATTTATAAGTGGCACTAAATATGTTGTTCACCGTATTGTGGATGTTGATAATGATGTTTATGGTAATAAGGTGTTTATTACTAAAGGTGATCATAATAATGCTAATGATGTTGGAAGTGTTACTTTGGAGAATATTATTGGAAAGGTATCATTTGTTGTACCATGGATTGGATATCCATCAGTATGGCTTAGTGGTGCGTTGTAGGATAAAAAGGAGCGATAATGATGCAAAAGAAGAATGAGAATGTAATTATTTTAAAGCAATGGTTTAGGGTGGTTTTAATAATTTTAACTATTGCCGCTTTTGGTGTATCACTTTTTTCTGTTTATAAAAGTTTAAATCCACAACAAAGTGATAACCCAGTATTATATTCATACAATTATAATACAAAAATGGATTACCGTGTTTATTTAAAGAATAATAAATTTTTTACGGTTCCATATTTAGGTATGAATAAACAATACATTGCATCTATAATTGATTATATTGAAGTTGATGCAAAATATAATTTTCAAAGTACTGAAGATTTAGACTATGATTGTAGTTATGAGATTGTGGCAACTACTAGTGGTTTATATGAAAATGCAGAAGGTAAGGAAATTGAGGTTTGGTCAAAAACTTACCCAGTTGAAAATCTACAACATATAACTGGAAGTGGTAAAACATTTAATATTAATAAAACTATTAAGTTAGATTATAATGCTTATAATGCTATTATGACTGATTTTAGAAATCAGTTTGGACTTTCTGTTGATGCACGTGTAAATTTAGCGTTAAAAGTTAATGTAAATGGTGGCTTAAAGGGTAAACCCGATAAGAATTTAAAGGAAACTAATAATATAGCACTTAATGTTCCTTTATTACAACAAACTTTTGAAATAAAACCAGATTATGTTAATAGTGGGGGAAATACTATTTATAAGCAAACTGTTAGCGAATCTTCTATTAATGTTCCATTATTTGTATTTGGTCTTTGCTTATTAGGTCTATCTTTGATTATATTTATAAATTTATTTAAGAGCTTGATTAAGATTACTAAAAAATCTGAGTATGTATTAGCACTTAATAAGATATTAAAAGAGTATGGGGATGTTATTGCTGAAACTCATAATCTTCCAAATTTGAGTAAATATGATGTTATTAATGTTAAAAGCTTTAGCGATTTAGTTGATGTTGAAGAAGAGTTACATTCACCAATTGTTTGTTATGAAGTTATAGATAATTTTGAATGTATATTCCTTGTTTTAAATGATAAGACAGCATATAAGTTCACTTTAAAAGATTCTGACTTTGGTCATATTACTAAAAATGTAATAGATTAAATTAAAAACTCTAATCTTGATTGATTAGAGTTTTTATTTGTTTTTCATTTTCATTAAATAATATTATCCTTGAATTTCCTTTTACGTTATTTTTAACAAGGTTATTGCAATGTAAAATAGTAGTATATTTTCCATTTATAATAGGAAATACATTTCCAAAGCGATCTTTTAAACTTAAGTTGTCGCCTTTAAAATGGAAGTCTTTTAAAATCATAAGATCTAATTTCCCGTATGTTATTATTTCTGTGTCTTTTGCGTATTTTTTTATTAAGTCGTAATCTTTAATTTCTACGGATAAGGTTACTGTTTTAACATTTAATGATTTTAAAAATTTTACAGTTTCACTATTTGTAATATTTAATGGATAGTCGGTTATTACATTATTGTTTTTACTATGTTTATATACACTTCCAAGTTCACTAACTAATAAATTTTCGTTTTCAAAGTGTTTATAGTTTTGAATTATTCTTGGTAATTTATAGTAAACATTTTTACTTTTATATTTTTTATATAGTTCAAAGTCTTCAGTATATATTTTGTCCGCATATTTTAAAGCTGTTTTTAGTTGATTTTCATTTCTTACTAATATATTTATACTGTTTTTTTCTTTTGCGTTGATTTCTTTTTTCTGATAGTGAAATTCTATTTTATTTTTACTTTTAGTTTTTTGTTTTATTAGTTCATCACAAAGGTTTCTTCTTAAATCGTTTAAATATTTTATGGGAATAAACACTTGATCTAAGTCGATATCTATATTTTCTATGGTAAATGGAGTATTACCTAATTTATTTAATTTTTGAATTATTTCTTCTTTAGTTGTTGGC
Organism: uncultured Bacillota bacterium; assembly: GCA_947364595.1. GTDB lineage: Bacteria > Bacillota_I > Bacilli_A > RF39 > UBA660 > Coprosoma. The sequence goes on along the minus strand of CANATJ010000002.1, from coordinate 39,360 downwards.
TTGTTTATAGCTTTTTCTAGGGAAACTGAAGTTTTGGTAATGGTATTTGTGTTATCTTTAATAGTAACGGTTAATGGTTTACCTAGCTTTGCTTTTACAATAAATGAAATAGGTATTTTCTTTTTCTGATAATTTGATATTTCTTTGATTAATTTAGTGTCAATTGTTTTACTAACATCATCTTTTGTTTTAATATCTATTTTGTTATCAATGACAGCAATATTTCCTTTTTTAATATGATTTACTAGTAATCCTTTTTCGTTATAAAGTTTATTTACAATCATTCCTTTGTGATTGTTTACAAATCTTATTCCATCTTCTTGATATAAGTTATCAGATAGTTTTATGTATATTTTTTTGTTTGTTAGCTTGATTATTTGTCCTAGAGGATAACCTAGATGATTAGGGGATTTTGTATTATAAATGTTATCTTCAAATAGGTATCCATCAGTAAATTTTCTATTAAATAGTTTTGTTAGATTTATAAGTTCTTCTTCTGTAATTTTTGGATCTTGATTTTGATAATATTGATCAATTAGTTTTCTATATATTTTAGTAACATATCCTACATATTCTGGGCTTTTCATACGGCCTTCTATTTTTAAGCTTTCTATATTACAGTCTAGTATTTCTTTTATATTATTTACTTGACATAGTTCTTTAGTGCTTAAAAGATATTCGTTTTTTATTTCTTTATTATTTTGAAGTAGGGTATATGGAAGTCTACATGATCCAACACATTTACCTCTATTTCCACTTCTACCACCATTTAGACTACTAAAAAGGCAATTGCCACTATAGGAAACACATAAAGCACCGTGAATAAATATTTCTAATTCGATATCTGTTTTTAGATTTTTAATTTCATTGATAGTCATTTCTCTAGCTAAGACAACTCTTTTGACACCAATAGATTTAAGTAATTTTAAGGTTTCATCATTATGCGCGTTTATTTGAGTGGAAGCATGAATTTCTAAATTAGGAATAAGTTTTCTAACTAAGGATATCATTCCAATATCTTGCATAATAACGGCATCAACATTTATTTCGTATAAAAATTTCATATATTCTAAAAATTCTTCGATTTCATCTTCAAAGATAACTGTATTGGCGGTTACATATAATTTGACATTATAAAGATGGGCGTAATAAACAGCTTTTTTTAAATCTTCATTATAGAAATTAGGGGCGAAAGCTCTTGCTCCAAAAAATTTTCCGCCAATATAAACAGCGTCAGCTCCATTGTGAATAGCTGCTAGTAAGGTTTCCATGTTGCCAGCTGGACTAAGTAATTCAGTTTTTTTCATATTATACTCCTTTAAACTTACAAGGGTATTATATCATGTTTTCTTTTTTGATAAAAATGTGTGATGTTAGTTTGGTGCATTGACTTTACATGTCAAATAATTTATAATTTAAATAGAATAGGGGTGAAGATAATGAATAAAAAAGCCTTTACGCTAATAGAATTAATAGCTGTAGTGGCAATTTTAGGATTAATCGCCTCAATTGTAATGCCAGCGGTTAGTTCGATTATCAGGTCTACAAGAGATAAGGCTTATAACTCTCAGGTAGAAATTATTATTAAGGCGGCAAAAGCTTGGGGCGTTGAACATGTAAATGAACTACCTAATGAAGGTGAGCAACCTTTTAATTTAGAATTAAGTGTTCTTACTACAGAAGGATATATTTCTAGTGATGATATTATTGATCCAAGAAACAAGAAAAAGAATTTGTCTGGATATGTGGAAATAAAATATGAATCTAATCAATATACTTATGTTTATAAGGAAAGTAGTAAGGCAAAAAGTTTAAGTAAGTCAATAATTTCAAAATCTAGAAAAAGTAGTATTTTAAATTTACAAAATGGAATATATAAAGGTAAAGATGTTAATAATTATTTGAAGTTTAATGATATGATATGGAGAATTATTAGTGTTAATGATGATGGAACTATTAAAATCGTTAGTGATAATAAAATAGCTAGTTTACCTTTTGATACAAATGGTGGTTTTAATTTTGAAAAATCAAGTATAAATAATTATTTAAATAATGATTTTTATAGTAATTTATCTAATTCATCTTTAATTGTTTCTAATAAATATTGCTTGAAATTTCAAGATGATTGTGATAGTAATTTAGTTACTAAGGTGTCATTATTAAGCGCAAATGATTTTATTAATGCTTCTGATAATTTAAAATGTGTAACCGGTGTTGAGCAAGAGTGTGTTAGCAGTAATTATTTAGCTACTTATTCTTTAACAAACGGACCAGAATATACACTTACTACTATAAATAATAAAGTATTTGTTATTAGTAATGGTAAATTAGATGGCATTAATTTTAATTCTACTTCTTTATTAAATGTTAGACCAGTTATTACAATAGGTTCTAATGCAAAGGTAACAGCTGGGAATGGTAGTATAGACAATCCTTATGAGATTAGATAGGTTTGAAAAATATGATTAAATATAGTATAATGTTTGAGGTGATTTTATGAAAAATTTTATTAGAAAAAATAAAAAGGGAGTTATTATTGCTGGAATAGTTTTTATAATAATTTTATTATTTTTGTTTGTTAAATTATTCCTTTTATCTTCAATTGGCAATAATAAATACGGAGATAGGTTAGATGATATTGATAAACATAAGATTTCTGGTTCAACTATTGATGATATTAAAGATAGAATAAGTGGTAAAGACGGAGTAGAAAAAGTTGTATATCATCAAGAAGGAAGAATTTTGAATTTTACGATTACTGTTGATAATGGTATGAAATTGGATGATGCTAAAACATGTGGTGATATTATCTTAGATGGTATTGGAAAGAAAAATGCTAAATATTATGATGTTCAAGTTCTTATTGATACAAAAGATGATAGTGATGTTTATCCAGTAATTGGTTATAAGAGTAAGAATAGTGATGATATTACTTATGGAAATGCGGGTGGAAGTAGTGAATAAGAAGATAGGAATTATTTCCCTAGTAGTTATTTTAACTTTAGGGATTTTTGGTATAGTACAGTTTTTTGTTAGTGAGGATAAGGTAACTACTTTAACAGCTGCTGAAAAACAATGGATTGAAAATAATAAAAATAAGTTAATTGATTTATCTGTTTTAAGTAATGTGCCAATAATTAATGATAATGGTAATGGTATTTTATTCGATTTTTTAAATGATTTAGAGGAAGATACTAAACTTGAATTTAATAAATTACCTTATAATAAGAATTTGGGTAACAAAGAAACTATAAGTGATTATGCACTTAAAAATGTTGAACATAAAAATGATAAAGATATTTTGTTATATCGTGATAATTATGCTTTAATTGTTAAAAAAGATACATACTTTAATAGTGTTTCTGAAATTAAAGATTTAACTATTGGAACTTTACAAAATGATTTAACAAAAATTAGTAAATATTTAACTGGAAGTAGTAATGTAACTTTTAAACCTTATTTAAGCGCTGATGAAATGTTTACGTCTTTATCTAATGGTTTAGTTGATGCAATAGCTCTTCCAAAGATTGAATATTTAGAAAATATTTTAACTGATAAAACTTTAAATATTGCTTATAATATTACTGAATATACTAGTGATTATGTACTTACTTTAGGTGATAATGAAAGACTTAATAAGATACTTAATAAGTATTTTAAAAAATGGAATAGGGAAACATATAAGGAAAGTTTAAATAAGTATTTAACTACTAGTTATTTCAAATATAGAAAAATAGATGAAAAAGCTCAAGCTAAATTTAGAAGCGATCGTTATACTTATGGATTTGTTTTTAATGCTCCTTATGATGTTACGATTAAAGGTGGACTTAAAGGATTTAACTATTCATTTATTAGTGAGTTTGCTAAGGCTGCTAATATAGAGATTGATTATAAAAGTTATCCATCTATTGAAAAGTTACTTGCAGATTTCAATGCGAATAAATTAGACTTTGTGTTTGATTATCATGGTAATGATAATTATGATATGGATGTTTATAATACAGCTACTATTTATGATAGTAAAATTGCTGTGGTTGCAAATGAAAAAACGGATTTAGTTGTTAATAATGTAAATTCACTTACAGATTATAATGTTTTAACTATTAAAGATAGTAAAATTGATAAATATTTAAAAGATAATGGTGTTAAGACTAAAGGATATAATAATTCTAAGGAACTTGTTAATCATTTAGGTAAAAAAGATGTTGCTGCTATTGATGAATATACTTATGATTATTATTTACACCTTAATATGAAAGAACTAAAAAAGATTCAAACTATTGATTTAACTAATAATTATGGATTTGTTTCTAGAGATACTTCTAGTAATAGGGTATTCAATGGACTTTTAAGCTATTATTTATCATTTGTAAACAGTGGATTAATTATGAATAATAGTTATAGTAAACTTTTACATTACAATAATAGTAATCAAGCATTACAAATTATTTTAAGTAGTGCGATAATTATTTTATTGATAATTGCACTTATTTTCACAAGAAAATTTGTAAATCGTAAGAAAGATTATAATAGTAAACTTTCTAAAGCTGATAAACTACGTTATATTGATACTTTAACATCACTTAAAAATCGTAATTATTTAAATGATAATATTATTAAATGGGATAATAGTGAGGTTTATCCACAATCTATTATTGTTATAGATTTAAATAATATTGCTTATATTAATGATAATTTTGGTCATGTTGAGGGAGATAAGGTTATTGTTGAGGCAGCCGGGATTTTAATTAATAATCAACTTAGTGGTAGTGAAATTTTGAGAACTAATGGTAATGAATTTTTGATTTTTATGGTTGGTCATGATGAAAAGGCTACACTTACTTATATTAGAAAACTTAATAAAGAATTAAAGGAATTATCACATGGCTTTGGAGCGGCAATTGGTTATAGTATGATTCATGATGAAATTAAAACTATTGATGATGCAGTGAATGAAGCTACACTTGATATGAGAAATAATAAAGAAGGAATTAATGGAGATTAATTTCTTCTTTATAGAAAGAGGTATTTATGGAACGATTGAAGAGATATTATAGTCGAATATATCATATTATAATGCGCCCAGAAATGAAGATTCTTCCTGGACAATTGGCATTCTTTATTGTTTTAGCAATATTTCCTATGCTTACTTTATTTGGATATGTTGGCTCTAAAATTTCTCTCGTATCTACTTCAATGATTGGAGCGTTTAAAGAAATATTTCCTAAAAATATTTTAGAAATATGGCTTCCTTTTATTACTGAAAGTCATATTACTGGAAGTGTCATGTTTTTTATGATTGTAGCATTTGTTTTGATTTCTAATGGAACTCATTCAATTATTGTTACATCTAATGAACTTTATGAAATAAAGCATGATGATTATGTTAAAAGAAGAATAAAAGCACTTTTTATGATTGTTATTTTGATGGTTCTAGTTGTGTTTATGTTTCTTGTTTTAGCATATGGAAATATTATTGTAAATAAAATTATTCATTTAAAGGCATTTGCCGATTTTAGCGAAAAAATATATCATTTCTTTGTTTTACTTAAATGGCCAATTGCATTTATATTTATATTTATAATTGTTAAACTTTTGTATGCGATTGCACCTGATAAGCAAATATCTAGTAAATTTATGAATAAGGGAGCTTTATTTACTACTGTTGGTTGGATGATTACTACAGCTGCTTATTCATATTATGTTTCTAATTTTGCTAATTACACAATGTTTTATGGAAGTATTTCAGGAATCGTTGTTATGATGACATGGGTTTATATTTTATCATTTATATTGGTAATGGGAATTGCAATTAATGCGGAAGTTTATACTGCTAGTTTAAAAAAGTATAATTCAAAAGAAAAGAAATATAATAATTAGTGGGCACATATTTTACCTAGTATGTGCTTAAGCTCAGACTACTAGTACTTAATGATTTTACTGTGAATCTAATTAGTATTAAAAGGTAATAATCTCCTTTAATGGGCTATTTAATAGTAAAGTGGTTTAAAGCCACTTTTTTTATTTGCTTAAAAGTGTTATAATGATAAAGTGTATAGAGGTGAATTATGAAAAACTTTGGTCAAAAATTGTTAGAAGTATTAGAAAAGGCGAAAGATAATACTATTTACTTTTTTAAAAATAATATTTTATTTACAACATTTATTGTAACATCATTAATTAATGCTAGTTTACTTAGATTTGTAACTGTTAAGAATTTTACAGCAGTAAGTCCTATTTTAGCAGATTTAGCATTTGTTTTATGTGTAGGATCATTTGGTTATTTTTTTAAACCTAAAAACCGTATTAAGTATTATTTGACTTGGTCGATAATTTTGACTTTGGCTTGTTTAATAAATTCGGTTTATTATACTAACTATGTATCATTTACTTCATTTTCGTTACTTGCAACTAGTCTTCAAATTGTTGGGGTAAGTGATGCATTACAAACTATTATGGAAATAAAAGATTTTTGTTATATATGGGCGCCAATAACTTTACTTTTTGTTCATTTTAAATTAAAGAAAAAGGGCTATTATACAAAAGTTAGAACTAAAGGAAAAAGAAAAGTGGCTGTTTTAAAATCTTTAGTGGCAACAGTGATTGTCCTTGGATTTTTTGTTTCAACTTTAACTCCAACGGATATTAGTCGTTTATATAAGCAATGGAATCGTGAATATGTTGTTATGAAATTTGGTATTTATACATATCAAGGTAATGATTTGATTGCTAGTTTAAAACCTCAAATAAGTCCATTATTTGGATATGATGCAGCAGCTAAGGAATTTAGAGAATATTATGAAAAAAATAATAATAAGAGTGAAAAAAATAAATACTCTGATATTTTTAAGGGGAAAAATGTGATCGCTATTCATGCTGAAAGTATGCAAACATTTTTACTTGATACTAAAATTAACGGAGTGGAAATTGCACCTAATTTAAAGAAATTAGCTAGTGAAGGTATGTACTTTTCTAATTTTTATTCACAAGAAAGTGTAGGAACTAGTAGTGATACAGAGTTTACTTATAGTACTTCACTTTTGCCTGCAAGTAGTGGAACCGTTTTTGTTAGTTATTGGGATAGGGAATATCCATCTATTCAAAAATTTTTAAAAGAAGAAGATTACTATGTGTTTAGTATGCATGCAAATAAGGGTAATTTCTGGAATAGAGAAGTTATGCATAAGCAATTAGGATATGATCATTTCTATTATTATGATAAAGATTATAAACTTGATGATATGGTAGGATTAGGTCTTACTGATAAATCATTCTTTAGACAATCAGTAGAAAAGCTTAAAAAGATTTCTAATGATCATGATAAATTTTATGGAACTTTAATTATGCTTACTAATCATACACCATTTGAAGGCTTTGCGGATAATACAGATATTGATTTAACTTATAAATATACTAGAGTTAATGAACAAACAAAGCAAGAGGAAACTGTGGAAAATAATTATTTGAAGGGAAGAAATTTAGGTAATTATTTTACAACTGCGCATTATGCTGATGAGGCAATTGGTCAGTTAGTTGATGATTTAGATAAAGAAGGCTTACTTGAAGATACAGTTTTAGTTATTTATGGTGACCATGATGCTAAAATAAAACGTGGTGAGTATGATTATTACTATAATTATGATCCAGAAACTGACAGTAAAAGAAGTAATACTGATCCAGAATATAAGGAATTTTCAAAATATGACTACGAATTAAATCGTAAGGTTCCTTTAATTATTTGGACGAAGGATAAGGATCTTAAAAAGAAAATTAATAAAGAAATTAAAACAGTTACTGGTATGTATGATGTATTACCAACACTTGGTAATATGCTTGGAATAAATAATCCTTATGCGATGGGACATGATGTATTTAGTACTGATGAACATTTTGTTGTATTTCCTAATGGTAACTGGATGACAGATATTATGTATTATGATAATCAAAATGGACAAGCTACTGTTTTTGATAATAATGCGGTGATAAGTGCTGATTATATTAATAAATGGACTGAAAGAGCTGAAAAGGAAGTAGCGGTTTCTAATGATATTATTGTTCATGATTTAATTAAGAAAACTCAAGAATCTGATAAAGTAATAAAAGGAGGGCAAAAATGAAACGTCGAAAAAGAAAGTTAAATGTTAAAAGAATTGTTCTTTTGGTTTTGATAATTGCTATTTTAGTTGTTGTTTGCTTTTTAGCTTTTAATAAGTCTAAGGAATCTTCTTCTAATAAAAAGGTTGTAAAAAATATTGATACTATTGAAGGTTATGATTATACTCTTAAGGAAAATGCAACTAAGTATTATAAAGGGTTATTTAAAGAGCTTAAAACTGTATTAGAAGCTGATAATATTAATGAAGAAAAATATGCAAAACTTGTTGGTCAAATGTTTGTTTATGATTTCTTTAATTTAGATAATAAGATTAGTAAAAATGATGTTGGTGGAAAGCAGTTTGTGTTTAAAAATTATCAAAACGATTTTGAAAAATATGCTATGGATACAATGTATAAAACGGTGGAAAGCAATGTCTATAATAATAGAAAACAACAATTACCTTCTATTACTAAAGTAAGTATTGGTGATTTAGAAAATACTACATTTAAATATGGTAATAATACTGATGATAAAGCTTATGAGTTGAATTTTGAAATTGAATATAAAGAAGATTTAGGTTATCAAACTAGTGGAACTTTAAAATTGATTCATAATGATAAAAGAATTGATGTTGCTTCTATGAGTGAAAAGAGTACTAATGATTAGTACTTTTTTTGTGCTTTTTTTATATATTTTGAATATATTAAAATAGGTGATATTATGGAAACAAAAGAAAAATTTAAAGATTTTGTGAAAAATAATCCTATACTTTTAAAACATGTTAAAAATGAAAGTATGACATGGCAAAAGTTTTATGAAATGTATGATATGTATGGTGAAGATAATGAGGTTTGGAAAGAATATTTAAATGAAGATGCAGGTAAGGTGGCAGCTGCATCTGCATCAGCGGCTAGTAGTTTTGATTTAGTGAATTTTATTAAAAATTTAGATTTGGATAGTATTCAAAATGGGGTTAGTAGTATGCAAAGGGTTTTAGGTTTGCTTCAAGATATGTCTTTAGGTAATAATTCTTCTAATACTAATAAGGAAACTTATAAACCTAGACCTCTTTATAAACATTTTGAGGATTAATGAGTTTAGAATTACAGTTTAAGATAAAAGAGAATAATTATTATCTTAGATATTTAAGAGAGAATTCTTATTGGTACAAAACGCTTAATAGAGCACCTTGGATGTTTAGGGATTTTGAAGATGAAGTTCGTCGTTATTATAAGTTAACACGAGCTGATAAGGTAGCAAGGGCGGTAGATACTTTTGAAATGTTAGAAAAAATTTTATCATCTTTAAAATAAATGTGTTAAAATATTTATAGGTGAAGGATATGCGAATAATTAGTGGAAAATATCGTGGTAAAAAATTAAAAGGATTTGATATCGATGGAACTAGACCAACTATGGATAGAATTAAGGAATCTTTGTTTTCGATGATTAGAGGTTATATTCCAAATTCAACTGTTTTGGATTTATTTGCTGGAAGTGGAGCTTTAGGTCTAGAGGCTATTAGTAATGGTGCTAAAAAATGCTTTTTAATTGATAATAATCCTGTTTCTATTAATACTATTAAAGAGAATATTAAAAACTTTGATGATGATATTGTAGTATTAAATTGTGATTATAAAAAGTTTTTAAAAAGTACTGATGATAAATTTGATATTATTTTATTAGATCCACCATATAGAGCTGGTTTATTAAATAAAGCTTTGAAAATTATTGAGGAAAGAAAGTTATTAAATGATGGTGGTATTGTTATATGTGAGTATGAGTCTCAAAATATAATTACTAATTTAGAAATTATAAAAAGCAAGCAATATGGAAATTGTAAAATTGATGTTTTAAAGTATAATAATTAAATTTTTATACTTTTTTTGTGTTTTTTAAAGGAAATTTAAAAGTTTTACAGTATCTTTTCTATAGGGAGGTGAAAATGTTAAAAGATATCCGTTTGTAAAACAGCGAGGAATAAATGATTGTGGGTCAGCTTGCGTAGAAATGATTTTAAAATATTATAATGGATATGTAAGCCTTGATAGATTAGATGAACTATTAAATACTTCTAAAAGTGGGATATCGGCATTTAATATTGTTCAGGTTTTAGATAGTCTAGGTTTTAAAAGCCGTGGTATTAGATTTAATAATTTAACTGATATGCAATTGCCGTGTATTGCACATGTTATTATTGATCACTCCTACAAACACTACATGGTTTTATATAAAATAGACTATAAAAGAGAAAAAATTTTAGTTGCCGATCCATCCTTAGGACTTAAAAAAATGAGTTTTGATGAATTTTTAAATATATCAACAGGTATTATTGTTGAGATGCAGCCTGTTAGAAAAATTATGAAGGAAAAAGAACCTAATATTTTATTATTTATTTTAAATTTAATTCGTAATAATTATTTTTTGATTATTTTTGTGGGATTTTTTTCTTTGATATCAGGAATTTTATCAATTGCTAATTCTTTGTTTATTCAAAAATTATTTGATAGTTTGAATGGCCCATTAAATTCTTTGCTTCCTATTATATTCTTGTTTTTATTAATGATTATTCTTAGAATTTTATTTGATTTTGTTAGAAATATTTTATTAACTAAACTAAATAAAAGATTAGATAGAAAATTATCTTTGGATATTTTTAAACAAATTATAAACCTCCCTTATCGTTATTACCGAGATAAAACAACTGGTGAGATAACTAGCTATTTTAATGATTTGTCTTTAATCCGTGATGCTATTGGTCATATTTCTATTATTATTTTTATTAACATTCCTATTATAACTATTTTATTTTTCTTTCTATTAATATTTAACTATAAAATATGCGTTTTTAATTTTATTATCTGTATTGGTTATTTTTTTGTTTATTTGTTTTATAAAAATAAAAATTTGTTTTTTGTTAATCAGGCTATATTAAAGCGAGCATTAATGAATTCTTATATGACTGAAGTTATTAGTGGATTTGAAACGGTTAAAAATTTAAATTGTGAAAGTAAGGTGGAAAACGATTTTAAAAGTAGGTATGATGAATATTTAATTACTAATAAAAAAATTAATTATTTATATAATAATCAATTTTTAATTAAAGAAGTTATTTACTATTTGGGTTTAGGTTTAATTATGATTTATGTTGTTTTAAACAATCCAAATAATGTAATTACTTATTTTATGACTTCGTCTTTATTATTATCATCATTTAGGGAAGTTTTAGATTTTGATTTTGAATTTAAAAATGTAATTACTTCTATTAGAAATATAAGTCAGTTACTAGTTTTAAAAAATAAAAATAAGATCAGAAAACGAGTATTTGGAAATATCTTAATTAAAAATTTAGAATATAGTTTTAAAAATAAGGTTTTGAAAAATATTAATTTAAAAATCGATAAAGGAACAAAGATAATGGTAACAGGCCCATCTGGTAGTGGTAAAAGTACTTTATTTAAAATTTTAAAGGGATATTATGATAATTACGTTGGAAATGTTATGATTGATAATTTGGAGGGAAAAAATTATATATTTGAAAATGTTATTTATGTATCTTCAAAAGAAATTTTATTTAGTGGTACTTTGGAGGATAATTTGACTTTTAGAGGCTTTGTTTCTGATAATATTTGTGAGCTTGATGATATAACAGATGATTTTAAATTAATAATTCAAGAAGATGGTTTTAATCTTTCTTCTGGGCAAAAACAAAGAATTGTTTTAGCAAGAGCGCTTTATGATTTTAATGTTCTAATTATTGACGAAGGACTTAACCAAGTTAGTGAAGATATGGAAAGAGTTATACTTAAGAATTTATTTAAAGAATATAAGGATAAAACTATTATTGTTATTTCACATCGTATGGGTAATTTAGATTTGTTTGATAGGTTATTGAAAATAGAAGACGGAAAGGTTGTTTTAGATGAAATGCGTAATAACTAGAAGGAGGTAAGATGGAGTTAACTACTAATGAATTAAAGATGGTTAAAGCGTCAGGTCATGGGCTTTTTATTGGTATTGGTTCGGCGATTGCTTTTTTAATAAGTATTATTGATGGTTTTGTAAATCCATCTGGGTGTAAAAAATGATACTAGAGGATAAAGATTTATGTAAAATAACTGGAGGTTCAATTACGGCTTCTTTAGTTGGTGAATTTATTAAAGGATTATCTGTAATAATTGATATTGGTAGAATGCTTGGATCAGCTATTAGGAGAATTACTTCTAACCGTCAATGTGACTTTTAATCATTATTTAAAAGGTGGGTTTTTACCCGCTTTTTTTATTTTGTAAATTTTTGTTGAAAAACAATGCTTTTGGTGTTATAATGTTTTTAGCTGAGAAGGGAGGGATTTTTATGACAAAGGTAATAGTTCGAAATGGTAATGTTGAAGGTGCTCTTAGAAATTTAAAAGTTGATAAAGATGGCTCCCGTGCAAAGTTAAAAGAAAGAACTCAAGGTTATTTAAAACCTGGAGTTAAAAGAAGAAATGCTAAAAAAGAAGGCATTAAAAATACAAGAAGAAGAAATCGTAGAGAATTCAGAGATAATTATTAGAAAGCCTTTTATAGGCTTTCTTTTGGAAAGAGGAGAAAATTTATGCGTGATAAAATACTTGATGATTTAAAAATGGCGATGAAAGCTCAAGATAAAAAAACTCTTACAGTTATTCGCATGGTAAAAGGAGCTATGCAAATGGAGGAATTAAATAAAAAGCATCCACTTACTGATGAAGAGGTAATTGATGTTATTTCTAAACAAATTAAAACTAGAAAAGAATCAATTAAGGAATTTGAAAAGGGTAATCGTCAAGATTTAATTGATATGACAAATAGTGAAATTGAAATTTTAATGGGATATATGCCAAAACAATTAACTGAAGATGAGATTAATGTTATTATCGATAAAGCCTTTGAAGAAGTAAATCCTACTTCACCAAAAGATATGGGAAAAATTATGAAAGTGGTTACTCCTTTGGTTAAAGGTAAAGCTGATATGGGATATGTTAGTAAAACTATTAAAGAAAAATTAAATTAACCTTTCTATTTAGAAAGGTTTTTGTATAAAATTATTTACTTTTGTTTAAAATAAAAGTAGGTTAAATTTATGTAAAGTAAAATAGTTAATTATTGTTTTCTAAACATTTTGTGTTATAATTTTATTATAGGAGGGTGTAATGATGAAAAAAGGTAAAAAGTTTATATTATGTTTAGCTACTTTATTGGTTTGTTTATTTGGTCTTGGAACTGTAAAGGCGGAAGAACCATTTGATAATACATCTTATTATAATGGAAGAGTAAAAGTTGAAATTATTTCAACGTACGATAAAACAAAAGGGAAATATGGTCAAATCACATATAAGTATAAATTTACTAATAATACTGATCAAAGATTATATTTATTTGATGATATGTTAAAAAGTAGTTTGGGAGATTTAGCTAATGATTTAGGTGATGGAAGATATGTAGATCCAGGTGCTTGTTTAACAGTAACAGTAGTGTATGATTTACCAGAGTTAAAAGACGTAATTAATAATATCGATGCATGTTTCCAAATTCAACAAGAAGGCGGACATTTCGTAGTAGTAGAATGTGGTAAGGGTACAGACAAAGTTGAGGTGGAAGAGCCTAAACCAACACCTGAAGAACCTAAAACACCTGAGAAACCTAAACCAACTCCAGCACCAAAGAAAGAAACTCCACAAGTAGTAAAGGTACCAGCAACTGCAGCTGAAGCTTCATTAATATTTATTTCAGTTGGTGTAGGAGTAGTAGCTATTGCAGCAACTACACTTTATGTAATAGTTAAAGATAATAAATCTAAAGATAAGGTAAAATAATCTTATCTTTTTTTCTTTTTGAGGATAAATTTGCTTGCAATAACATATAATTATGTTATAATATTATTGGCTTTTTTAAAACACATGAATATGGATTTTCACATCTAGTGCCAAAGGGTGGTGTGATTTTTAAAGTATTCAGAGGATAAAACAAAAGGAGGAATGAAAATGGCAGTTGTGTCAATGAGTTATTTATTAGAAGCTGGTGTTCATTTTGGACATCAAACAAAAAGATGGAATCCTAAAATGAAGGAATACATCTTTACAGCAAGAGATGGTATTTATATTATTGATTTACAAAAATCAGCTAAGAAAATTGAAGAAGCTTATGCTGCTTTAAAGGAAATAGCTGCAAATGGTGGAAAGGTTTTATTTGTTGGAACTAGAAAACAAGCTTCAGAAGCTATTAGAGAAGAAGCTTTGAGATCTGATTCATTTTATGTAAACGAAAGATGGTTAGGTGGAACTTTAACTAACTTTAAAACAATTAGAAGAAGAGTTAAAAGATTAGAACAAATCGAAAAGATGGAAAAAGATGGTACTTTTGAAAAATTACCTAAAAAAGAAGTTGTTCATATTAAGAAAGAATACGACAAATTAAATAAATTATTATGTGGTATTAGAGATATGTACAAATTACCTTCTGCAATGTTTATTGTAGATCCATCTAAAGAAGAAATCGCTATTAGAGAAGCAAGAAAACTAAATATTCCTGTATTTGGAATTGTTGATACTAATTGTGATCCAGATGCGGTTGACTATGTAATCCCAGGTAACGATGATGCTATTAGAGCTGTAAAACTAATTGTAGGAGTTATGGCTAATGCAGTAGTTGAAGCTAATGGTGGAAAAGTTGTTGATTATGTTAGTGACAATCGTAAAGATGAAAAAGGCGAAGAAATTATGAAAAAAGCCTTAGAAACTGTTAAGAGAAAAGAAGACAGAAGACCTAGATTCGATCGTAGAGATAGAAAACCTTATAATAAATCATCTGAAAAAGTAGAAGCCAAAAAAGAAGTTAGACAAACTAAAGAAGTTAAAGTAGCGGAAACTAAAAAAGCCGAAACTGTAGATTTATCTACAAAAACTGTTGCAGAACTTCGTGAATTAGCTAAATCTAAAGAAATCAAAGGATATTCTACAATGAAAAAAAGTGAACTTATAGAAGCTTTAAGTTAATTATTAAGATGATTATTTATAATCATCTTTTTTAATAAATTATAAAATAAGGAGGAAAATATTATGATTAGTGCTAGTTTAGTAAAAGAGCTAAGAGAAAAAACTGGAGCTGGAATGCTTGATTGCAAGAAGGCTTTGGAAGCTAATGATGGAAATATTGATGCATCAATTGATTGGTTAAGAGAAAAAGGAATTTCTAAAGCTGCTAAAAAAGCTGATAGAATAGCTGCTGAAGGTGTTGCTGCTATTTTAACTGAAGGAAATAATGCAGTTATTTTAGAAATGAATTCAGAAACTGATTTTGTTGCAAAAAATGAGGAATTCCAAAATTTAGTAAAATGTGTATTAGACGCTATTATTAAAAGTGATGTTAATACTTTAGAAGAAGCTTTAGCATTACCATGCGGTGAAGGAACAGTTAATGATTTAATCGTTGCTAAAACAGCTACAATTGGTGAAAAATTAAGTTTAAGAAGATTTTCAAGAGTAGTTAAAGCTGATAATGAAACATTTGGTGAATATATTCATATGGGTGGTAAAATTGCTGTATTAATAGTAGTAGAAAATGCTGATCAAGCAGTTGCTAAGGATGTTGCTATGCATGCAGCAGCTATGAAACCTACATATGTAAGTGTAGTAGATGTTCCAGAAGATGTAGTTGCAAAAGAACAAAATGTTTTAAAAGAACAAGCTATGAATGAAGGTAAACCTGCAGAAATCGCTGAAAAAATGGTTCAAGGTAGAATTAAAAAATTCTTTAAAGAAATTTGTCTTGAAGAACAACCATTTGTTAAAGACAGTGATGTAGATGTTAAAACTTTCGTTAAAAATAACGGTGGAGTAATTAAAGGTATGTATCGTTTTGAAGTTGGCGAAGGTATGCAAAAAAGAGAAGAAAACTTTGCTGAAGAAGTAGCTAAACAAATGAATAATTAAGTATCCAAACGGATACTTTTTTGTTTTATTTAAAAAAAAGTGTAAATTATAATACTGAAAGGACGTTATATATGACATTTAACCACTTTTAACATTGTTTTAAGTTTAAAATTATATTATAATGTTATATAGAGAAATAGGATATATTTCTAATTATAGTATATTTGGAGGGAAAAAATGAAAACTAGAATTATTAGTGCAATTGTGGCTTTATTAATTGTGGTACCACTTATTATGGCTGGTGGGATGGCTTTTAATATAGGCGTTTATGTAATTGCAATACTTGGGCTTAAGGAATTTTTGGATATTAAATCTACTAAGAAGCAATTACCAATTTTAATTCAATTTATGGCTTATGTGTTTATGACACTTATTGTTTTAGTTGATGTTAAAACAACTTCGATGATTTTTGCACTTGATTATCGAATTTTAGCAGCATTATTTATGGCATTTTTGTTGCCAACTGTGTTATATCATGATCCAAAGAAATATAGTATTAATGATGCTTTTTATGTTATAGGTGGCTTATTGTTTTTAAGTATTTCAATGACATTATTAATTATTGTAAGAAATATGGGTGTTGAATACTTAGTATTCTTACTATTAATTACAACGATGACAGATATTTTTGCTTATGTAACAGGTTTGTTAATTGGTAAGCATAAATTACTTGTAGAAATATCACCTAAGAAAACATGGGAAGGTATGATTGGTGGAACAATTATGGGAGTATTTGTGGCTGCTATGTTTCATCATACAGTTATAGATCCAAATTTTTCTAAAATTACACTTTTAGCTGTATGTACTTTTTTATCTATTTTAGGACAATTTGGTGATTTAACTTTTTCAGCAATTAAACGTTATTTTGGTAAAAAGGATTTTTCTAATATTATGCCAGGACACGGTGGAATTTTAGACAGATTAGATAGTATTATATTTGTTGTTTTAGGTTTTATGTTTTTTATATCATTATTTTAAGGAGGAAATATGACATTAGTATATTTTGTACTTGTTTTAGGTACGATTGTTTTAATTCATGAGTTTGGTCATTTTATATTTGCTAAGAAAGCTGGTATATATGTTTATGAATTTTCAATTGGTATGGGGCCAAGATTATTTAAATGGACAAGAAAAAATGATGAAACTGAATACTCAATTAGATTAATTCCTATCGGTGGTTTTGTTCAAATGGCCGGCGAAGAGATAGAGGATGATAAGAGTATTCCTAAAGATAAAAAATTTGGTAGTAAAACTTTTGGACAAAAGTTTATGGCTGTAATAGCTGGTATTATGAATAATTTCATTTTGGCTATTGTGCTTTTGTTTTTTATCGCACTTTTTAATGGGGCGCCAGCTAATAAAAGTTATGTGGGTAAAATTGATTCTAATTATCCAGCTTATAATTCTGGGCTTAAAACGGGCGATAGAATTTTAAAGGTAAATAATAAATCAGCTTCTAATAGTGATACTTTAGCTTTACAGTTACAAGTTAATTCTGGTAAAACTATTAAAATTTTAGTTGATAGAAATGGTCAAGAAAAAGAATTTTCTCTATCACCTAAAAAGGTAAAAATAGATGGTAATGAAGTTTATAAATATGGTTTTACAATTAATGATGAAGTAAATCATGGATTTTTTGCTTCGTTAAAGTATGCCTTTTCTAAAACAATTAGTTTATTACATCAAATGGTATTAATTATTTTTTATTTGATAACTGGTAAGTTAAGTGTAGGATCACTTTCTGGACCTGTAGGTATTTTTGGTGTGGTTGGTGATGCTGCGGCTAGTGGCTTTTGGTCATTAATCAGTTTAACTGCTTTTATTAGTATTAATGTAGGATTTATTAATTTGCTTCCTTTACCAGCATTTGATGGTGGACGTATATTATTTTTATTGATTGAAAAGATTAAGGGTCATCCAGTTGATCCAAGAATTGAAAATACGATTCATTCTATTGGTTTATTTTTGCTTATGGCTCTTATGATTTTAATTACTTATAATGATATATTAAGATTATTAAAATAATTAAAGCTCAAACTTTTTAAAGTTTGAGTTTTAATATTTACAAAGAGAAATATTTTATAAGTTGACTAATACTTTTTATTTTGTTAATCTTAAATTAGGGTGATATACATGGAAAATAAATGGTTTGGTATTTTTATAGGAATTTTGATTTTAGCTATTATATTGGTTAACTCTACAAGTAGTGTTAGTAAACCTAGAATAATTAATGCTGATAAGGATGATATAACAGCGCTTTTAAAGAAGAAAGAAACTATTGTTATTGATGTAAGAAGTGCAGATGAATATAAAACTGGTCATATTGAAGGAGCAATTAATATTCCTTATGATCAAATAGAATCTAGAGCTAATTATAATAAAAAATCAGATATAATAGTTTATTGTCAAAATGGAGCTCGTAGTCATGTGGCAGCTATGTTACTTCAAAACATGGGATTTAAAAGAGTTTATGATATGGGTGGTATTAGTGAATATGATGGAAAATTAACTAAGGATTAGTTAATTTTTTTCTTTACATTTTATGTGTTTAATTGTAATTTTTATAGCTTTTAAAATTGTTATTAAATAATATTTGGGTTATACTAATAATAGGGAGGTATATTATGGAAGTTAAAGATATTAAACAAGTTGCATGTGTAGGCTCAGGTGTTATTGGATATAGTTGGGCTTTATATATGGCTTTAAAAAAATTAGATGTTATTGTTTATGATATTAATGATGAAGCTTTAAATTTGGCTAAGGATAGAATTGGCATTAGTTTAAAACAATTAATTAAAAATAATGTTTGCAATGAGGAAGAATATTTAGAAATTATGAATAGAATTACTTATACTAAAGATATTCAAACCGCAGTTAAAGATGCTAAATTTATTATTGAATCAGCGCCAGAAAGTTATGAGATTAAAAAGAATCTTGTTAAGGAAATTGAAAATTATACTAGTGAGGATACAATTATTGCTTCATCCACTTCAGGACTTTTAATTACTGAAATTGCAAAGGATGCTAAAAATCCAGAAAGGTTTATTGGGGCACACCCATATAATCCACCACATTTAATTCCGCTTGTGGAAATTACTAAAGGTGAAAAAACATCACAAGATGTTGTTTCTTTAGCTAAATATTTTTATGTATCAATTGGTAAAGAACCAGTGGTATTACAAAAAGAAGCTTTAGGATTTATTTGTAATAGATTGCAAATGGCTTTATATCGCGAAGTTTGTGATTTAGTTATGCGTGGTGTATGTTCTATAGAGGATGCTGATAAAGCGGTTACTTTTGGACCTGGTTTAAGATGGGGAATTATGGGACCTTCTTTAGTGTTTGAACTAGGAGGAGGACAAGGCCATATTGATGGTCTTATTAAACATTTATCTCCTTCTATTAATTTATGGCTTAATGATATGGCTGACTTTAAAAGTTTTCCAGATGAATTTGCAACAGTAGCTAGAGATGGTGTAGAAGAGGCTTTAAAAAATAGGCCTAAAGAAATTGGTAATGATGATGAATCATTAGCTGAATATCGTGACAAGATGTTAATAGAACTTTTAAAATTACATAATAAATTATAATGAAAACGACTTTTATTAAGTCGTTTTATATTGTTACTTAAATTTTTTGTTTATATGGTAATAATAATACAACATGAATTACTAAATTTTTATTCAAAATTTACCTTGTTCGCTTGTTTTATATATATTTTAATAGTATGCTTTTTATAGGGAATATCAGTCACCTGAGTGTCTACCGAATCTCTTATAGAGAGGAGGTTTGATAATGATGAATAAAAGAAACTTTGTGATCAAAGTTCTTCGATACATTACTATCATTTTATTCCTTCTTATCATTATGATAGTAGCAATAAAAAAATGACACTTAATTCTATATTGAATTAAATGTCTCACTAATTATTTAGGGTAGACATTCAGCATAGCAAAACTGAATGTTCCCTTTTTTATTGTATGCAAGTTTCCTTGACATATTCATAATAACATAAAAACGCACTTTTATCAAGGGCGTTTTCTATTGCTACTCAAGTTTCGAGTTTTTATTTATATGGTGCTGGAAACAGGACTTGAACCTGCGACCTGCTGATTACGAAACAGCTGCTCTACCAACTGAGCTACTCCAGCATATTTATATTATATACTAATTTTCTTTTTTTGAATAGAGGGTTGCTTTGTTTATTTAGTATTTTGGTGTATAATTATTAAAGGTGATAATATGGCTATAATTAAAGTAATGGATGAACTTTTGGCTAATAAAATAGCAGCAGGTGAGGTTGTTGAACGTTGTGCTTCTGTTGTTAAAGAATTGGTTGAAAATAGTATAGATGCTGGCAGTACAGAAATTAAGGTTGAACTTAAGGATTCAGGTACTAGAGAAATTAAAGTTATTGATAATGGTAAAGGAATGGATGAAGCAGATGCGGTTTTAGCTTTTTCACGTCATGCAACTAGTAAAATAGACGATGAGGATGATTTATATAGGTTACAAACTTTAGGATTTCGTGGTGAAGCTTTAGCATCTATTTCGGCGGTTAGTAAAATTGATTTAAAAACTTGTGCGGGTGATATTGGTACCCATGTTGTTATAAATGGTGGTAAGATTTGCAAAGTTTCAAAAGGTGATGCTAGAAAAGGAACAGTTATTACTGTTAGTGAGCTTTTTTATAATACTCCAGCGCGATTAAAACATATGAAAAGTTTATATACAGAGCTTGCTAATATAACTGATTATATAAATAAATTGTCTTTATCTAGACCTGATATTAGATTTACTTTAAAAAATAATGATGGGGTTTTACTTAGTACTGATGGATCTGGCAATGTCTTAAAAGTTATTAAGAGTATTTATGGTAGTGATGTTGCTAGAAAAATGATCAAAATTGAAGGCGAAAATGCTGATTATGAAATTTCTGGTTATATTTCTTTACCCGAAGTTCATAGATCTAGTAGAAACAATATGGTTACTATTGTAAACGGAAGGGTAGTAAGAAATACAGAAATTAATAGAGTAGTTAATGATGCTTATCATTCTTATAAGCCTGATAATCGTTATCCAATAACAGTTTTAGCTATTACTACTGATCCTAGTGTTATCGATGTTAATATTCACCCAACTAAAATGGATGTTAAGTTCAGTAAAATGGATACTTTACTTGATTTGGTGAAAGAATTAATTGTTTCATCTATTAGTCATCGTAATTTAATTCCAAAGGTTGAGGTTGCTATAGAAAAGCCAAAATATGAAGAAATTACTTTAAATTTAAATAATGATTTATCTTTTGAAAATGTAAATTCAGAAAATTTCAAGCCAGAAATAGAAGATGAAATTGTGGTAAATGATTTTTATAGTGAAGATGAAACAGATTATGATGAAGTTAAAGAAGATGAAATTTACGAAGAAAAATCAGAAGAACTTATGCCCCAAATGTACCCGGTTGGATTAGTACACGGAACTTATATTATTTGTCAAAATGAAAAAGGTATGTATATAATTGATCAGCATGCAGCTAAGGAAAGATGTAATTATGAAAAATTTAAAGAGGAAATGGGAAAACCTAATATTGTAAGTACACCATTACTTTTTCCAATTACAATTGAGCTTTCTAATAATGAATTTATTATCTTAAAGGAAAATATGCATATATTAACAGATATGAAGTTTTTGATAGAACCGTTTGGTATTAATTCAGTAATTGTTAAAGAACATCCAGCCTGGCTTCCTAAGGATTTTGTGGAAGATTCTATTAGGAAAATTATTGAAATTGTTATTGCGACTGAAAAAAATTTTGATATTGAGAAATTTAATGAGAAAGTAGCAACGAGAATGAGCTGCAAGAAGGCAATTAAGGCTAATACGAATATTACGCTTGAGGAAATGGAAGCTTTAATAAATGATTTAAGAAAATGTAAAAATCCATTTAATTGTCCTCATGGTAGACCGACAACTATTTTTTATTCTAATTATGATATGGAAAAATTATTTAAACGTAGTGGATTTGATGTGATTAAATAAAGGAGGTTTTTATGACTTATTTAGATTATAGTGCGACAACACCTGTTGATAAAGAAGTCCTTGATAGTTTCGTTAAGGCAACTTCTTTTGTTGGTAATCCCAATTCTTTGCACAAGCTAGGAACAGATGCGAAACATTTGATTGAAGCTAGTGGCAGGCAAATAGCTAAATATTTGGGCGTTTCTTTACAGTCTATTATTTATACATCTGGAGCTAGTGAGTCTAATAATACAGTGTTAAAAAGTATGGAAATTTATCAAAATAGAGGAAATCATATTATTACAACTGAATTAGAACATTCTTCTATAAATGAACCGCTTAAATATTTAGAAACTAAAGGTTTTGTTATTGATTATGTTCCATTAAAAAATGGTTTAGTAGATTTAGAAGCTTTAGAAAAAATGATTACTGATAAAACTATTTTGGTTACAATAAGTATGGTAAATAGTGAAATTGGTATTAGACAGCCAATAGAAAAAATAGGGAAAATTTTATCAAAATATCCAAAGGTTTTATTTCATAGTGATATAACGCAAGCGATTGGGAAGATTCCTGTTTGTTTAGATAATGTTGATTTTGCTAGTTTTTCTGCTCATAAATTTTTTGGATTAAAGGGTATTGGTTGTTTAATTAAGAAGGAAAATGTTAATTTACTTCCTTTAATTCATGGTGGTAAAAGTACGACTATTTATCGAAGTGGAACGCCAGATGCCCCATTAATTGTTAGTATGGCCAAAGCACTTAGACTTTCTTATGAACATATGAATGAAGATATTAAAAGAATTTCGGAATTTAATAAAATTTTAAAAGATAAATTATTATCATATGAAAATGTATATATTAATAGTACAGAAAACAGTATTCCTCATATTTTGAATTTTAGTGTTATAGGAATTAAACCAGAAACCTTACTTCACAGTTTAGAAGAAGATGAAGTATATATTTCTACTCAAAGTGCATGCGCTAAAGGTGAAATTTCTAAGGCTGTTATGGCGGTTACTTTAGATGAAAAGCGTGCTAGTTTTAGTGTTAGGGTAAGTATTTCTAGGAAAACTACTAAGGAAGAAATTTTAAACTTTTTGGAAGCTTTTGATAGAAGTTATAGAAATCTTATGGGTAGGTAGAATTATGAAAAAAATATTATTTGTGATTGTTATATTTTTAATGTTACCTTTGAATTTGTCAGCTAAAGAGATTAATTTAGAATTGTTTTATGGTAATGAGTGTCCTCATTGTCATCATGAACTTGAATATTTAAAAATGTTGGAAAAACAATTTGGTGACAATTTAAAGGTTAAAAAATATGAGGTGTGGCATAATAAAGAGAATGCTAAACTTTTAGCGGATGTTCGTTTGAAATTAAAAGATAGTGATTCTCAAGGAGTACCTTATACTGTTACTAACGATAAGCATTTTCTTGGATATAGTGATAAAATAGGCCTTGCAATTAAAAAGGATGTTACTACACAAATAAAAAAGAATAAAGTGATAAATTTTCATGGCGTTAATATTAATGCTTCTAGTGCAAATATGTCTTTAACGGCTATTTTACTGGGTATTATGGATAGTATAAATCCATGTACTTTATTAATTTTATTTTTTGCATTATCAATATCATTTTTTATTAAAAACAAAAATAAATTTTGTTTGATTTTTACTTTAACTCTTAGTGTTTTTTATGGCATTTTAATATTTAATGATGTTAATTATTCTTTAAATATTTTAACAATAATTAGAACTGTTATTGCAATTATTTTAATAATTTGTGGTGGTCTTATGTTAGATTATTTCATGAGAAGTGATAAAAGTTATTTACAAATAATTAATAAAAAGTTTTTGAAATTTACGATACCTTTGTATATTTTATTAGCTATAATTATGGGTATGATGTTAATTTCAATTTCAATGACTAATCCATTTTTATTTAAGTTAGCCTTATGTATTAAAGGTGTAAGTTTTACGGGTAAAGTTTTAAATTTAGTTATATATGTATTAAGTTTCTTTGCTTGTATTTTATTGATTTTATTTTTAGGTATTAATATAGTAAAAAAATTAAATAATAAATTTTCTTTAAATAATAAATTGCATTTAATTAGTGGGATTTTTATAATTATAATTGCCTTTTTATTAATATACGTTCCAGAATTATTTGGCTTTATATCATAAAAATAGCTTTTTGATTTAATTTAATGTATAATTAGAAATGGTGATAAAATGTTTGAAAGTTTAGGAGATAGATTACAATCTGCTTTAAATAAGATAAAAGGTTATGGTAAGATAACTGAGGATAACATTGGTGAGGTTACACGTGAGATTAGACTTGCTTTATTAGAGGCGGATGTTAATTATAAGGTTGTTAAAGAATTTATTAACAATGTTAAGGAAAAAGCGTTAGGTGAAGAGGTTAAAAAAAGTTTAAAACCAGGTGAAGTTTTTGTTAAAATTGTTAAAGATGAACTTATCTCTTTACTTGGTAAGGAAGATGAGCCTTTAATTGTTGTTAAGCCAATGACTATTTTAATGATGGCAGGTCTTCAAGGTAGTGGTAAGACAACTACTACTGGAAAACTTGCATTATTTTTAAGAAAAAAATATGGTTTGAAACCTTTGATGGTTGCATGTGATGTCTATAGGCCAGCGGCAATTGATCAACTTAAGCAGCTTGGAAAAGAACTTAATATTGAAGTTTATAGTGAGGGTAAAGGTAATCCAGTTCAGATTGCTAAAAATGCTGTGGATTATGCTAAGGAAAATGGATATAATTATGTTTTAATCGATACGGCAGGAAGACTTCATATTGATGAAGATTTAATGAAAGAACTTCAAGATATTAATGATGTGGTTAATCCTAATGAAATATTACTTGTTATTGATAGTATGACTGGTCAAGATGCGGTTAATGTTATTACTGGTTTTAATGATAAGTTGCCACTTACAGGAGCAGTTTTGACTAAACTTGATGGTGATACAAAAGGTGGAGCGGCATTATCTATTAGACATTTAACTAATATTCCAATTAAGTTTATAGGTGTTAGTGAAAAAATGGATGGACTAGAGGCTTTTTCTCCAGAAAGAATGGCTAATCGTATACTTGATATGGGCGATTTGATGGGAATGATAGAGAAAGCTGAAGGTTTGCTTGATGATGAAGAGGCAATAAAAGCAGCTTCAAAAATGCAAAAGGGTAAATTTGATTTAGAAGACTTTTTAGTTCAACTTAATCAAATTAAGAAGTTGGGGCCACTTGAGAATTTACTTAAGATGATACCAGGAGCTAAAAAAATGGGTCTTAATAATGTTAGTATTGATCCTAAACAAATGGCTCATATTGAAGCGATAATTTTGTCAATGACTAAAGAGGAAAGAAAAAATCCTGATTTACTTAAGGCTAGTCGTAAACGTAGAGTAGCTAAAGGATGTGGTCGTAGTGTTGAAGAGGTTAATCGTCTTTTAAAACAATTTGATCAAATGAAAGTTATGATGAAACAAATGAAAAATGGAAACTTTAAAATGCCTTTTTAAAAGGCATTTTTTAATAAAAAAATAATGGTTTAAAAACCATTATTATTGAATTGGTTGCAGCAACCAGGATCGTTGTTGATAATTTGATTTTCTTCTGAGCAAGTATATTGTGGTGTATATGTATGATTGTAGATGTGTTTATTAACTACATGTGTATGAATAGGGCATACATGTTTAACTTCATGACAGAATTCTCTTTCTACACAATTATTAATAGCTGGTTCTACAATTGGCTCATTGCATCCACATGCTGGTTGCATACGGCAACATCCTTGCATTCCAAATCTTTTTCCAAACATTGTTTTTCCCCCTTACCTAGTTTATGATATGAGGAAAGTAAACTTATGAATATGTCAAATGTTTATAAATTTATTAATTTAAATTTTTGATGGTTATTTTGTCAATTTATTATATATTTCTTCAACACTTTTTATTGTTTGTTTTTCTTTATATTGGGGTTTTAGATGTAAGTGAAAGTGTTTTACTTCTTGATATAATCCGTTGTTTTGAACTAATGTTAGTCCTTGAGCATTTAATTTTTCTTTAAATAAGGGATCCATTTTTCTGGCAATTTCGAAAATATGCATTAAAGTTTCATTTGGAATATCAAATAAGTCTTTATAGTGCTTTTTTGGAACTATCAAAGCATGACCATTTACATCTGGGTTAACATCTAAAAAAACTTTTACTAATTCATCTTCATAAATAGTGTATGATGGAATTTCACCTTCCATTATTTTACAAAATATACAGTCCATATTATCATCCTCCTAATAATTATTATATCATTATTTGATAATTATTAATTAGGAAATTATATTATAAAAAGAGCTTTTGCTCTTTCTTTTGTGAATATCTGCGAATATTCTATTATATAATTAGTTAAATTTATAGTTTTTATTCAAATATATATAAAAAAAATCAAAAAAATGTTAAAATATAATGAGGTGATGAATAATATGAATAGTTTAAAAATAGAAAATTTAACAGTGGTTGTTGAAGGAAAAGAAATTTTAAAAGATTTTAATTTAGAAATTAAATCTGGAGAAATTCATGCGATTATGGGTCCTAATGGAACTGGGAAATCTACTTTAACTAAAGTTATTATGGGTGATCCTACTTATAAAATAGTTAAAGGTAAAATTTACTTTAATGATACTTTAATTAATGATATGCCAGTTGATGAAAGGGCTAGACTTGGTATATTTTTAGGTATGCAAATGCCTATGGCAATTGAAGGTGTTAGTAATGCAGATTTTTTAAGAAGTGCTTTACGTTCTAAAAACAGTGATAATTTTAAGTTGCTTTCTTTTATAAAACAGCTAGATAAATTAACTGATAAGTTACATATGGATCCAGAAATGATACATAGAAGTGTTAATGATGGTTTTTCTGGTGGAGAAAGAAAGAAAAATGAGATTTTACAAATGAATGTTTTAAAACCAGATGTTGTTTTATTAGATGAAATTGATTCTGGACTTGATGTTGACAGCTTACGTTTGGTTGGCGAAAGTGTTATGGAATATTTTAATGAAACTAAGCCAGCAATTTTATTAGTAACTCATTATCAAAGATTACTTGATTATATTACTCCTGATTATATTCACATTATGAATGGTGGTAAAATTGTTAAAAGTGGAGATAAATCTTTAGCTTTAGAAATTGAAAAAACAGGTTATGATAATCTTAAGGATGGTAATGATGAATAAAATAGTTATTGGTAAAGATTTTAAGATTGATGAAAAGGATGATTGTTTATCTATTAGTCTTAATAAAGAAAATAAATTTTTAAATGTTTACGAAATAAGAGTAAAAATTTTAAAAGATACGGATTTGGTTGTTCATTGTTTAAATGAAGAGGATATCAAATATGATATTTATATTAATGTTTTAGAGGGTGTACATGCGAATATATATGAACTTAAAACAGATGGTGATTATAAATTTCAATATAAATATTATTTGGAAAAAGATAGTGTTTTAAATGTAGAAAAGGTTTTTGATGTTAAAACTAATAAGGAAATGTCTATTATAAATTTAAATGGAGAGAATGCTAAGATAAATTATAACCTAAAAACAATTAGTAAAGATTTTGAAAAGTATAATTTTTTGGTTTATCATAATGCTAAAAAAACAGTTAGTAACATAATAAATAATGGAGTAAATATTTTAAATGGGCAGCTTGAATTTAATGTGTCTAGTTTTGTTACTAAAGGAACTATTGGCTGTGATATTAGTCAAAACAATAGAATTATTAATTTAACCAATAATACATGCATGATTAAACCGAATTTATTTATTGATGAAAATGATGTTGTTGCTAATCATAGTGCACTTATTGGAACATTTTCTTTTGATGATATATTTTATTTAATGAGTAGGGGAATTGAAAAAAAAGAAGCAGAAAGTTTACTTTTAAAGGGATTTCTTTTAAAAAACATAAATTATTATGCTGAAGATTTAAAGAAAATTATTAGTAAATATTGGAGGTGATAAAATGCATAGAGAAGATTTTGGTATTTTAAATACGGGTATTATATATTTTGATAATGGGGCTACTACTTTAAAACCTAAAGTTTTAGCTGAGACTGTTAGTGATTATTATAATAATTATAGTTCTAATGCGCATAGAGGAGATTATGCGATGAGTTTAAAAGCAAGCGAAAAATATGAAGAAACAAGAAGTTTAGTAAAAGATTTGATTAATGCTTCAGAAAGCGATGAAATTGCTTTTACTAGTGGAACTACAGATTCTCTTAATAAAATAATTTTTGGTTATTTTAGATATCATTTAAAAAAAGGCGATGAGGTTTTATTAACTAAAAGTGAGCATGCTTCTAATTTACTTCCTTGGTTTGAATTAGCTGATGAACTTGATCTTAATATTAAATATATTGAACTTAATGATAGTCATGAAGTGACTATAGATAATGTAAAAAAAGCGATAACAGATAAAACAAAAGTTATCTCAATTGCACATATTACTAATGTTGTTGGCGATGTAAGACCGATAAAAGATATTATTAAACTTGCTCATGAACAAAATATTTTAGTGGTTGTCGATGGCGCGCAAAGTATACCACATTTAAGAATTGACGTTCAAGATTTAGATGTTGATTTTTTAACTTTTTCAGCTCATAAAATGTGTGGACCTACTGGAGTTGGTGTTATTTATGGTAAAAAACAATTATTAAATGAAATTAAACCAATTATATTTGGTGGTGGAATGAATGCTGACTTTAATCATGATGGTGAAAGAGTTTATAAGATGATGCCAGATTTGCTTGAAGCTGGAACACCTAATATAGCTGGAGTAATTGGTTTTGCGGCTGTTATTAAATATTTGTTGAATATTGGTTTTGATAATATACATGATTATGAATTAGAACTTAAAAAATATTTGATAAGTAGGCTTAAGGAAAATCCAAATATTATTATTTATAATGAAAATAGTCAAAGTGGAATTGTAACAATTAATTATGATGGTATTTTTCCACAAGATTTATCTATTTATTTAGATAAATATGGTATTTGTACACGTGCAGGAAGCCATTGTGCTAAAATACTTAAAGATGAGATAAAAATTAAAAATACATGTAGAATTAGTTTATATTTTTATAATTCAAAAGAGGAAATTGATAAGTTGATAGAAGTTTTACAAAATCCAAATATTAAAGAAGAAATCATTTAGTGATTTCTTTTTTAGTTTGAATATTTTTGAGAATTGCTATATAATTAATTTGGTGAAGAAAATGAAAAAATGCGTGATTATATGTAATCCAAATAGTGGTCATAATGATAAAGAGGTAATTTCGAAAAAATTTGAAACGGTTTTAAGTGAGTATGGATATACTGCAAATATAATATTTACTAAATATTCAGGACATGCTAAAAAGGTAATTGAAAGCTTAGATGATGATGTTAATTTAGTTGTTTCTTTGGGTGGAGATGGAACTTTTAATGAAATTGTTACTGGTAATTTAAAAAGAAGTAAAAAATTGATTCTTTCACATATCCCACTTGGAACAGCTAATGATCTAGGAGCAATGTTTGGAATGGGTAAAAACCCAGTAGCTAATTTAAGAATGATTTTAGATGGAACTGTTAAAAAAATGGATATATGTATGATTAATGATACACCATTTGTTTATGTGGCGGGACTTGGTAAGTTTACTGATGTTGCTTATGATACTCCAAGAAATTTAAAGAAAAATTTGGGATATTTTGCTTATTTACTAAATGCACTTAAATCATTTAATCGTAAAACACATTTGTTTGAAATGACCTATGAAGTTGATGGTGAAACATATAATGGTCTTTATTCGCTTGCTTTAATTTGTAATGCTAGTCGTATGGGAGGAATTGATTTTTTTCAAGATGTAAAACTAAATGATGGAAAATTTGAAGTTTTACTTTCAAATATTACGACGAAAAAGGATATTATTAAAAGTTTGTATTATGTTAAGATGAGTGATATTACTAAGGTACCTGGTTTTTATTTTTTTAGAACGGATAAATTAAAGATAAAATTAAGAGAAGAGCCTCATAAAAAGTGGTGCATAGATGGTGAAAAACTTAAGGATAAGGGTTTAGAATTTGAGATTAAGATGACTGATGGAGTTGATATGCTTCTTCCAAGAAAAGAACTTAATAATATTTTTATAAAGGGCTAAGGCTCTTTATTTGCTTTTTAAATATATTTTTGATATAATTGCTATGGCTTTTAAAAGAAAAAGAAAGGAGAAAAAATGAGTAAAATTAAAATATTTGGACTCGGCGGATTAAATGAAAACGGGAAAAACATGTACATTGTCGAAGTCAATAACGATATATTTGTTTTTGATGCAGGCTTAAAATACGCCGATGATAAAATGTTAGGTGTTGATTATATTATTCCTAACTATGATTATATAAAAGATAATATTAAAAGAGTTAAAGGTATTTTTATTACCCATGGACATGATGAACATATGGGAGCTTTAAGTGATATCTTAAAAGATCTTAGTGATGTAAAAATTTATGGTACAACTTTCACTTTAGAAATTATTAAAGATGAGTTATTATCTAGCGGACTTAGTACTAAAAATTTAGTGGAGATAAAACCACATAAGAAAATTGACTTTGGTAAAAATAGTATTTTTCCAATATCTTTGACTCATATGGTCCCAGATACTGTTGGTTATGTTTTGTATACCCCAGATGGAGCTATTTTTTATACAGGTAATTTTGTGTTTGATCCAACAATGCTTGGAAATTATAAAACTGATATTGGTAAATTAGCTTATGTTGGTAAACAAGGAGTTTTATGTTTACTTTCTGAATCTTTATATGCAGATAAGAAAGGCTATACTTCACCAAATCATCGTATGAGTGATGCGATGAGAGAAGTTTTAAATGGCAATGAAGGGCGTATTTTATTTAATATTTATCAAGCCCAACTTTATCGTATTCAAGAACTTTTTAATGAAATAAAAACTACTGATCGTAATGTGGTTATTTTAGGAAAGCGTTTAGAAAATGTTATTTTAAAAGCTATTGATATGAATTATATTGATTTTGATAAAAAGCGTATTTGTTCTATTAAACATGTTAATGATGAAAAAATTGTGGTTATTGTTTCAGATGAGAGAGAAAAGCCTTTTTCTAATTTAAAAAGAATTGTTAGAGGTTATGATAAATTTATTACAATTAATGGTGAAGATACTGTGGTATTTGCTTCACCAATTGATGATGGTATGGAAAGAACAGCAACTAAGATGTTTGATATTTTAGCTCGTATTGGCGCTAATGTTGTGGAGATGCCTAAGAAAAAGTATTTATCACATCATGCATCTTCTGAAGATTTGATGTTAATGCTTGATTTAATGAAACCAAAATACTATATGCCGGTTATTGGTGAATATCGTCATCAAGTAGCTAATGCTAATGTTGCTAAGCAAATTGGCATGAATGAGGATAATATATTACTTAGATTAAATGGTCAAGTTGCTTATTTTGAAGATGGTAATTTGGTTGATAATGGTGAAAAGGTAGCTGTTGATGATATTTTAATTGATGGTTTAGCAGCAGGCGATGTTGGTGAACTTGTACTTAAAGATAGGGAGCTTTTAAGTGATAATGGTATTGTTATTATTACGGCTACTTTAGATAAACAAACAAAAGAAGTTTTAGCAGGGCCTGAAGTTTTAACTAGAGGATTTATTTTTGTAAAGGAAAATATTGATTTAATTAAAGAAGCTGAAAAGTTATCGTTAGCGGTTATTAAAGAGAATGTTAAAACTAATTATGTTGATTTTGCAAAGATAAAATCTGGTATTAGAGATAAGGTTGGAAAATATTTTTACGAGCAAACAGAATGTAAGCCAATGGTGCTTATTGTAATAGGAGAGGTTTAGGCCTCTTTTTTGCTATTTTCTTGAATAAAGTGTTTAATTATGGTATTATCTATAAAGGAAAAGAAGTGATAAATATGCAAACTCCAAACTTAATGGAAGCTAAAAAAAGAACAAAAATTATGCCTAAAACATTTAGTTATGTTTTAGATGATAAATATAAAGATTTGGGTCAAGGTAAAAAATATTTTATTAAAACTTACGGCTGTCAAATGAACGAACATGATAGTGAAAATATTAAGGCAATTTTAGAAGAAATGTCTTTTGTGGAAACGGATAAAATGGAAGATGCTGATTTGATTTTACTAAATACTTGTGCGATTAGAGAGAATGCTCATAATAAGGTATTTGGTATGGTTGGTAGAATTAAACATTTAAAAGAAAGTAAACCAAATATTATTGCTGGTTTATGCGGTTGTATGGTTCAAGAGGAATCTATTACTGATGAAATATTAGATAAATATAAATGGCTTGATATTGTTTTTGGTACGCATAATATAAGTGATCTTCCTAAATTACTTTCATCTTCTATTACTAATAAATCTTTATCTTTAGAGGTTTATAGTATTGAGGGAGATATTATTGAAAATATTCCGGCGAAAAGAGATAGTAAGTATAAAGCTTGGGTTAATATTATGTATGGATGCGATAAATTTTGTACTTATTGTATAGTTCCTTATACTAGAGGTAAACAACGTAGTAGAAAGCCAGAAGATATTATAAATGAAGTTAAAAAGTTAAAACATGATGGATATAAGGAAGTTACGTTACTTGGGCAAAATGTTAATGCTTATGGTAAAGATTTAGATATTAATTATGAGATGAGTGATTTACTTAAAGATGTGGCAGAAACAGGAATTGAAAGGGTTCGTTTTATAACTTCTCATCCATGGGATTTTACGGATGAGATGATTGAGGTTATTGCTGAGTATGATAATGTTATGCCATATATTCATTTGCCATTACAATCAGGATCTGATAGAATTTTAAAACTTATGGGTAGAAGGTATACAAAAGATTCTTATTTGAATTTATATAATAAGATTAAAAAAATGGTACCATCTGCAGCGATTACTACAGATATTATTGTTGGTTTTCCTGGTGAGACAGAGGAGGATTTTAATGAAACTTTAGATGTGGTTCATAAGTGTAAATATGATTCAGCATTTACGTTTATTTTTTCTCCAAGAATAGGAACTCCAGCTGCTAAAATGAAAGATGATATTTCATTAAAGGAAAAGGAAGACAGATTACACAGATTAAATGAAATTATAAATGAATATGCTAAAGAGGCTAATGATAAATATTTAAATCAAGAGGTTTTTGTATTATTAGAAAAAATTAGCGAGAAAAAAGAGAATATGTTAGCTGGATATACTGATACAATGAAATTAGTTAATGTAAAGGCTCCTTTTTCTAAACTTGGTCAAATTGTTAAGGTTAAAATTACTTCAGTGAAAACTTGGAGTATGGATGGTGAAATAGTTGAATAAATGTTTATAATTTGATATAGTTATTGTGAAAGTAGGAGAGTTTTAATGGAAAAAAGTAACAAGTTAGATAGTAAAAAGTTAAATGATTTTGTATCTAAGGTTGAAGAAAATACTAATGAAAGTTTTGAAGAATATAAAGATTCCTTGATGGATGCAGATGCTAAAGAAGAAAATTTTGATATTGATTATACTGATATTGTTACAAATTCAAATAAGGCTAGAATGTCTAAGTTACCTTGGCTATTTTGTTTGTTTTTGATAATAACTATTTCAATTATACTTGTGTTTATGTTCTTTAATCGTAATCCTAAGACGATATTTTTTTCAACTATTGATTCAGTTTTTGAGGCTTTGGCTAATAATATTAGTGAAGATGTTTATGATATAAAGTCTGGTCAAGTTGATATTAATTATGATATAAAAAGTTTGGATGAAAACAAAGATTTTTATAATGAACTTAGTAAAATGAATTTTAAGATTGATTATATGAATGATAGTGCTAATAATCTTTCTTCAGCATTTATTACTTCTAAATATGAAGGTCAAGATTTTTTAGATATAAATGTTTATAATGATAAAACGGGAACATATTTATATTTAAAGCAATTGTTTGATAAATATATCAAAACTGAAAATCAAGTTAGATTTAATAAATTTTATAAAATATATGAATCTAAACCAATTTTATCTGGTTTAAATCAAGCTATTTCTAAATCTTTATCTAGCGAAAAAATAGTTGGTAGTAAACAAACACAAAATATTAATGGTGAAGATATTAAAGGCTATGAGGCAAAATGTATTATTGATGATAAAAATAGAGATAGGGTTTTAGAGGAATTTGTTAATACAATAAAATCAAATGATGAGTTTGTATCAGCGTTAAGTACTATTATGGACAAACCTGCAAATGATGTAAAGTCTGCTTTGGAAAGAAGACTTCCAATTCTTAAGAAAGAATTTAAGAAAGCTGGTAATGTAGAGTTTAAATTATTTTTAAATTCTAAAATGGATAAGTTATTAAAAGTTGAAGTTTCAAGTTCTTTAGATAATTTAAGTTTAATCTATTTGGGTAAGAAGAATTTGATGTTTAGTATTTTTGATAAAAAGGAAAATGTTAAACATGATGGAAATATTATTATTGATGGTAATAAAAACAAATCAAAAGTTACTTTAAATATTAAAAAGTTTGAAAACGAAAAAGAAACGGTTACTGCGAATATAAATTTTAAAGTTAAACAAACAAAGGCCACTGTTTTTGAAAAAGTGGATGTTACTAATTTTACTTCAGAAGAGTCTTTAACTGATGAGGAAATTGTTTCTATTTATACAAAATTATCTAATAATCCTCATTTTAAAGATATTTTATTAAAGTTAATTTTAAATAAGAGTAGTTTATAAAACTACTTTTTATTTTTAAAAGGTATTGACAAGTTTATTAAATTAATATATATTAGTGAATGTCAAAGAAAGGCTGATATTATGAAATTATTGCAAATCAACAATCGCAGACGCTGCAGGTAAGTACTTGTTTAAACGATGATATCGTGGATACAAGTACTATTTGTGATGCTTGTATCTGCGGATTTGGTAATTTCATGTTAAATAACCTACGCATATACAAGCGTAGGTTTTATTATATTTGAAAGGAGTTCTTATGAATAAAGATTTAGAAGAAATTTTAAAAATTTTAAAGGTTTTAATGGATACACCTAGTGTTTCTAATCAAAAAGATATATCAAAAAAATTATTAAATGATATTAGTAAAATGATGCCTAAAGATTTAATAATTAAAGAATATGACTTTGATGGATATGGTTCATTAGTAATTGCTAATGCTTTAGATGATTTTGATATAGCTTTTTGCACACATATTGATGTTGTTCCATGTGAGGAATATAAATATGTTTCAAAAGGTGATAGAGTATATGGCCGTGGAGCTATTGATATGAAGGGTGCTGTAGCTGCGTGCTTGCATTTATTTAAAAACCTTGATACTGATAAAAAGGTTGCCTTATTTATTACAAGTGATGAAGAGATTGCTGGTAATTGTGCTAAATGTTTGGTGGATAAATATCCTAATATTAAATTAGCTATTATTCCAGATGGTGGTAAAGATTTTGAACTTATTGCTGAAGAAAAAGGACTTTTGCAACTTGAACTTTCTATTAAAACAAAATCTAGTCATGCATCACAACCATATAATGGGGTAAATGCGATAACTAGTTTATATGATTGTTATTTAAAACTTTTGGAAAAGTATCCATTACCACTTAATGCTGCAGATTATAAAACATCAATTAATCTTTCTAAATTAATTGGTGGTGATGCTTTAAATCAAGTTCCTGACTATGCAAAAATGTATTTAGATATACGTCATGTTGTTGGTGATTTAAAAGAAAATATAATAAATTTTATTAAGTCTATTAATCCAAACATTGAAATTAAGATTGTTGGTAGTGGTATTGCTTTTACTACTGATATTAATAATCATAATATTAAAGAGTATTTGGCGGCTTGTGAAAAAGAACTTGGTTTTAAGCCTAAAATTACAAAGACTGAGTCTACTTCTGATGCTATTTATTTTTCAGCTAAAAATATTCCAACTGTTTTGATGAATCCAGTTGGTGATTATGCTCACCACCCAGGCGAGTTTGTAGAAAAAGATTCATTACTTAAGTTATATAACATTTATAAAAAGATATTAAAAGAAGGAGTGATAAAATGATGAATGAGTTATATACAATGAAACCAATTGTTTTGGAAAATGGGGTGATTAAACCTATTATTAAATTTGATGATTTTTCAGATATTATTGATGTATTTAAAGAACCACCATATGGTGAACCATTAACTTTATTTGATAAAATTGATGAATATAATGGTTATGTATATCATGGTCTTGCTTTAGGTTATTATAATAACGAAGGTGAAATTATGGGATATGCTGGTCTTATGGATGAAGTTGAGGATGAACATAGTCCATATTTCCATGAAGGAGTTAAGTTTTTAACACCACTTTATATTTATGGACTTGCTACTAAGAGTCAATTCCGTGGTCATGGTGTTTGTAGTACTTTGGTAAAAACTGTAAATGAGCTTGCTAAAAAACAACAAACAGATTTTATTTATTTAAGAATTAATGATTCTGAATCTATGTCTGAAAGTCTTTGTCGTAAACAAGGATATGGTGATTTATATCAAGATGGTGAAGTTGTTTTACAAGATGTTTCAGATGTAGATGGTAAAATTAGTGAAAATACATTACCATCTGCTAATCTTAGAAGATTTTTGATTATGCCTATTACTGATAAGGGTGAAAAATTTTTAAGTACAACTGGTTCTATTAAAAAAACAGCAAAAGGTAAAACTCTTGTTAAAACAATGAAATAAGTAGTTTAAAAACTACTTTTTTTGTGTACATTTTTTTAATAGATGCATATCTTAAAGTGAGGGGTGATATTAGTGGCTTCATATAAAGAAATAGTAACTAAGGCAGTTGTTGGAAAGGGTAAAAAAAGTTTTAAAAACAATTATACTTTAGAAACAGAACATGAACCTACTACAGTACTTGGATGTTGGGTAATCAATCATAAGTTTAAAGGTTATAAATCTGGGGATCAAGTTGGCGTTGATGGCTCATTTGATATAAATATATGGTATTCTTATGATAATGATAGTAAGACTACAGTTATTAATAAAAATATTGCGTATAATGATTTATTTAATGTAAGATTACGTGAATCAGCTGATTTATCTGATACAGATATTATTGTTCGTTCTTTGAAACAACCAACATGTTCAGGTGTAAATATTGAAAACGGAAAGACTATTACTTTTAACATTGAAAAAGAGTTAGGAGTAGAAATAGTTGGTGAAACTAAAGTTAAAATTGCAATTGAAGATGATGAAGAGCCTTGGGATGAAATTGTCGATGATGTTGATGAAGATACTTTAAAGGAAATTGATGAAAAAGTAGATGAAAATTACATATAATTAAGTGTTAACCAAAAGTTGTTGACACTTTCTTTTTTTTGTGGTAAACTTATTATGAAATGGAGGGATACTATGGCAGTTAAATTAAGACTTTTAAGAATGGGTGCTAAAAAGAAACCCTTTTACCGTGTTGTAGCTGCAGATTCTAGAACAAAAAGAGATGGAAAATATATTGAATTAGTTGGTACTTATAATCCAGTAACTGAACCAGCAGAAATCAATATTAAAGAAGATGTTGCTTTAAAATGGCTTTCTAATGGTGCTGTTCCAACTGATACAGTTAAGAGTTTATTTTCTAAAGCAGGAATTAATGAAAAATTCCATAATTTAAAAAATAGCAAAGAAAGTAAATAATTATGAATTTAGGAAGTTTAACAGAATTTTTAGTAAAAAGTTTAGTTAAAAACCCTGATATGGTATCAGTAAAACAATTTGATGATGAGGAAGACGTTATTACAATTGAGGTTTTAGTTAGTGAAGATGATATGGGCGCAGTTATTGGTAAAAAAGGTGTAATTGCTAATGCAATTAGAACTATAGTCCAAGCTAGTTCATACATTAATCATGAACGCAGAGTTAGAATAAACATAGATTCTTTTTAGAATTTATGTTTTTATTTACTTAAAAATGTTATTGTGATATATTTAATAATAGGTGATGATATGAAAAGTAAAGGATTTACTTTAGTTGAACTTTTGGCAGTTATTGTAATATTAGGTTTGGTGGCAGTGATTGCTGTTCCTAATGTAGCTAGTATTTTAAATAATTCTAAAAATAGTCTTAATAATAATCAAAAGGAAATTATTGAATCAGCGGCAAGGCAATGGGGAATTGAACATGTGGCTTTAGAAGGGAATAATCCTTCTAAAAGTTATGTGGATATTAAAACATTACAAGATGATGGCTTTTTAGAGGATAAAAGTATTAAAAATTTAATTGATAATGAGGATGTTTCATTATCTACTAAAATTTGTATTACTTATGCTAATAATCAATTTGTATATACGTATAAAGGAGATTGCTAATATGAAAAATAGAGGTTTTACGTTGGTTGAATTACTTGCGGTTATTGCTATTTTAAGTATAATTGCTCTTATAGTTGCTCCTAGAGTTATAGATTCAATGAATCAATCTAAAGAGGGCCTTTCTGATGTTCAAGTAGATACTATTGAAAAAGCTGCTGATAATTGGGCAATTGTTAATGCTGATGAAATTCCAATGAATGGGACTTATTCACTTAGTCTTGATAGGCTTGCAAGTGATAATTATATTGATAGCT
Source organism: uncultured Bacillota bacterium (assembly GCA_947364595.1). GTDB lineage: Bacteria > Bacillota_I > Bacilli_A > RF39 > UBA660 > Coprosoma. The sequence continues at coordinate 591 of CANATJ010000002.1, read as the reverse complement.
CTGATTTATATGATCCTAAGGATAATTCTAAAATATGTGGTCATGTTGATATTACTTATAGTGGAAGTAAATATAAATATAATTTTGTTAGGGAAGATTGTTAAACGATACTTTGGTGTCGTTTTTTGTTATATATTTTTTGTTTTTTTCATATTTTTTATTAGAGGTGGAATATGAAAAGGTTTTTGGTATTATTAATGTTATTTTGTTTTATAAGTGTTCCTAAGGTTAAAGCTGATGAACTTAAATTAGCGGAAAATGCTAAATCGGCTATTTTGATAGAAGCTAGTACTGGAAAGATAATATATGAAAAAAATGCGGATGAAAAATTAGTACCTGCTAGTATGACTAAGATGATGAGTATGCTTCTTATTATGGAATCTTTAGAAAAAGGCATTATAAAGTGGGATCAAGTTATTCAAGTTAGTGAAAAAGCTTCTAGTATGGGTGGAAGTCAAATTTTACTTGAAACTGGTGAAAAAATGAGTGTTAAAGATTTATTTAAAGGAGTAGCGATTGCAAGTGGTAATGATGCGGTTGTCGCACTTGCTGAAGCTGTAGCTGGAACTGTAGATGCTTTTGTGAATATGA
>CANATJ010000001.1 GCA_947364595.1 uncultured Bacillota bacterium | reverse complement strand
TTTATTTTTTATTTTTTATATGATATTCATTATATACTTCACTTTTGGCAATATTTCGTTCTTTTGCAACTAATTTTATAGCATCTTTTGAATTATTACCTTCTTTAATATAATAATTGATATGATCTATGATTGATAAATTTTCAAAATTTTTTGTTTCAGTATTTTTTTCTACTATTAATACTATTTCACCTTTGATATTTTCTACATCATTAATTAAATTTTCAATGTTATCACGAATTATTTCTTCATATTTTTTGCTTATTTCTCTTGCTATTGTAGCTTTCCTATTGCCAAAAATTTTTAATAGATCTTTTAATGTTTTTTGAATTCTATGTGGTGATTCATAAAATATTAATGTAAATTGATGATTTTTTAATTTTTCTAGTTCTTTTTTTCTTTTTGTTTCTTTACTGTTTAAAAATCCATAAAAAGTGAATGGACCTTCTCCTAATCCTGACATTACTAAACCAGGTATTAAAGCGGTTGGCCCTGGTAAACAAACAACATTATAACCAAATTTTATAGCATTATTTATTAATATATATCCTGGGTCACTGATAACTGGAGTGCCTCGATCACTTACTACAGCTATATTTTTTCCTTCTTTTAAATATTCTATTTCTTTATTTGTATTTGTACTTTCATTATATAAATGACTAGAAATTAATTTTTTCTTTATATCAAAATGATTTAATAATAATTTGGTTACTCTTGTATCTTCGGCAAATATAACTTCTACTTCTTTCAAAATATTTAAGGCACGAATTGTTATATCTTCCATATTTCCTATTGGTGTTGGAACTACATATAGTGTTGGAGAATTATCGTAACTTTTTTGTTTCATGATATCACCTACTCAAAAAATTTTTTTACTTCAGTTGTATAGTCTCCATTTTCTTTATGGGTAAATAATGGAGAAATTATTTTTAAACCTTTTTTACCGTTTTTTTTACCTTCTACTAATAAAATGTTAGCTTCTTTATTTTTTTTAGGATAAACAAATCTTATTTTTTTAGGCTCTATATTATACTTTCGCATTAAAGTTAGAATATCAATTAATCTTTCTGGTCGATGAACTATTCCTAATGTTCCATTGTTTTTTAATAATTTTTTTGATATATCTAATAAGTTTTCTAAATTTAATGTTACTTCATGTCTAGCGATTGTTTTATAATCACTGGCATTTAGTTTTGATTTGTCTTTAATTTCAAAATATGGTGGATTACAGGTAATTATATCAAAATATTCTGTTGGATATTTATCTTTTAATATTTTTATATCTTCATTTATTATTGTTATCTGATTTTCTAATTTATTTAATTTAACTGATTCTTGAGCTAATTGGCTTACTTTTTTTTGTATTTCTACTCCTATTATTTCTGCATCTGTTTTTGATGAAAGTATTAAAGGTATTGGAGCATTTCCACACCCTATATCTAATACTCTTTTTACGTTTTTGTTTATTGTTATAAAATTTGGTAATAAAACTGAATCTAAAGAAAAATTAAACATTTCATTGTCTTGGATTATTTTTATATTATTATAACCTAAAAGGTCATTAATTACTTTCATTTTTTTCTACCTCTATAATCCCATGATTTGGAACTTCAACTTTATATTTTTGTCTTAATATATCAAGTCCTATTACAGTTCCTTCTCCATATTCTGTTTCTATTTTATCTCCTATTTTATGTAAGTTTTTGCGGCAGTGTTTATAATTTTCGTCTTCATATTTTAAACAACACAATAATCTGCCACATACACCATTTATTTTAGTTGGATTTAAAGATATATTTTGATTTTTGGCCATGTTTATAGAAACAGTATCCAAGTCTTTTAAAAAACTTGAACAACATAACGGTCTTCCACATGGTCCATAACCACCTACTTCTTTGGCTTTATCGCGTACTCCTATTTGTCTTAGCTCTATTCTAACTTTATAAATTGAAGCTAATTCTTTGGCTAAATCTCTAAAATCTACACGACTATCAGCTAAAAATTTAAATACTAATTTATCACGATCAAAGGTATAATTTGCCTCTATTATTTGCATGTTCATTTTTCTTTTTTCAACAATTTTACGACATTTTTTTAAGGCTTCCTCGGCTTCTTTTTGATTTTTCTTATGTTGTTTATAATCTTCTTTTGTGGCTATTCTAACAACTTTTTTTAATGGACTTTTTAATTGATTTTCTGATATTTTTGATGAGGCTATGACAACTGTTCCAAATTGTAATCCACGTTCTGTTTCAACAATAACAGTTATATTTTCTTTTAATTTATATTTATTAGGATTAAAATAATATACATGTCCCTTTTTTTCAAAGGAAATTCCTACTACTTCTAACATCTATATTCCTCCTTCTAAGGTTATGATTAGTTTGTCCATCAATAAATTTGTGTTGGCATTATATTTTATTTTTTGCTTAAATTCCATAAAAATATTTATTTTATTACATATTTCTTCTACTGTATTTTTAGATGTAATTTTTTCTATATTTTCTTTGTTGTCTTTAAAAAGTTTTATTTCTCTACTCATTTTTTTGTTTAAAATGTCTTTATAATATAAAATTATTATTTCAAAAGCTTCTTGTAATTCTTCTTTTGTTTTTATGTAATCATTCCAAATTTTATTGAAATATAAAATTGTATCTAATTTTTTTTCTTCATAAAAATTAACAAAATCGATAACTTTAGTTATTTTAATATCTATATTTTCATCTTGCGATTTTTCTAAACATAAAGTTTTTTTTATGTTTTCTAAACTTGTACTATTTTCTTCATATTTAATTATATCAGATTTTAATCCAATTATTTGACATCTTGATCTTATCGTTTCTAAAACTTCATATATATTATCTGTAATAAGAATAGCCACTATATTGTTATCTGGCTCTTCTAAAAATTTTAATATTGAATTAGCTGATGATTTATTTAGTTTATCTGCATGATTAATTATATATACTTTTTTTGTTCCAATTATAGCTTTTTTATTAAATTCATTTTGTAGTTCTTGTAGTTGCTCTTTTTTTATCCATAATCCGTCTGGATTAATTATTTTTATTTCTGGAAAATTACCTGATTTTATGACTTCACATTGATGACAATTATTACAATTATTATTATTTAAGTATTTGTTTGGACATAATAACGATTTAATAAATGACATAATAAAATCAAAACTTTCGGTAAAACCATTGGTTTCAAAAAGATATGCATGAGAACATTTATCATTAATTATTGCATTTTTGAGTATTTTATAAACTATTGGTTGTTTTGATTTATAATCATCTAGCATACTTCTTCCTCCTAATAAACTATAAGTCTTATTACAATTAATATTAATAATGCAGGTAATCCAAAAATAGTAATTAAAATTACTGTAATTATATTTATTGGTATTATAGCTGTTGATGGCACTATGATGTTATAACCATATAGCATAAAAAAGCTTACTATGGTTCTTTTTAATATTTTAAATAATTTACCAAGCATATTACACCTCAGTAAATTATATAATTTTTATATTTTTTTATGAAATAGTTGTTCTATCTTCAATTGCCATTTCTAGTGTTAATGGATCGATATAGTCTATATCTGCTCCCATCGGAATTCCATGGGCTATTTTTGAAATGATTACATCTGTTCCTTCTAACATTTTTCTAATATATAAAGCGGTTGTTTCTCCCTCAACACTTGGTTTTATTGCTAAAATTATTTCTTTTATATTTTCATCTTTTATTCTTTTTATTAAAGATTTAATTTGAAGGTCTTCTGGATTTATACCATCCAATGGAGAAATTAATCCATCTAAAACATGATATAATCCATTAAATGTTCCTATTTTTTCAAATAAGATGACATTTTTACTTTCTTCAACAACGCAAAGAATGGAGCTATCTCTATTTTTATCTTTACATATTTCACATAAATCATCTTCTGATAAACTTCCACATTTTGAACATTTTTTTATTTTTGTTTTAACATCTGTTAAGGATTCACCAAAGGTTTCTAACAATTCTTTATCCATTGTTAATGTAGATAAAGCTAAACGTTCAGCAGTTTTTTCTCCTATTCCTGGAAATTTTTTAAAGCATTCTATTAAATTTAATATTGTTTTTGGATAATTCATTAAAATAAACCTGGCATTCCTTTAGTATATTTTCCTAGTTTTTCTTCGGTTTCAGCATCTATCTTTTTGTTTGCTTCATTAACTGCTACTAAAATCATATCTTCTAGCATTTCAATTTCATCTTTTTCTAGATTTTCAGAATCGATTTTTACTTTTACTATTTCCTTAGTTCCTTTGACTTGAACTGTCACAAATGAAGATTTTCCTTCATAAATTTTATTGTCTATTTCTGTTTTTGCGTTCATCATGTCTTTTTGTAATTTTTGAGCTTGTTTCATCATTGCTTGAATATTCATTATTATTCCTTCTTTCTTTTTAATTGTATTCTATTATTTCTTCAAACATATTTTCAATGCTATTATTTTTATTTTTTCCTAAAATTTCTTCTAAATTAAAGTTTTCTTTAACATATTCAAATTTTCTTGTTTTTTTATTAAATTCTAACTTTATTTTTTCCCAGTCTTCTATGTCTGTAGCAATTATTTTGTATTTTTTACCGAACGTTCGTTCTAGTAAGTTTTCGATACTTAAAATATTTTCATTAAATAAATTTGCTAAACGTTCGTTTTTGTATACAAATATTAAATATTCATCACTTGCCGCTTTTAATTTTCCATCTAATATCATAGAAGCAATACTACTGTAATCAGGATCTAATAACATATTATTTAAATTTTCTAAATTAGGTAAAATTTCCATTAAGTGTCTTTTACTGAAATTTGACAAGGTATTATCAATACGAATTTGTTTGATTTTTTTCTTTAATTCATAATTATCATCTTGTTTTTCCACAATTAATTTTTTTTGTGGTTCTTCATATGTTTGATCATTTTGTTTTTGTAAATTTTTGTTTGGATTTTGTATTTTTATTTCTGATTCTTTTTTTATTGTTTTTTGTTCATTTTCTTTATTAGAAATATTTACTGGTTTATCTTCTGAAATAATTTTTATTAAAGCTAATTCTAATAATAATTTGGTATTATTATTATTTTTCATTTCAAAAGAATACTTATTTAATATTTCTATATATCTAAGTAGTTGATTTACTTCAATATTAGGAAGTTTTTCATATATTTCTATGTTTTTTTGGGTATTTTTAAAATATTCTGGCGCTTTTTTGAATAATAATATATTTCTTATAAAAGTAATTAATTCTTCTGTTAATTTTACGAAATTTTTACCTTTATCGTTATATTTATCAATATTTTCCAATATTTTATCTAAATTATTATTGAATATATATTCTATTATATTTTTCATATCTTCTGGAACTATTGTCCCGTTGATATCATGTATGTCTTTAATGCTTATTTTTTTAGATGAGTAAGCATTTGCTTGATCTAGCATTCCTACTGAATCACGCATTCCACCATCTGATAACTGGGCAATTTCGTTTAAGGCTTCTTCTTCTATTTCAATATTTTCTAATTTGGAAATTTTTCTTAAGTTTTCCACAATTGCTTTATTACTTATTTTTTTGAAATCTAATCTTTGACATCTAGATAAGATTGTTTCTGGTATTTTGTGTGGATCTGTGGTTGCTAATATGAAAATTATATGTGCTGGGGGTTCTTCTAGTGTTTTTAATAACGCGTTGAAGGCGCCAGTTGTTAACATATGTACTTCATCTATGATATATACTTTATATTTTCCGTAAGATGGTACTAAATTAACATTATTTCTTAATTCTCTTATTTCATCTACACCGTTATTTGATGCGGCATCTATTTCAATGATATCGCCATTATTTACTTGCGTACAACTTGTACATTTGTTGCATGGAATACAATTAACTAAATTTTCACAATTAACTATTTTAGCAAATATTTTAGCTACACTCGTTTTTCCTGTACCTCTTGGCCCTGCAAATAGGTAAGCATGGTTGATTTTTCCACTTTTTATTGAATTTTTTAGTATTGTTACGATTGTATCTTGTCCACATACATCTTCTAGTGTTTTTGGTCTATATTTTCTATATAATGCTTGATACATTTTACCACCTCTGACTTCTTTAATTATATCATATTTATGCACAATAAAAGAAAATAAGTTGCTTTATTTTCTTTTATTCTTAAAGAAATCTTTAATTAATTTAGCAGAGTTTTCCACATCTTCTAATTTGATTATTTCTGTTTTTTTTATGTTTGGAATTTTTTCTTGTTTTACACAGTAATATATTTTTTTTATTCTTGCCTGTTTGATTACAGATAAACACATTTCACATGGTTCTAAGGTTACATATAACTCACAATTTGTTAAATGCCATGTTTTCTTTTTTTTACAGGCCTTTTCTATGGCATTTATTTCTGCATGACCTGTTACAATGTGTTTTTTTTCTCTTGTATTATGTGCTTTGGCTATTATCTTATTGTTTTCTACGATAACTGCTCCTATTGGTACATCATCTGTTTTTAAACTCTTTTTTGCTTCTTTGACAGCTATTTGCATATATTTATTCATATTATCACCTATAATAAAAGGTACACACATTTGGAGGTCCTTAAGGCTGCTATCTTCCGATTCTGACCTGGTTCAGACACAAATGTTGTACCTATATAACTATATAATATATTGTTTGTTTTATCAACTAAAATTGATTTTTATTGTTAATTTTATCGGTTTTCCACAATATTTATTTTTTTAGCAATGTTTCACGTGAAACATTGCATTGTTATTTATTTCTAATTTTATGTTTTTTGTAAAAAGATTATCATTCTAGCATAATAATCTTTTATATTAGTTTTTCATTTATATGTATAATTATATTTTATTACATATAATGATGTTTCACGTGAAACATCATTATTTTCTTTTAAATAAATTATTATATAATCTTTTCTAATATTATTATTTTTTTAATATAATTATAATATATTATATTCCTTATAAATACTATTCTAAAACAATTTAATATTTTATTTATCATTTGTTATTAGTAACAAACAATGTTTCACGTGAAACATTGTTTTATTAGAATACAAAAAATTATATATTATTTTTACTGTAAAATATAAGTTTATTTTAATATTTTATTATTAATAATTTTTAATGTTTCACGTGAAACATTAAAAAAAGGATATTTTTTATCATATCCTTATTCGTTATTTTCTGTATTAGTATTGTTTTCTATATTATCTTCTTTAATTTCCTTTTCTAAAGTTGCAATACTACTTACTTTTTGGTCGTTTTTAAGGTTAATTAGTCTAACGCCTTGTGTAACTCTTCCTGTTGATGAAACTTGATTTATTTCTAATCTAATAATAATACCACTATCTGTTATTATCATTAAATCCTCACTACCATCAACTAATTTAAATGATACTATATTACCATTTTTTTCAGTAATATTTAATCCTTTTACACCTTTACTTCCTCTATGTGTCATACGATATTCTTCAACATCAGTACGTTTTCCATAGCCTTTTTCAGTTACAACTAATATTTGTTGTCCTTCTTCAGCTATTTCACAACCTACACAGATTCCATTATTTCCTAATTCAATTCCTTTTACACCAGAGGCAGTTCTTCCCATTATTCTGATTTCTTTTTCATTGAATCTTATCATTCTTCCTGTTGATGAAGCTATTAATACTTCGTTATGACCTGTTGTCTTTTTAACTGATATTAATTGATCATCATCTTTTAATGTAATTGCTATTTTACCATTTGCTCTTATACTTTCGAATTCTGATAATGATGTACGTTTTACTAAACCTTTTTGTGTACAAAATACAATATTCTTGTATTCTTCATTTTTGCTTATTTTCAACATTGCTTTTACAACTTCATCTTTATCTAAAGGTAATAGGTTAACTATAGGTAAACCTTTTGATTGTCTACTAAATTGTGGTATTTCATACCCTTTAACTCTATATACTTTTCCTTTATTAGTGAAGAACATTAAGTAATCGTGAGTAGTCATTGATATTAGTTTTTCCACAAAATCGTCTTCGTTTGTGGTCATTCCTTTAATTCCTACTCCACCTCTATTTTGAGTTTTGTATGTTTCACTGGTCATTCTCTTTATATAACCTTTATCTGTCAATGTAATAACTATGTTTTCCACAGGTATTAATGATTCATCTTCGATATAATCAATTGCGGTCATATCTATATTGGTTCTTCTATCATCACCGTATTTATTTTTGATTTCTAACATTTCTTCTTTGATTATACCTAATATTTTTTGTTCAGATGCTAGAACTTCTTTGTAGTATTTTATTTTTTCTAATAATTCTTTTAATTCTTCTTCGACTTTATTACGTTCTAAACCTGTTAATCTTCTTAATTTCATTTCAAGTATAGCATTAGCTTGAGCTTCACTAAGTTTGAAATTTTTCATTAATCCATCTCTGGCTTCTTCATCTGATTTAGATCCTCTAATTAATTTTATTACAGCATCTATATTATCTAAAGCAATTTTTAATCCTTCTAATATATGAACACGTTTTTCTGCTTTATTTAAATCATATTTAGTTCTTCTTATTATAATTTCTTTTTGATAATCTATATATTTTGAAATTATATCTTTTAAGCCTAATGTTTTTGGAACTCCATTATCAAGCATTAATAATGTTATTCCAAATGTTGTTTGGAAAGATGTATGTTTATACAAATTATTTAAAACAACTTGAGCATTTGCATCTTTTTTTAGAGTTATTGTTATTTTTACACCATTTTTTAGATCTGTATGATAGTCGGAAATTCCATCAATTGTCTTGTTATGAACTAATTCGGCTACTTTGTCTTTTAATTCTGATGTTTTTACCCCATATGGTACTTCTGTTATTACTATATAATGTTTTCCGTTTTTTTCTTCTATTTGAGCTTTACTACGTATTGTAATAGTTCCTTTTCCTGTTTCATAAGCTTTTTTTATTCCACTATTACCTAATATAATAGCTCCTGTTGGGAAATCTGGACCTTTTATATATTGCATTAATCCTAAGGTATCTATATCTGGATTATCAATATACGCTACACATCCATCTATTACTTCACTTAAATTATGTGGAGGAATATTTGTAGCCATTCCTACAGCTATTCCCATTGTTCCATTTACTAATATATTTGGAAATCTTGATGGTAATATTTTAGGTTCTTTTAATGATTCATCAAAGTTTGAATCAAAATCAACGGTATCTTTGTTAAGATCACGTAATAATTCTAATGATAATTTTGATAATCTTGATTCGGTATAACGCATTGCAGCTGCGCCAGAACCTTCAATAATACCAAAGTTTCCATGACCATCTACTAACATATAACGATAACTAAAATCTTGGGCCATTCTTACCATGGCTTCATATATTGAAGAGTCTCCGTGTGGATGATATTTACCCATAACATCTCCAACAATTCTAGCACTTTTTTTATGTGGTTTATCTGGTGTATAACCTGATTCATACATTGAATATAGTATTCTTCGGTGAACTGGTTTTAGTCCGTCTCTTAAATCTGGTAAAGCACGGGATACAATTACACTCATAGAATACTCTAAAAATGATTTTTCTATTTCACTTACTATGTTATTTTCTTGTAATTTATCTTTTTCCATAATTCACCTCCTATATATCTAAATTTTCTGCATATACTGCATTTTCTTCTATAAAATTTCTTCTAGGTTCTACTTCTTCACCCATTAGTTTTGTAAATGCTGCATCAGCGGCAATAGCATCGTCAACTGTTATTTTCCTTAATACTCTTGTATTTATATCCATTGTTGTTTCATTTAATTCCTCAGCATCCATTTCTCCTAAACCTTTCATTCGTAAAATATCGTATTTTGTGTTTGGGTTAAGAGATGCCAAATATGAATCTCTTTCTTCTTCATCTAATACATATTTTATGGTTTTTCCATGTTTTATACAGAATAATGGTGGTTGAGCAGCATATACATGACCAGCTTCAACAATAGGTTTAAAGAAACGATAGAATAATGTTAGTAATAATACTCTGATATGTGATCCATCAACATCGGCATCGGTCATAATTATGATTTTATGATATCTCAATTTTTTTAAATCAAAATCTTGTCCAATTCCCGTTCCAAAAGCAGTTATAATTGTTCTTATTTCTTCATTAGATAAAGCTCTATCTAATCTAGCTTTTTCAACATTTAAAATTTTACCTCTTAGAGGAAGAATCGCCTGAGTCATTGAGTCTCTTCCTTTTATAGCAGATCCTCCAGCTGAATCTCCTTCGACTAAGAATATTTCACATTTGATTGGATCTTTATCTTTACAATCTACAAGTTTTCCACCAAAATTTATTACATCTAAATCACTTTTTCTTCTAGTAAGTTCTCTAGCTTTTTTAGCTGCTACCCTAGCTCTTGCTGCTGTCATATTTTTTTCAATTATTATTTTTGCTTCATCTGGGTGTTCTAAAAGATATCTTTCAAAGCCTTCTGCAAATACTTTATCTGCTAATTTTCTGACTTCTGAATTTCCTAGTCTTCCTTTTGTTTGGCCTTCAAATTGTGGATTTGGATGTTTACATGAAACGATCATTGTTAATCCTTCTTTTACATCGTCTCCACTTAAAGAATCATCTTTTTCTTTTAGTATGTTATTTTTTCTTGCATAACTATTAATGATTCTAGTTAAAGCTCTTTTAACTCCTTCCTCATGAGTTCCACCATCATGAGTATTGATATTATTAACAAAAGAATAGATACTATCACTATATCCTGTGTTATATTGAAGAGCTACTTCAAATATAATTCCAGAGTCTTCACCTTCTAAATGAATTATTTCGTTTTGTATTGGAGTTTTATTGGCATTTAGATATTTAACATATTCACTAATTCCACCTTCATAATGGAAAGTTTGCCCGGTTGTATCTTCTTCATCACGATCATCTCTTAATGTTAGACTTAATCCTTTATTTAAAAAGGCTAATTCTCTTGTTCTAACCATTAAAGTATTGTAATCATAAATGTCTGTATCAAAAATTTCTGGATCTGGTTTGAAAGTTACTGTTGTCCCAGTTCTTTCTAGTTCACAATTTCCTATAATTGTAAGTTTTTGAACAATTTTACCACCATTAGCAAACTTAGCTTCATGAATATGTCCTTCCTTATAAACTGTAACTGTTACGGAAGTAGATAAAGCATTTACTACTGAAGCTCCTACTCCATGTAGACCACCTGATACTTTATATCCGCCTCCACCAAATTTTCCACCAGCATGTAATACTGTATAAACTGTTTCTACTGTTGATAATCCTGTTTTGGGATGAACTCCTGTTGGAATTCCACGACCATTATCTTTAACTGTTATTGAATTATCTTTATTAATTATTATTTCGATATTATTACAATATCCAGCTAAAGCTTCATCAATACTATTATCAACTATTTCCCATACTAAGTGATGTAATCCTTTTACATCGGTTGTTCCAATATACATTCCAGGACGTTTTCTTACTGCTTCTAAGCCTTCTAATACTTGAATATCGGATTCGTTGTAGTGCTCATTTTTTTCTTCCATTATTACACCTCTTCTTCTACTATTTGCCCATTATTTATTTTAATTAGTTTTGCTTTTTCTAAAATTCTTGGATCTACACTATCCAAATCAGTAGTAGTAATTATGATTTGCATATTATTATCAATATGTTTTAATAAATTATTTTTTTTATTATTATCTAAATCACTAAATACATCATCTAGCAAAATTATTGGACTTGTTTTCTTATAATCTTTAAAAATCTCTATTTCTGAAAGTTTTAAGGTCAATACGGCCATTTTTTGCTGTCCCTGAGAGCCAAAATCTTTCAAGTTGTTATCTTCTAAGCAAAATTCAAAATCGTCTCTGTGAGGCCCATAAATTGTGGTTTTTAGTTTCACTTCTTTTTCGAAATTTTCTGATAAAGCATTAGTTAATTTTTCTTTTATATAATCTTTATCAAATTTTTCTAGTTTGATAGATGGTTTATATTTGATGTTAAAACCTTTTAATTTTGATATACTTTCATATATTTCAGGACAAATATTATTAAGTTTTTGAACAAATTTGTTACGCATTTGATATATAAACACACTTTTATTAACAAAATAATCTGTTAAAATAGAAAAATAATTTAAGTCAACTACTTCTTTATCAAATATTTTCTTTAAATATTCATTTCTGATTTTTAAAAGTTTAGTAAAATCATTTAGCGCATTATAATAATTTATTGATAATTGACTTAATTCTAAATTAATGTATTTTCTACGTAAACTAGGATTTCCCTTTATTAAATCAAGGTCCTCAGATGAAAAAATGATAACATTCATTTTATTTATGTAGGATGATAATTTTTCTACATTTTTGTTATCTACTTTCACTTTCTTATTTGTCTTGTTTAAAACTATTTCTAGATTATAAGAAAATTCGTTTAGTATAGTACCTTTTAAAACTGCTGATGGTTCATTATTTTTAATAAGATTATTATCTATATATGAACGATGAGATTTTGTAAAAGCAAGTACATATATACTTTCTAAAATATTGGTTTTTCCTTGACCATTGTTTCCATAAATAATATTTATATTTTTATCTAAGTTTAGATTTAAATGGGAGTAATTACGGAAATTATGAATATCGATGCTTTTTATTATCATTTTTATCCTCTTTTCGTTTATTTGTACTCTTATTTAAAAAAATGGTTATCAGTAGTACTCCTATACCTCTATTCCATTATACCACAAAATGGCCTAAAAAACGATAAAAATAAGCTTTTATAGCTTATTTTTGTTTTAAATTATGCGTTTTTTCTGTTTCTGAGAATTAATAATAATTTTGAAGCTCTTAAAACTTGATTTTCAAATGATTCTAAGGAAATATCAAAGGCACATGTTTGTCCATTATTAAAATGTACAATTGTATTATGACCATCATCTTCATAACTTCCAATATTATTTAAAGCAATCCACGAACAATCTTCGTTATTATATGAACTAGTTGGAAAAAATATTATTTCTTTGCTTTCTTCTACAATTACTGGTAGTTTATAACACATTCCTAATAAACTTTTAGAACCACTTAATCTACCTTCTAATGAACTACCATAATATTCACAACTATGATCTAAGTGTTCTTTAGGTGTTTTTAAAGAAATACTTGGTTGTTCTCCTTCAATAATCAAAGTTTCATTTGCTTTTTTGGCAACTAAAGCACATGTTTTTGTATTAATCTCATATTCGTCTTTTATCATTATATTTCCCCCCTATGTCAAAAAAGACAACTCTCTTATACTCTTTTTGATTGTCAAAAATTATCAAATTTTGCCGAAAATACTAAATTTTTGAAAAAAAAGAACTTATTTTATATAAATTCATTATTTTAATAAGTTCTTATTGGTAAAATTAATTGAATTAAATCATCTGTTTCTGGATTTTTAAGTATAATTGGTTTTATTTCTCCATTAAACATTAATTCTATTTCATCTGATTCTAAAGCTTTTATTGATTCCATCATAAATTTAGAATTAAATGCTATTTTCATGTCATTATTATTTGTTTTTTCCACATTAATTTTTTCTTCAACATTTCCAATTTCTGGAATATTTGATGAAATTATTGCTGTTTGATCTTTTATTTCTAATTTTATTGTATTTTTATCAGACTCATTTGTTAGTAATGATGCACGATCTATAGCACTATAAATTTCATTGTATTTTACTTTTACTACTAATTCAAAATTTTCAGGTATTAATTTTGATGTATCTGGATAAGTACCACTAATTAATCTAGTCATCATAGTTATTTGATTAAATTTAAATATTACTTTATTTCCAAATAAATGCATTTCAATATTGTCTTCATCATCTGACATTAATTTTACTAGTTCATTTAAATTTTTAGTAGGAATTATAATATTAGCTTTTTCTTTAACATTTTCATTTAAAGTGATTTTTTTTACTGCTAAACGATATGAATCTGTTGCAGTACAATGCATTACATTATTTTCTATTTTAAAGTTTATTCCTGTTAAAACAGGTCTTGTTTCACTAGTTGATGTTGCAAATGAGGTTTGATTTATAATTGTTTTAAATACCTTTTGATTTATTATTATTGGATTTTTATTTGTTTCTAATTCTAAATCAGGAAATTCATTAACATTACTACAATTTAAAGTAAATGATGAATTTTTAGTTGTGATATATAATTTAGAATCAATTACTTCTTCTAAATTAATAATTTCATCAGGTAATTTTCTTACTATATCATAGATATATCTTCCTGATACAACTATTTCTCCACAAGAATCTATTTTTTCTATTTCTTTAGCATTAATAAATGTTTTTATTGATATTTCATTATCTGTACTCATCAAATATAAACCTTCATCAGTTAATTCGAATTTAATACAATTTAAAATAGGTCTTAAATTTTTTGTTGATATTCCTCTAATTACATAATTTAAATGTTCTAAAAGTATGTTTTGTTTTATTTCAAGTTTCATAATTATTCCTCCTTATTTTTTATTAATTAGTTATTTTTTATTATTGATGTGGATAAGTGTGGAAAAACCAACTTTTCCTTTTATTTTAAGTTTAAATTACCTGTTAATTTATTGTGGAAAATAAATAATTATCCTCTATTTAATTTGATTAATTATTTTTGATATTTCAATTTCTAGATTTTTATCATTTTTTAGTTCTCTTTTAATTTTAGCGACAGAATGCATTACGGTTGTATGATCTTTTCCACCAAATTCACTTCCTATTTTTGGAAGAGATTCTTTAAGATGAATTCTACATATATACATTCCTATTTGTCTAGGAACAGCTATTTTTGATAATCTTTTTTTAGATTTTATATCTTCTACTGTTATATTGTAATTATTAGCAATTAATTGAATAACTTGATCTATTTTATTTTTTGATATGATATTTTTTCCAATATAGTCTTTTAAAGCTTCAATTGCTAATTCTAAAGTTATTTCAGATCCATTCATAATTGTTGCATATGCACATACTCTTGTTAATGCACCTTCTAATTTTCTTATATCTGTAGTGCAGTTATTAGCAATGTATTCTTTTACTTCTCTTGGAACAATATTACTCATGTCATGAGATTCTACTTTTTTATCTAAAATAGCCATTCTAAGTTCAAGATCAGGTGGTAATATATCTATTGTAAGTCCCCAATTAAATCTTGTTCTTAAACGTTCTTCTAATTTTTTTAGATCATCTGGCGATCTATCAGAAGAAATTATTATTTGTTTGTTATTTGTATGTAATTCATTAAATGTATTGAAAAATTCTTGTTGAGTTTTACTAGCAATTTCTAAATATTGGATATCATCAATCATTAATACATCTATATCACGATATTTTCTTTTGAAAGTATCCACAGCTTTAAAATTACTTGATTCATTTTTTCTATATATATTAAGAAAGTCATCTACAAATTTTTCACTAGTAACATATAGAACTTTTTTATTTGTTGTTTCCATTATATGATTTCCAATTGCATGCATTAAGTGTGTTTTTCCTAGTCCGCTATTTCCATATATAAATAACGGATTGTACATAGCTCCTGGTTTTTCAGCCACTGCAAGTCCTATTGCTTTAGCAAATTTATTACTTTCACCTGAGATAAAATTATCAAAGTTATATTTATTATCAAGTCCACTTTCAAATATTGCTTCATTATTATCTTCAACATTGTTACTTTCTTCTACTTTATTTTGTAGTTCTTCTTTAGTGACATATTTAAATTTAAATAATGACCCAGTTACTTCCATAAACATTTCTTTTATCAAATCATTGTAGTTTTTCTCGAAATGTTGTTTACAAATTTCATAAGGAACTAATACAACAGCATATTGTTCGTTTAAGTCTATTAATTTTGTTCCTTCGAACCAAGTTTGAAATAACGCAGGACTAACTTTTTCTTTTATCTTCTCTAAGAATTTATTCCAAATGTTTTCAAAGTCCATACAAATCCCCCACTTTAATAACAATCTAATTTCATTTTACATTATTTTGACAATTTTTTCTATAAAAATAGTGTAAAATGCTAAAAAAAGTTATTAACATAGGTTTTTATATCTAAAATTATACTATTTTGACGTTTTTCCACTTTATATGTGGATAAATATTTATTAACATTTGTGAATTATTTATTTTTTTACACATATGTTAATAAATGAAAAAAGGGTAAATTTTATAATAAAATAATATTGTGGAAAATAAAAAAATTATAAAAATTTATGAATTGTAAATGTTTATAAAAAAAATATTGCAATTTTCTTTATTTTAGTTTATAATGCTAAATTTATTTTAAGATAATTGATTGCTTTTAGAATTTTTTTGATATCTATAACAATAAGTATAAAAATATTGACAAAATTACCTTTTATCTATATAATTAACTAAGCAAGTTGATTTAGGGAGGTGTAATATTATGAAAAGAACTTTTCAACCTAATACTAGAAGAAGAAGTAAAAAAATGGGATTTTTTGCTCGTATGAAAACTGATATTATCAAAAGAAGAAGAAAAAAAGGACGTAAAGTTTTATCTCATTAATCTCCACTGCTGGTGCAGTGGTTTTAATATATGGTGAGGACTATGAAAAAAATTAATATTATTAAAGAAAATCGAGATTTTAATAGAATTATTAGAACTGGTAAACCATTTAAATATAAAAATTACATTATATATGTTGAAAAAAGAGAATCTAATGTTTATAAATTTGGATTTTCAGTTGGTAAAAAGATTGGTAATGCAGTAATGAGAAATAGAATAAAAAGACAGCTTAAAAGTATTGTTGATAAATATGAATATCATAATAATTTCAATTGTATTATAATTGTTTGTAAAGGTATTTTAAATAATAATTATTTAGAAATGCAAGAATCTTTACATGAGGCTTTATCAAGATTAAAATTATTAAAGGAGAAATAATATGAAGAAAAAAATAATTTTATGTTTAACAATTTTATTGCTTACTTTGCCTTTGTCTGGTTGTACTACTTATTTGAAAGATGATAAAGGTAAAATTGTTAAAGAGGAAACAACAGGACAATCACTAGCATCTAATATTTTATGTAAGCCTACTAATAAAGATGTTATAAAAACTTATGATAAAAATAAGGTTAATATAAAAAAATTACCTGATTGCTCATCGTTTAATCCTGGTGCTGGTAAATATGGTGGAATTTGGGAAACTTTATTTATTAAGCCATTAAGCTTTTTGATTATTCAAATTGGAAGAGTTTTACGAAATTATGGTTGGGCTATTATTGTTGTAACAATTTTAATTAGATTAATTATTTTCCCAATTAGTAAAAAATCAGCTATGCAAGCTGAAAATATGAAATTAGCACAAAAAGATTTAACAAAACTTGAAAAAAAATATAAAAATAGATCTTCTCAAGAAGATCAAATGATGCAAGCACAAGAAATGATGGCAATTTATAAAAAATACGATATTAATCCAATGTCTGGATGCTTATTTTCATTTATTCAAATGCCTTTATTCTTTGCTTTCTTAGAAAGTTTAAATCGTTTACCAATAATTTTTGAAGGAAAATTTTTAGGATTTAAGTTAGGTATGAGTCCTTTTGTAGCAGTGTTTGATGGAAAATTTAGTTTTGATGCCCTTATAAATTGTTTTGCAAATGGTACATGGATTTATATTCTTTTACCTGTTTGTGTGGCTTTAGCTACTTTCTTCTCATTCAAATTGAATTCAGGTGTTAGTTCTGGTTCTGAAGAACAACAACAACAAATGAAACTTACTTTAAATATAATGCTTGTCTTTATTACATTTACTTCTTTGACAATGCCAGTAAGTATTATTATATATTGGATAACAGGAAGTTTATTTACTATTATTCAAGCAGAAGTTATTAGGAGGCTAAAAAATGGTAGAAGTAATAAAAAACGAATCAAAAAATAAGGAAGATTCTTTAAATAAGTCTTTAGAACAATTGAATGTTAATTTAAATGAAGTTTATTATTATACAGAAGAAGGAACTGCAGGGTTATTTGGTAAGAAAAAATATGTATCATATGTTGTAACTAAATATGATATAAAGAATTATATTAAAGATTTTTTAAATGATTTAGCTAGAAAAATGAATACTTCATTTGATATTGAAGTTAATGAACATGATGATATTATTTCTGTAGTTTTAATTTCTGAAGATAATGCAGCTTTAATTGGTAAAGAAGGAAAAACTTTAAATTCTATTCAAACTGTTGTTAGACAAGCAGTAAGAAAATTCGGAAAATTTAATATTAAAATTAATTTAGATATTGCAGGATATAAAGAAAAAAGAGAACGAAATATTAATTTCGAAGTAAAGAAAATTGCTAAAGAAGTATTAAAAACTAAGGTTGATGCTAAATTAGATCCTATGAATTCTTATGAAAGAAGAATTGTTCATAATATAATAGGTGAATTTGATAATTTAACTACTAAAAGTGAGGGTGAAACTCCATTTAGATATGTTGTTATTAAATATAAAGAAGACTAGTTCTTCTTTTTTCATTGTTTGTGGTATAATACTTTTGAGATTTAAGGAAGTGATTTTATGAATGATACAATTGCGGCAATATCTACTGCTCAAGGTGTAGGTGCTATTTCTATTATTAGAGTAAGTGGAGAAGATGCTATTGATATAGTTAGTAAAATTTTTTCAAATAAAAAATTAAAAGAAGCTCCTACTCATACTATTCATTATGGATATATAAAAGATAAAGAAGAAATCATTGATGAAGTATTAGTTTCAATTATGCGTGCTCCTAAAACTTTTACTATGGAAGATGTAGTAGAAATTAATGCTCATGGTGGTATTAATACAACTAATAAAATTTTAGAATTACTTCTTGTTAATGGATGTCGTTTAGCTGAACCTGGTGAATTTACAAAACGTGCCTTTTTAAATGGTAGAATTGATTTAACTGAGGCAGAAGGAATTATGGATTTAATTAATTCAAAGACAGATACTTCTAGAGAAATGGCTATTAATCAAGTTGGTGGTAAAGTTTCTTCTTTAATTCGTGATTTAAGAGATGATTTAGCTTCTATTATTTCTAATATTGAAGTTAATATTGATTATCCTGAATATGAAGATATAGAAAAAATAACTATAAATCACATTAATAAAGCTATTAAAAATTTGGAAGTTAAAACTACTAAAATACTTAAAGAAAGTAAAAATGGAGAAATTTTTAAAAGTGGTATTAAAACGGCAATAATTGGAAGACCAAATGTTGGAAAAAGTAGTTTATTAAATAGGCTTATTGGTGAAGACAAAGCGATTGTTACTGATGTTAAGGGTACTACTAGAGATAGTGTTGAAGCTACTTTAGTTATTGATAATATTATTTTAAATTTAATTGATACAGCCGGTATTAGGGATACTGATGATATTGTTGAAAGTATTGGTGTTAAGAATAGTTTAAATTTAATTGAGAATGCTGATTTAGTATTATTTGTGTTAAATTATAATGAAACTTTAAATGCTGAAGATTTGGAAATTTTAGATAAATTAAAGGATAAAAATTATATTATTATTGTTAATAAAACTGATTTAGATAAAAAAATAGATGATAGTAATATAAAAAATGCAGTATATGTAAGTGCTAAAGATGATGTTAATATTGAAAGTATTGGTAGTAAAATAAAGGAAATTTTTAATTTAGAAAAAATAGAAACTGCTGATTTAACTTATTTAACTAGTGCTCGTAGTAAAGCTATTTTAGTCAAAGTATTAAAGGAAATAGACGAAATAAAAAAAGGTATATCTTTGGATATTCCAATTGATATGATTGAAATTGATTTAAGAAATATTTGGAATTTACTTGGTGAAATTATTGGAGAAAGTTATGATGAAGAATTATTAGATCAATTATTTAGCAGATTTTGTGTAGGAAAGTAGGTGAAAAAATGAAGTATGAAATAATTGTTGTTGGTGGTGGTCATGCAGGATGTGAAGCATGTTTAGCTGCTGCTAGAAAAGGACATAAAACACTTTTAATTACGGGAAACATTAATAATATAGCTGATATGCCATGTAATCCTTCTATTGGTGGTAGTGCTAAAGGTATTGTTGTTAGAGAAATTGATGCTTTAGGTGGAGAAATGGGTAATAATGCTGATAAAAGTTTATTACAAATTAAAATGCTTAATAGTGCTAAAGGTCCAGCTGTTAGATCGTTAAGAGCTCAAGCTGATAAAATTACTTATCCTAAAGAAATGTTAAAAACATTAAAATCTACAAAAAACCTAGATATTATGGAAGCTTTGGTTAAGGATGTTTTAACTAAAAATAATAAAGTTAGTGGTGTTTTACTTGAAGATGATACTTCAATTTTAGCTGATGCTGTAATTCTTACTACAGGAACTTATATGAATGCTGATATTTTAGTTGGGGATACAAGAAGAAGAGAGGGTCCTCATGGTGAGAAACCATCTAATTATTTAAGTGATAATTTGTCAAAAAAAGGTTTTAAGTTAAAAAGGCTTAAAACTGGTACTCCTCAAAGAATTGCTAAAGATAGTATTGATTATTCAAAAACTAAGGTAGAAAATGGTGATAGTGTATATCATACATTTAGTTTTGATAATAAACCTATGTATGATATCGATGAGCAAGTACCTTGTCATTTAATATATACTACGGAAGAAACACATGAAATAATTAGAAAAAATTTAAATAAATCTAGTATGTATGGTGGACTTTCAGATATAAAAGGTGTCGGACCTAGATATTGTCCATCTATTGAGGATAAGATTGTAAGATTTTCTGATAAAGAACGTCATCAATTGTTTTTAGAACCAGAAAGTTTATATTTTGATGATATTTATATTCAAGGATTTTCTACTAGTATGCCTTATGATGTACAGGAAAAAATGGTTCATAGTTTACCAGGGCTTGAACATGCTAAAATTTTAAAATATGCTTATGCTATTGAATATGATGCTATTTACCCTACTCAACTTAAGTTTTCTTTGGAAACTAAGCTTATAGAAAATTTATTTACGGCAGGTCAAATTAATGGTACAAGTGGTTATGAAGAAGCGGCTTGTCAAGGTTTGATTGCCGGAATAAATGCTTCTTTAAAGTTAGAAGGAAAAAAAACTTTAGTTTTAAAAAGAAATGAAGCATATATTGGTGTATTAATAGACGATTTAATTACTAAAGGTATTAGAGATCCTTATCGTTTACTTACTTCACGTGCTGAATATCGTTTACTTTTAAGAAATGATAATGCTGATTTAAGACTTAGAGATTATGGATATCAAGTAGGATTAATAGATGATGATAGATATAAAAAATTCAAAAAGAAAAAAGAAATGATTGATAAAGCAATTTTGGAATTTAAAGAAAAAAGACTTACACCAAGTAACAATGATTACTTAGTATCGCTTGGAACTACAGCTTTAAAAGATGGTGTTTCTTTGTATGATTTATTGAAACGTCCAGAAATTGATGTTAAAGATTTAATAAGATTTTTAGATAATGAATATTCTGTTGAAGTATTAGAGCAAGTTATGATTACTACTAAATATGAAGGATATATTAAAAAATCTATTGAAGAAGTAAATAAAATGAAACATTTAGAGGATAAATTAATTCCTAGTAATATAGATTATGATAAAATGCATAATTTAGCTAGTGAAGCTAAGCAAAAACTTAAGGAAGTAAAACCTGATACATTAGGACAAGCTATGCGTATTAGTGGAGTAAATCCTGCTGATATTTCAATTTTAATGATGTATTTGAAAGGAATGTAAGTATGGATTTGAAACAATTTATTTTAGAGGTTAATAAACTTGGAATTGAAGTAAATGAAGAACAGTTAGAAAAATTAGAGAAATATTATGATTTGCTTATTTCTTATAATGAAAAAATGAATTTAACAGCTATTACTGATAAAAAAGAAGTTTATTTGAAACACTTTTATGATAGTTTAACTTTATTAAAAGTTGTTGATTTAACTAATGAGGAAAGTTTATGTGATGTTGGAACAGGTGCTGGATTTCCAGGAATTGTATTAAAAATTTTTTATCCACATATTAAGTTAACTTTGGTTGATTCACTTAATAAAAGAATAAACTTTTTAAAGGATGTTGTTTCAATTTTAAATCTTGATAATGTTATTTGTGTTCATGCTAGAGCCGAAGAGTATGCAAAGGTTAATCGTGAAAAATTTGATATTGTAACAGCACGTGCAGTTGCTTCTTTGAATGTTTTACTTGAATATTGTATTCCAATGGTTAAGAAGAATAAATATTTTGTAGCTATGAAAGGACATGAAGATATTAATCTTTATGAAAACTCATTAAAGATTTTAGATTCTAGAATTGTTAATGTTAATGAGTTTTTATTACCAATTGAAAATAGTCAAAGAACTATTATCAAAATAGAAAAATTAAATTATACTAATAAAAAATACCCAAGAAAATTTTCTGAAATTAAGAAAAAGCCTTTATAAGTAGAAATTTATTTCTACTTATTTTTTATTAATAAGTAATTTTATTGCTTATTAAATGGGAAAATCGTAAATATATTTTTAAATATTCATTAAATTATTGAAATATTTTGTAAAAAATAGTATGATAATATTGAAAGAATAGAAGGGAGGGGTAGTTTATGGATGAATCTAACCAACTTGCGGTTATTAATATTTCGGATATTTTACCAAATAGGTTTCAACCACGTATTAAGTTTGATGAACCTAAATTATATGAACTTGCGGATTCTATTAGAAAATATGGTGTTATTCAACCAATAGTTGTAAGACCAGTTAATGGCAGATATGAAATAATTGCTGGTGAAAGAAGATTTAAAGCAAGTAAAATTGCCGATAAAACTACCATTCCTGCTATTATCGTGAATTTAACTGATAAAGTTGCTGAAGAAATAGCTTTATTAGAAAATGTTCAAAGACAACAATTAAGCCCAATTGAAGAGGCTGTATCATATAAACGTATTTTAGATATGGGTTATATTACAAAAGAAGAACTTTCAAATAAGATTGGAAAGTCTCAATCTGCCATAACTAAAAAAATACGTCTTTTAAACTTGGACGATCAGGTTCAAGAATATTTATTAAATAATAAAATTTCGGAAAGACATGCTAGAAGTTTACTTAGAATTGATGATAAAGAAAAGCAAGTAGAAATGTTGCATAGAATTGTTAATGAAAGATTAACTGTGAAAAAAACAGATCGTGAAATTTCTAAATTATTAGAGGAATTACCTGAAAAAAACAGTAGTGTTTTAAATAATTCTGTTAATAATCAATCAAATGATATTGAAAGTTTATTTGATGATTTTGATAGTAAAAAAGAAAATTCAATCGAAGAAAGGGGCCAAGCTTTTATGGATATTGATAAAATAATGCGTGAGGCAAAAGATATAAATCAAACTGAACCACCAAAGGATATTTCTCAATTGATGAAACAAGATACAACAGTTCAACCAATACCTACTGAGCAGAATGATATTAATGTTGTTTTACCAACGGAAACTCCAGTAGAACCAACAACTGAACAAAGTAGATTTTTCAATTTAAATATGCAAAGACCAGAGCCAACTCCAGTTAAGTCTGAACCTATAAATAATTCTGTTACATTTGATAGTATTTTTAATCAATCTGTATCCCCTACTACTTCAAATAATATACAAAATAATGTGCAAAATAATTCTTTCCCAATTTCTGATTCTAGTAGAGAAACATCTGAAATTGGAAATAATCCAGTGTCAGTAACTGAACAAAGTAAATTTTTTAATTCAAATATGCAACAATCAGAGCCAACTCCAGTTAAGTCTGAGGAACCTATAACTACTCCAATTATTTCAGATGAAGCTAAGCAAACTATTTCTAGTGCAATAGCTGATGCATTTAGGAATAATCAAGTTGAAGTTTCAAAACCATCTAATCCAGTTACTAATAATTCATCTTTTGAAGAAGAACTTGATAATTTTTCTAATGTTCCAAATGCTGACATTTATTCATCTAAAACAGATACTCCTATAGTAGAACCAATTCCAGTAGTTTCTGAACCTATAAATAATACATCTTTAGATAACAATTCTAATTCAATTCCATTTACACCAATTCAACCAATTTCTAATTTATCTGAGGTTAATTATTCTGAGCCTTCAACTATTTCTAGTGGTATAGTGCAACCAGTTAAGGCAGTTAATTCTCAAGCTAATTTTTCACAAGTTGTAAAAATACTTAGAGATTGTGCAAATCAAATAGAACAATTGGGGTATTATATTAATGTTGATGAAATGGATTTAGGTAATCAATATAAAACTACATTTACTATAAATAAAGATTAATAAGTAATATTATTACTTTACAATATTAAAGAAACAAGAATCATCTTGTTTCTTTATTTTACTAAATCATTCATATTATATAGTCCAGGTTTTTGTTTAATAAGAAATTTGGCAGCTTCGATAGCTCCTATAGCAAATACTTGTCTATTGTATGCCTGATGAGTTATTTCAAGTGTTTCATTTTCACTGTAAAATAAAATAGTGTGCTTACCGACAATATTCCCTCCTCTTATAGATGAAAAACCTATTTCATTTTTATCTCTTGGATTTTTTGTTTGCATCCTATTGAAGTTATAATTTTTAGTATTTTCAAAAACTTCATTTATAGCGTTTGCTAGTAATAAAGCTGTTCCACTTGGAGCATCTATTTTTCTATTATGATGTGTTTCTACTATTTCAATTTCAGCGTTTTGTAAAACTTTGGCAATTTCTTTAACTATTTTTGCCATTAAATTAATATTTAAAGACATATTAGCACTTATAAAAATTGGAATTTTTAAGGATGCTTTTTTAATTTTATCTAATTGTTCATTTGAAAGACCTGTAGTAGCAATAACCATTGGAATATTTTTTTCTATAGCATATTCCAATGTGTTCATTGTAGCTTGCGGCTTAGAAAAATCAATAATAACATCAATATTTTCATTTATTTCATTAGCATTTTTATATATTGGAAAATTGAAATTTTTATTTATGTTTTCCCCTATTCCACTTACTATTTTCAAATTTTCTTGTTTTTCTATATATTTAATTAATTCATTTCCCATTTTTCCAGTTGCACCATTTAATAATATTTTCATTTTATTTCACCTAAATTAATTTATGTTCTTTCATTATTTTTTTAATTTCTACTTGGTTAGGTTTTGATAATTCAATTAATGGTAGTCTGGGTTTTCCAAATTTATAATTTAAAAGATTTAAAGCATATTTTACAGGAATTGGATTTACTTCACAAAATAATGAATCAATTAAATCAATAATTTCTAGTTGCATTTTTGTAGCTTTTTGTATATTTCCAGTAAAAAAATTATTAAGCATTTCGCATGTGTATTTAGGCATTATATTTGATAATACAGAAATTACTCCCCTACCACCAAGTGATAATACAGGTATAATTTGGTCATCATTTCCTGAATAAATATCTAAATTATCTTTACATAAACTCGCAATTTTTGCGACTTGTGATATATTCCCACTAGCCTCTTTTATAGCAACAATGTTTTCTACTTTAGATAATTCTAAACATGCCTTAGGAGTTATATTTACTCCTGTTCTGCTGGCAACACTATACATAATAATTGGTAATTTAACTGATTTAGCAATTGCTTTATAATGTTCTATTAATCCTTGCTGTGTTGTTTTATTATAGTATGGCGTGACAATTAATAGTCCATCTGCTCCTTCTTGTTCTGCGAATTTTGACATTTCAATGGCTGATTTAGTATTGTTACTACCTGTTCCAACAATAACTTCTACTCTTTTATTAATTTTTTTTATAGCATAACTAATTAATTCTTTTTTTTCATTAGTAGTCATTGTTGCTGATTCTCCTGTAGTTCCACAGACAATAATAGCACTAACTCCATTTGTAATTTGATTTTCTATGAGTTTTCCAAATTCTTCAAAGTTAATTCCTTCGTTTGTAAATGGTGTAACTATTGCTGTTCCTACACCTTTAAATAGTTTTTTTTTCATAAAATTTTCCTTTCTAATTTATGATTTTTTTATGTAATTTGCGAACTATATCATTATGTATTTCATCTACTAAAATTTCTAATTTTACTTGAGATAAATTAATTTCTTTTATTTTTATATGATGATTATTTAAAATAGTTATAACTTTGTCAATTATATCGTTATTTCCACCAATCCCATATCCAACGATACTTAATTTAACGATATTTTTAAATTCTGTTTTTAAGTTTTTTAAGACTTTATCGGCTTTTTTTAAACTACTTTTTAAAATTCTAAATTTAATAATATTTTTATTTTTTCTATAAGCTTCTATAGTGATATTATTTTTAAGTAAATTTTTATAAATTTCATTTGAATTATCTTTTGTATTTACAATAACTTCAACTAAATTTTCATTTTTAATAATGCTTTTTATTTCTGTATTTTCTATTTCTTTTAATATTTTTGTCCCATTTCCATTATGAAATGTAGATTTGGTAACAATGTTTGTATTAAACTTTTGTCCTATTTCAATGCATCTATTATGTAATACTTTAGCCCCAGCATCAGCAATTTCTTGCATTTCTTTAAAAGATATGGTACTTAATTTTTTAGCATTTATAACAAGATCAGGATCTGCAGAATATATTCCATCAACATCCGAATATATGTAACATTTATCAGCTTTTAAAGCAGCTCCTAAGGCAACTGCTGTTGTATCTGATCCTCCTCTACCCAAAGTTGTTATGTGATTATGTGGACTAGCTCCTTGAAAACCAGTAACAATAACTATTTTTCCTTGTTCTAATTCATAGTTTATTTTTCTTGTATTTATTTGTTTTATTTTTGCATTACCATGAATACCATTGGTAATTATGCCTGCTTGCCAACCTGTTAAGGCAATTGCTTCATAACCTTTTTCGTTTAGTAAAATACTAAGTTTTGCAGCGGATACTTGTTCTCCAGTTGATAATAACAAATCCATTTCTCTTTCATTTGGAACTTTGGCTAATTCTAAAGCTTCCTTTGTTAATTTATTTGTTTTTTTACCTTGAGCTGAAACAACAACTACAATATTTTTTGCTTCATTTTTTAAACTTATTATTTTTTCAGCAACAATGTTTAGTTTTAAATTATCCGCAACTGAGCTACCACCAAATTTTATAACTAGTGTATTCATCATTTTATCACGCCTTTATTTAGAACTTTGGTTAATTAGTTTTTCAATAATTTGTACAGCATTACTAGCTGCTCCTTTTCTTATGTTATCGGCTACTACCCATAAATTTATGGCATTATTGGTTGAATAATCACGACGTATTCTACCTACATATACTTCATCATGACCTGTTGCATTTATAGGCATGGGATAGATATTGTTGTTTATATCATCTTGAACAATAATATTTGTAAATTCTTTTAATGTTTTTATTACTTCATTTAATTCAAATTCATTTTCAAATTCAATATTAATTGATTCAGAATGTGAATTTGTAATTGGTACTCTAACTGTTGTAGCAGTGACTTTTAATTGTGGTTCATGTAAAATTTTTCTTGTTTCATTTATCATTTTTAATTCTTCTTTTGTATATCCATTTTCTGTAAAAGTATCAATTTGCGGAATACAATTATTATAAATTTGATATTGGAATTTTTTTAAAGGTAAATTTCCATCTGTGTTTTTTAAATCTTCTAAAGCTTTTTTACCAGCACCAGAAACAGCTTGATATGTAGAATATATTATTCTTTTTATTTTATACTTATCATTTAATGCTTTTAATGGAAGCATTGCTTGAATTGTAGAACAGTTTGGATTAGCGATGATTCCATGATGAGTTAAAGCATCTTTAAAATTTACTTCTGGGACAACTAATGGAACATTTTTATCCATGCGAAAGCAACTACTGTTGTCTACAACAATGCATCCTTTTTCTTTGGCAATGGGAGCATATTTTTTAGATGTATCACTTCCAGCTGAAAAAATTGCATAATCAAATTTTTCATCAAAAGAATGTTCAGTTAATTCTTGTACTGTATATTCTTTTCCTAAAATATTTATTTTTTTACCTGCAGATTTTTTTGTTGCAAAAAACGCATAACTTTCAATTGGTAATTTTTTTTCTTCTAATACTTTTATTATTGTACGCCCTACTACACCAGTTGCACCAACAACAGCTAATTTTAATTTTTTCATTCTTTTCCTCCTTATTAATTATATTTTAAATAAATAATATAAATACTAATATTAATATTCAAAATTATACAAAATACTTGTTTTTTAGATAAAAAAATAGTTTATACTGTGGAAAAGTTCTAAAAGTGTATAAGTTTTTGTTTTGATTTTATTTATAATTCATATTTTATATTGAAGGAGAAGATTAAATGGTAAAAATAAATGAAAATTTTTTAAAGTTACAAGATAATTATTTGTTTTCGACGATTTCTAAAAAGGTTCAAGATTATCAAAGGAAAAATCCGGATAAGGAGATTATTCGTTTAGGAATAGGGGATGTTACTTGTCCTTTACCACAGGCGTGTATAAAAGCAATGAATAAGGCAATTTTAGAATTATCGACAAAAGAAGGATTTAAAGGTTATGGTCCAGAACAAGGATATGATTTTTTAAGGGAAAAAATAGTTAGTTTTGATTATGCTAAATATGGTGTTAATTTAGATAAGGATGAAGTATTTGTTTCAGATGGAGCTAAATGTGATACTGGTAATATTCAGGAACTTTTTGATATTTCAAATAAAATAGCTATTACTGATCCTGTTTATCCAGTTTATTTAGATTCTAATGTTATGGCAGGAAGAGCAGGGCAGTATAATTCTTTAACTGGTAAATATGAAAATGTTGTCTATATGCCTGTTACATCTAGTAATAATTTTGTCCCAGATTTACTAAATGAAAAAGTAGATTTGATTTATTTATGTTTTCCAAATAATCCAACAGGAACTGTTTTAACAAAAAAGCAATTATCTGAATGGGTTAATTATGCTAGAAAAAATAATTCTATTATTTTGTTTGATGCGGCATATGAAGCTTTTATTACTGAAGATAATGTACCTCACAGTATTTATGAAATTGAAGGTGCTAAAGACGTAGCTATTGAATTTCGTAGTTTTTCAAAAACTGCAGGATTTACTGGAATAAGGTGTGCTTATACAATTGTTCCTAAGGAATTAAAAGTGAATGGTGTATCTTTAAATAAATTATGGCATCGCAGACAATGTACTAAATTTAATGGTGTATCTTATGTTACACAAAGAGCAGCCGAGGCTATTTATTCTGAAGAAGGGCAAAAACAAATTAGAAAGAACATTAATTATTATCAGGAAAATGCTAGAATTATAAGTGATGGATTAAAAGCAGCTGGTTTTGAAATTTATGGTGGAATTAATTCACCTTATATTTGGTTAAAGATAAATGGAAATATGACTTCATGGGAATTTTTTGATGAATTACTAGAAAAGGTTAATATTGTTGGAACTCCAGGAAGTGGTTTTGGTCCGAATGGGGAAGGATATTTTAGATTAACGGCTTTTGGAAGTCGTGAAGATACTATTAAAGCTATAGATAGAATAAAAAAATGGAAGGAAAAGAGGATAGTATAAAAAGGAGATTTTATTCTCCTTTATTTATATAATCTTATAATAAATTTTATAAATTCATCATCGTTTTTAACGTTTATTGATCCACCATGTAAATTTATAATATCTTTAGTGATTGATAATCCTAAACCAGCACCACCAGTTTTTGATGTTCTAGAATCATCAATACGATAAAATTTATCAAAAATTTTATCTAATTTATATTTAGGAATTTTATCACCTTTATTTTTAAATGTGATTTTATAACTTTTTTCAAATTCTTTAATGTCTATTTCTATTGTTGTATTTTCTTTACTATAGTTAATTGCATTTTTTATAATATTATTAAAAGCTCTAGCTAAAAGGCTTCCGTCTGCGTTAAATGGAAGCTGATTTTTTTTGTTTATTTTAATTTTTAAGTTTTTATCTTGTAACATTGGGTAAACTTCTTCTATAAGTTGATCAAATAATAATGCTAAATCTATATTGTTTTTATTTAAAGTCATTTCGTGTAAATTATATCTAGTTATTTCAAAAAATTGATTTGTTAATTCTTCTACTCTTAATGATTTATCTAATGCTATTTTTATATATTTATTTTGAAGTTTTTTGGTGATGTTTTTTTCTTCTTTTAACAGTGTTAAATATCCAATAACTGATGTTAAAGGTGTTTTTAGATCGTGAGCCATGTACATTATTAAATCGTTTTTTTTATTTTCTTCTTCTTTGGCTTTGTTACGATTTTTTATTAAATCTAATCTAATTTTATTTAAATTGTTTTGAAGCAATCCTAAATCGTTAGATAGTAGTATGTCTTTATCAGGATTATTTAAGATATTATTAACATTTATTATTATTTCAATTAAATTGTTGTTTAATTTTTTGATAACAAAATAAGTGATTATTATTATGGTTATAAAATAGATAATTGCCATAATAATAGTTTTATTTTGTACGAGTAAAATATATATAATATGACTATTATTATTTATTATATTTGCAAAATAATCGTTAAAAATTCCATCTATACAAATGTTTATTATAATAATACTTATAATTGATATTATGATTATTTTTATAATTGCGTTAATTGCTAGTTTACTTTTTAAACTATTTAATTCATTGTTTTTCAATTTTATAACCTACTCCCCATACTGTTTTTATTATTTTGGTTTCTTTATCACCAAATTTTTCTCTAATTCTTCTAATGTGTACCATAACAGTATTATTATTATCTAAATATTTGTCTTTCCATACATTTTCGAATAACTCTTCAGAACTAATTACTTTTCCTTGATTTTTGGCTAGATAATAAACAATAGAAAATTCAATTGGTGTTAAATCTATTTTTTTATTATATAACGTACATAAATGTGAATTTTTATCAATAACAAGTCCATTTATTTCGATTATATTAGAATTTTGATTATTATATTTATTATATCTTCTGAAAATAGCTTTAACTCTTGCTAATAGTTCTAGTGGGTTAAATGGTTTTGTTATATAGTCGTCTGCTCCTAGTGTTAATCCTTTAATTTTGTCTTGATCGTTTATTTTTGCTGTTAACATAATTACAGGAAAATTAAGATTTTGATTTCTTATTTCTTTTAAAATATCAAAACCGTTTGTTTTATCTACCATAACATCTAAAATAGCTAAATCTAATTTTGCTTTTTTTATAATATTTAGAGCATCTTTAGAACTGTAGCACGTAAAAACATTAAAACCATCATTTTTTAAGTATAATTCTACTAAATCAGCAATTTCTTTTTCATCATCTAATACTAATATGTTCATATTTTTCCTCTTTCTTTTTAAATTATATCATTGTTTTCCAATTACTTTTATTTTTTAAATAAATTTAAGAAAAAATTAAGAATTTATTTATTAAATTTTAAAACATTTTTATTTTTCTTTTTTTATAATGTATTTTAGAAAGGAAGTATAATATGAAAAAAAGAAAAGTAAATATTAAGTATTTTTTATGTGTTTTAATTTTTATTACAGGTATTATTTTAATTAATAAAGATAATATTTTAAACTGTATTCAAAACTTTAAAGGTTTAGTAGGAGATTCTAAATATGATATTGTAAAATTAGATAAGAACAAAAATTATTCTGGTGAAGGGAAGAAATATGTTGATGGATATGATGGATATTTTGAGACATTTACAACTGGAAAAGAGAATTTGAAAATTTATAGAGAGTATAAACAAAATGGTGATGCTTCATGGAAAAATAATAAATATTGGGGTGGTACAATGGAGGAAAATGGTTGTGGTATTACTTCTATGTCTATTATTTTAAGTGGGTATGGTAAACATTATACACCAGAAGCTTTAAGAAAAATGTATAGTCCTGTTTTAAGAGCAGAAGATATTAGTAGTGAACTTAGGGATAGTTTTGGTCTTAAAAATTCTGATTTTTATTATGATGTTGTTCATTTGTCTAAAAAAAGTATAATAAATCATTTAAAATCTAATAGACCTATTTTGATATGTGTTTGGGCGGATAAAGGAGAAAATAGATGGACAACTACTTCTCATTATATGGTTTTGCTTGCTACTGATGGTGATATGATTTATGTGTCTAATCCAAATGGTCTTAAAAATAATGAAAAATCTTCTGGATGGTATAAATCTTCGGAAATTATTCCTTATTTAGCAAAAGCTTTATATATTGAAAATTATTAATAATTTTTAATATATTTTTTTCTTAATAAATATTTTTTAAGTAATTTTTTTGTAAAGTTTTATGTAAAAAAATTATCTTTCAAAAAAATTACTTGTTTTTTTTTTTTTTTTTGAGATAAAATGATGTTATAAAATAGGAGGAGCTTAAATGGAAGAAAAAAGAAATAAAAAAAATAAAATATTAATGATTATTTTAGTATTATTAGTACTTGTTTTAGGTGGATATATTGTATATGAAAAAGTATTAGATAATAAAGTAGATGAGCCAATTAAAACGGAAAAGAAAAAAGTTAAAATAGAAAAAAAAGAACAACAACCTAAATGGGATCTTAGTGCAGTACCTGAAACAGAAGCAGCATGTACATATAATACAACAATAGATGAAGTTAATAATTTAAGGGGTAATAATATAGAACAATGTCAGGATAAACTAACTAAATATATAGTTAACAATGTAAAAATAGATGGAATAGAGCAAAATATTCAAATAGTAATATATGAGGATATTTATAATGATAAAGCTGAGCAGTTTTTACCTTTAACTGGTTTATATTTAAATGGTAAAAAGGTTTGCAGTTTGGCTGGTTTCTTTGGTTGGGCAACATTGTCAATTCATGATAACATGCTGTTTGCTCATATAGATAGTGGAAGCGATACGACAGGATATGTTAATATTTTAGCTTTTGATAAGATGGGAAAAGAAGTTTATAATTTAGAAGATAAGTTAAAACAAAGCGTTATTATAGACCCTATTTCGTCAAAATCTAATGCAATTATAACAGCAAATGATATACTACGTAATGATGGTAGTATAAATATTGCAGATGGTGAATTCACATTTGTAAGTTATATGACAGCAGGCGACGTATGTGTTAATGGATATAGAGGTTCAATATATAAAGTTACTTATGAAGGTACTAAGTTTAGTGAAATTACAAGAGTCGGAGGTTATGGTTTTAAGGATGACGATTGCACCGTTGCTCTTAATTAAAATTTTAGTTTTGAAATAAGCCCTTGATTTTCAGGGGCTTTATTATATAAAAAAACCATTATACATGATATAATTTATATTGAAAGGAATTTGGTGATATTAATGGAAAAATTCAAAGTATATTTTATTAAGAATATAACTCCAGAAAATATTATTAAAATTTATTAAGCATTGGGTAAAAAATTAGAAGGAAAAGTTGCTGTAAAAATGCATTCTGGAGAAAAAGGAAATAAGAATTATTTAAGAGCAGAATTTGTAAAAGATGTTATTAATCATGTAAATGGTACTGTTGTTGAATGTAATACAGCTTATGCTGGTGCAAGAAATTATACTGAAAAACATCAAGCTTTGATTAAAGAACATGAATGGGACAAATATTTTCCGTTTGACTTAATGGATGCTGAAGGCCCAGATATGGTACTTAATATACCTAATGGTAAAATATTAAAGAAAAATTATGTTGGTAAAAATTTAGCTAACTATGATTCTATGTTGGTGTTATCTCACTTTAAAGGTCATGCTATGGGTGGATATGGTGGCGCATTAAAACAATTATCTATTGGTGTAGCTTCTAGTGCTGGAAAGTCATTAATTCATACTGCTGGTGTAACTGATGATCAAGTTGAACTATGGAATAATTTGCCAAAGCAAGATAGATTTTTAGAATCAATGGCAGATGCTGCTTCTAGTGTAGTAAATTATTTTAAAGGAAATATGGCATTTATAAATGTTATGAAAAATATTTCAATAGATTGTGATTGTGATGGTAATGCCTCAGCTCCTTGTATGAATGATATAGGTATTTTAGCAAGTTTAGATCCAATAGCTATAGATCAAGCTTGTTTAGATCTTGTATATAATTCAAAAGATCCTGGAAAAGAGAAGTTAATTGCAAGAATTGAATCATTACATGGTATTCACACTATTGAGGCTTCAGCAGATCTTGGATTTGGAAATCGTGAATATGAATTGATTACTATTGAATAATAAATTTATTATATGGACTGTATTAACAGTCTTTTTTTATATAATATTTAGTATGAATAACTGTTTTATTGGAAATAATAAATTATTAAAAAGGTAAAACTATTTTAAATAATTAAAAGATTATAAATTAATAGTTATCTTGTTTTTAAATAATAAAAATGGTAAAATTGGATAGTAATTTTATCTAATATTTTTAAGTGGAGGTGTGAATATGTTTGAGCTAGTTTCTAATTATAAACCAAGTGGTGATCAACCACAAGCTATTGATAATTTAGTCGATGGCATTAAAAATGGTGATAAAAATCAAATATTACTTGGTGTTACTGGTAGTGGAAAAACGTTTACTATGGCAAATGTAATTGCAAAGATTAATAAACCTACTTTAGTTTTAGCGCATAATAAGACACTTGCCGGACAATTATATTCTGAATTTAAAGAACTTTTTCCAAATAATGCTGTGGAATATTTTGTTTCATATTATGATTATTATCAACCAGAAGCTTATGTAGCTAAAACGGATACTTATATTGAAAAAGATGCTTCTATTAATGATGAGATTGATGAACTTCGTCATTCAGCAACTGCTTCATTATTAGCTAGAAAGGATGTTATTGTTATTGCATCTGTTTCTTGTATTTATGGTATTGGTGAGATTGCTGATTACCGTGATAAAGTTTTATTTTTAGGTGTTGGTGATAAGGTTGATAGAGATAAAATCATCGAAAAATTAATTGATATGCTTTATGAGAGAAATAATATTGATTTAAAAAGAGGAACATTTAGAGTTAGAGGAGATGTTTTAGAAATTATTCCTATTTCTCAGCACGCTAAAGGTATAAGAGTTGAATTTTTTGGTGATGAAATTGATAGAATAAGTGAGTTTGATTTAGTAACAGGAGCTTTAATTTCTTCAAAAAAAACATTTACTATTTTCCCTGCTAGTCATTTTGTTACTAGCGAAGATAAATTAAAACTTGCTATTGAAAATATAAAAAAAGAGTTAGCTATGCAATTGGATAAATTTCAAAATGAAAATAAATTGCTTGAACATCAAAGACTAAAAGAAAGAACAAATTATGATATTGAAATGCTTTCAGAAACTGGTTTTTGTAGAGGAGTTGAAAATTATTCTAGACATATTGCTTTAAAAGGTCCAGGTGAAACTCCAACTACATTGATTGATTTTTTTGGTGATGATTTTTTAATGTTTATTGATGAATCACATGTTACAATACCTCAAGTTAAAGCTATGTATAATGGTGATCAAATAAGAAAAAAAGCTTTAGTAGATTATGGATTTAGACTTCCTAGTGCGATGGATAATAGGCCACTTAAGTTTGAAGAATTTGAACAAAAACTTGATAATGTTATTTATGTTTCTGCAACACCAGGTGATTATGAAAAAGAAAAAAGTAATAATGTTGTTGAACAAATTATTAGGCCTACTGGACTTTTAGATCCTATTATTGAAGTTAAATCCACAAAAAATCAAATTGATGATTTGGTTAATCAAATTCATAAACAGATTGATAAAAACGAAAGAACTTTAATTACAACTTTGACCATCAGAATGGCTGAAGAACTTACAATGTATTTGAAAAAACTAGATATTAAAGTAGCTTATTTACATAATGAAATTAAAACTCTTGAAAGACTTAGAATTATTCGTGATTTGAGATTAGGTAAGTATGACGTTGTTGTTGGTATCAATTTACTTAGAGAAGGTATTGATATACCAGAGGTTAGTTTGATTGCAATTATGGATGCTGATAAACAAGGTTTCTTACGTAGTGAAAGAAGTTTAATTCAAACTATTGGAAGAGCAGCGAGAAATTCAGAAGGTAGAGTTATTATGTATGCTGATGAAATAAGTTCAGCTATGGATGTAGCAATTAAAGAAACTAATAGAAGAAGAAGTATTCAAGAAAAATATAATAAAGAGCATGGAATAGTTCCAAAAACTATTGTTAAAGAAATACGTGATGTAATTTCTAATAATCAAGATATTAAAGAAGAAAAGGTAGAAAAACTTTCTAAAAAAGAAAAAATTAATTTAATGATTAATATTGAAAATGAAATGAAACAAGCTGCTAAAGATCTTGACTTTGAAAGAGCGATGGAGCTTAGAGATATTTTATTTGAAATGAAAAGCGAATAAGAAGTCACTGTTTTGTGATTTCTTTTAGTAAACTTAATATTTTTTCTTGAATATGGTATAATGAAATAGGTGAAATTTATGGAAAAGAATAGTAAAAGTTTAATTTCTAAAATATTTGATTGGTTTATTAAAATAATTGTATATAGTTTGATATTAATATTTACTGATTTTTTATTTAAAAAAACTTTATATATTGATAATTCTTGTTTCTATATATGGCCATTTCTAGTATCTATTTTGATTGATTTATTAAATAGAACAATTAAACCTTTTTTAGTTTGGCTTACTATTCCAATTACAGGAATGACTTTAGGCTTATTTTATCCATTTATCAATTTAATTATTTTGAAATTAGCAAGTGTGCTTTTAGCTGGACATTTTAAAATATATGGAATTTGGTATGCTGTTTTTGCTTCGATTTTAATTTCATGTATGAATGTACTGTTTGATGAAGTTATTTTTAAATCAAGAAAGAGAAAGGATGATAACTTTGAATCCTCTAATTAATTTAGGATTTTTTGAAGTACATTGGTATTCTTTATTGCTTTGCATAGCTAT
Source organism: uncultured Bacillota bacterium (assembly GCA_947364595.1). Classification (GTDB taxonomy): domain Bacteria; phylum Bacillota_I; class Bacilli_A; order RF39; family UBA660; genus Coprosoma. Next base: position 60,462 of record CANATJ010000001.1, on the reverse strand, counting down.
TTTATTCGGTTCGTTTTTAGCAATTAAAGAGTCTAAAAGGCATGATATTGATGAAGATGTTATGACCAATTTATTGTTTTATGCAATTATTTGTGGAATAATAGGCGCTAGAATATATTATGTGATATTTAATTTGGATTATTATAGTATGCATGTTATGGAAATTTTTGCAGTATGGCAAGGGGGCCTTGCTATTCACGGAGGTATAATAGGTGCTTTAATTTTCATATATTGGTATTGTCGTAAATATAAAATAAATATTATAAAAATTTTGGATTTTATTGTTGTAGGTTTGATTATTGCTCAAGCAATTGGTAGATGGGGTAATTTTTTTAATGGTGAAGCTCATGGGCCACAAACTACTTTATCTTTTTTAAAGAATTTATATTTACCAGATTTTATTATTAAGGGAATGTTTATTAATGGTAATTATTATATTCCAACATTTTTTTATGAATCTTTATGGTGTTTTATTGGATTTATAATTTTGCTTATTTTAAGAAAACAAAATTTTACAAAATTTGGATATTTAACTAGTTTTTATTTAGTGTGGTATGGTATTTGCAGGTTTTTTATTGAATCATTTAGAACTGATAGTTTAATGTTTTTTTCTTTTAAAATAGCTCAAATTGTATCTTTATTTATGGTTGTTAGTGGTATTTGTTTATTTGTTTATAGTAAAAAAAATGAAAAATATAAGAAGGTGAAATAATGACTAAGACATGTGTTATTGTTGGTGCAGGACCAGCAGGTATGGCTGCGGCTTTATATTTGAAAAGATTAGGAATTGATCCTATAATTGTAGATAAAAATTCTCCAGGAGGAGAAATGCTTAAAATTTATAATTTGGAAAATTATTTGGGCTTTGAAAATATTAATGGTGCGGATTTATCACTAAAGATGGTTAATCAATTAAAAAATTTAGGAGTTCGTTTTGTTTATGGACAAGTAAAAGATATAATAAAAAAAGATAAATTTTTAGTTAAGCTTGATAATAAGGAAATAGAAGCTGATAATGTTATCATTGCTACTGGAAAAATTTCTAATAAGCTTGGTTTAAAAAATGAGGATGAATTTATAGGAAAAGGTATAAGTTATTGTGCTATATGTGATGGTAATTTTTATAAAGATAAAGATGTAGCTGTTATAGGTGGGGGAAATACAGCTTTTACTGATGCTCTTTATTTATCAGATTTATGTGATAAAGTTTATGTGATTGTTAGAAACAAAGTTAGAGCTGATGAAATTTTACAAAGCAAAGTAAAAGAAAAAGAAAATATTATATTAATTAAAGGCTCTACTGTTAAAGAAATCATTGTTTCTGATAAAATTGATGGTGTTGTTTTAGATAATGATAGAGTAATAGATGTTTCAGGATTATTTATTGCTATTGGTGGAAAGCCTAATTTGGATTTCATTTCTAATCTTAAAATTGAAACAGAAAACGGTTTTATAAAAACAGATAAAAATATGATGACAAATATTAAAGGAATATATGCGGCTGGCGATGTAGTAATAAAAGATTTTTATCAAATTATTACAGCTATTAATGATGGTGTTATAGCAGCACTTAATATTGGAAAGGAAAATTAATATGAAAAAGTTGGCTGTACTTGGCGGCGGTACTGGAATGAGTACATTGCTTAGAGGTCTTAAAAAATTACCTTTTGATATATCAGCTATTGTTTCTGTTTGTGATGATGGTGCAAGTACTGGTAGACTTAGAAAAGAGTTTAATACTCCTGCTGTTGGAGATATTAGAAAAGTGTTAATTAGTTTATCAGAAAATGAGGAAGAGGTAAGGTCTTTATTTGATTATCGCTTTAATACTTCTAGTGATTTAGATGGTCATGCACTTGGTAATTTATTACTTACAGGTGCTAATGATATTAAAGGAAATATGTCAGATGGAATTGAACTTGTTAATTCACTTTTGAATTTAAAAGGTAAGGTTATTCCACTTACTGAGGATAATGTGACTTTGATGGGAAAGATGACTTCTGGAAAGGTTGTATCTGGTGAACATAATATTACTCAATGTAAAGATAAAATTAAAAGCGTTTATTATAAACAAACGCCAAAAATAAATCCAGATGTTTTAGAATCTATAAAAGAAGCTGATGCTATTATTCTTAGTATGGGAAGTTTATTTACTAGTATTATTCCTAATTTAATTTGTAAAGAAGTAAAAAGAGAAATAGATAAGAGTAAGGCAAAAATAATATATGTTTGTAATATTGTAACGCAGCCAGGAGAAACAGACGATTTTACTGTTACAGATCATGTTAAGTTAATTAATAAATATTTGGGTAAAAGAAAAGTTGATGCAGTAGTTGTGAATACAGGTCATATTTGTAAACAACTTGTAAAAAAATATGAAACTACTGAGCAAAAAGATTTAGTGATTTTTGATAAATATAGTTTAGATAATATGAAAATTGATACAATTGAAAATGATTATGTTTTGATTGAAAATAATTATATTAGACATAACACTTTAAAGGTGTCAATTGATATTCTTTCTTATTTGTTAGAAAGGTGATAATATGTCATTTACTAGTGAGGTTAAAGATGAAGTTAGCAAATTAGCTGTTTTTAATACGGAAAAAATTTCTGAACTTTCAGCAATAATTCAATCTAACTATGATAGTAATAAAATTAAAATTGTGACTGAGAATAATAGTGTGGCTAGACGTGTTTATTCTTTAATAAAGGAATTATATAATGTTTATCCAAGTATTACGGTTAGAAAAGGTTATAATTATAATAAAAAAATGCTTTATATTTTAGAAGTTCATCATAATACTTTAGAAATTTTAAAGTCTTTAGGAATTAATGGAGATATACCAGAAGATTTTATTTGGGCTGATGAAGATTTAATGCGAGCTTATTTAAGAGGGTTATTTATTATGTGTGCTAGTATAAATGATCCTAAAACTTCTAGATATCATTTGGAATTTAATTTAAGCAATTTGAAATATGCAGAATTTATTCAAATGCTTTTAAATAAGTTTAATTTGAATAGTAAAGTGTTACATCGTGAGAATAGATATATGGTTTATATAAAAGGTGCTGAAAAAATAGGTGATTTTTTAAGAATGATAGGTGCTGCTAGAGCTGTTTTGTATTATGAAGATATTAGGATTTATCGTGATCATAAAAATATGACAAATCGACTTAATAATTGTGAACAAGCTAATGTTGATAGAATTATTGAAACGGCGAATGCTCAAGTAAAAGATATTGAATTTCTTAAAAAAGTTGGAGTTTATGATTTGCTTGGGTTAAAAGAACAGGAAGCGGCTATTTATCGTCAAAAATATCCTGATGCATCACTTTTAGAGCTTAGTGAAATTATTAGTGTAGAAACAGGTAATAAAATTACTAAATCAGGACTATATCATAGGTTTAATAAAATAAAAAAAATGGCTGATAAAATTAGAAATAAGCAAAATAATTAACTTTATAAAGGAGTTGATTATTTTTTCATATATAAAATTTTAGTATTAAATTACAAGACATAATAATTAATTTATAGTATAATTAATAATGAAGGTGAAATTATGGATTCAATGTTTAGAAAGCTTACAAATCTTATAAATAAACATGAAAAAATTATATTGATGACTCATGCTAAACCTGATTTAGATGGTATGGGTAGTGCAATTGTTCTTTTTAAAATTATTGATAGGTTAAAAAAACAATGTTATATAGTATCGCCAAAGCAAAATATTGATAATTGTTTAAATAAGGCTCTTTCACTTGTAAATGAAAATATTGACGTTTCATTTATTTCTGAAGAAGAAATTCAAGTAGATAAAGATACTTTATTAATTGTTTTGGATACCCAAAAGCCGGAATTGGTAGAGTGTTTAAATTTGTTGGATATTATCCAAGATAAGGTTATAATAGATCATCATATTAAGGCGGATTCTTATATTAAAGATGCATTATGTTATATATGTGATTCTACCAAATCTAGTGTGGTGGAAATTATTGTTGAATATTTAAATTTTTTAAATTATGATTTAGATGGTTTACTTGCTACTATACTTTTGGCGGGGTTAGAAGTTGATACTAATTCATTTAATTTTAAAACAACTGAACGAACTTTTAAAGTTGCAGGATTTTTGATTAACCATGGTGCTAATTTGATTTTGAAACAAGAAATATTAAAAGAACCCATGAATGAATTAATTAAGCGATATGATTACATTAAAAATAGTCAAAAGGTAACTGATAATATTATTTTATGTGTAATGGATAATAATTTACATGATAATGTAGAAATTGCTTTATTAGCTAAAGAGTTATTAAAAATAGAAAGTATTCAGGCCTCTTTTGCAATTGGAAAATTAACTAATAATATTATTGGCATTAGTGCAAGATCCATGGGTAATATTAATGTTGGTGAAATTATGAATTTACTTGGTGGCGGAGGTCATTTGACTGATGCTGCTTGTCAAATAGAAAATAAATCTATTGAGGAAGTATCTCAAGCCTTAAAAAAAGTTATTAAGGAGGGAAATTATGAAGGTTATATTATTAAGTGATGTAAAAAAACAAGGTAAGAAAAATGATATAATTAATGTAAAAGATGGTTATGGAACTTTTCTTATAAAAAACAAGTTAGCTGTATTAGAAACTACAGGAAGTTCTAAAGTATTGCAAAGACAAAATGAAATGGCAGCTAAGGAAGAAGCTTTACTTTTAAAGCAATGTGAGGAAATTAAATCAAAATTAGAAAAAACTGTTTTAAAATTTAATGTAAAGACTGGAAAAGATGATCAAGTTTTTGGTACAATAAGTACTAAACAAATATCATCAAAATTAAAAGATTTAGGATTTAATGTTGATAAGAGAAAAATTAAATTGGATGTTCCAATTAATTCTTTAGGTGTTACTAACGTAAAAATTGAATTACATAAAAAGGTAACAGCTATTTTAAAAGTTGAATTATGTAAGTAGGTGAATAGTATGAATGAAAAAACAATGCCACAAAAAATAGATGCTGAACAATCTGTTTTAGGGTCAATGTTTTTAAGCAAGAAAGCTTTGGATAAAATTGTTGAATCTTTAAATAAAGATATGTTTTATTTAGATTCACATCAAAAAATATTTGAAGTTATTAAAAATTTAGCAGATCAAAAAATACCAATAGATATTACAACAGTTACTGCTGAACTTGAGCAAAAGAAACTTTTAAATCAAGTTGGTGGTGTTGAATATTTAACAGAAATAGTTAATGTGGTTCCAACTGCTGCTAATGCTGATCAATATATTAAAATTATTGAAGAAAAGTATTTGCGTCGTAATTTGATTGAGGCTGGAACAGAAATAGCTGATAGTGGTTTTTCATCTACTGATGATATTGGTGATATTTTAGATACTGCCGAAAAGAAAATATTTGAAGTAGTTAAAAATCGTCGTGGTAGTGAATTTAAGACTATTCAGGATGTTTTATATAAAGCTCAGGCTGATTTAGAAAAATTATCTTCTTTAAAAGGGGAAATTACAGGTGTTCCGACAGGATATTATGATTTAGATAAATTAACATCTGGATTCCATGAAAATGAATTAATTATTTTAGCTGCAAGACCAGCTATGGGAAAAACAGCATTTGCTTTAAATATGGCAGTTAATATGGCTATGAATGCTAAGAAAAGTGTTGCTTTATTTAATATGGAAATGGGTGCTGAACAATTAATTTCAAGAATGCTTGCATCAGTTGGTCAAATAGAAGCTAACAAACTTCGTACTGGTAAATTAGAACATCAAGATTGGAAAAGGGTTAACGAAGCAATTAGTAGACTTGCTGATACAAAAATATTTATTGATGATACTCCTGGTATGACGGTTAGTGAAATGCGAGCTAAATGTCGTAGGCTTGCTAATTCAGAAGCAGGATTAGATGTTGTTATAATTGACTATTTACAATTAATAAGTGGTTCAGCTAAGTATGTTGGTCAAAGACAACAAGAGGTATCAGAAATATCTCGTAGTTTAAAAACAATGGCTATGGAATTAAAAATCCCAGTTATTGCTTTAGCGCAACTTTCACGTAGTGTTGAGTCTAGAGAAGAAAAAAGACCATTACTTAGTGATTTAAGAGAATCTGGGTCAATTGAACAAGATGCAGATATTGTTGCTTTCTTATATCGTGATGATTATTATAATAAAGAATCTGCTATTGATGAAGATACTAGTAATAGTGAATTTATTATTGCTAAACATCGTAATGGACCAACTGCTACAGTTGAGTTAATTTTTAAACGTAATACAAGTTCTTTCTTTAATAAAGAAAATAATTAGTAGGTGATAAGATGAAAAAAATGTCAATTTATTTAATGATTATTATAATTTTAATTGGAATTTTTGTTTTAGGTTTTGGTACTAAGAAGAATTTAGAACCTAATAATTATTATGAAGTTTATTTAGATGATCAATCACTTGGGATTATTAAATCAAAAACTGAATTGGAAAAATATATTGATGAAAACGGAAAATATTATAAGAGAAAGTTTGGTATTTCTAAAATTTATTCACCAAAAGGTTTAACAGTAAAAAAAATAACTACTTATTCTTCTCCAACTATTTCTGTTAGTTCTCTTTATAAAAAAATATCTAAAAAAGCAGACTTTACAGTTAGAGGGTATGAATTTATTATTAATAAAAAAGTTCAAGATGCTGATTCTAAAAAAGAGAAAATAGAAAAACAAAGTATTTATGTTCTTGATAAGAAAGTAATGAATAATGCAATTAATACATTAATTGAAACGTTTGTTGGAAAAGATCGTTATAAATCTTATATAGATGATAATCAAGTAAAAATTGAAACTACTGGAGAAAACATTGAGAATGTTTATATAAATGAAGATATTACATTAAAAAAGACAAATATTTCAGTAAAAGAAAAAATTTATTCTGATGAAACAGAACTTACTAATTATTTACTTTATGGAACTAACCGTAAAGAAGTTAATTATATAGTTAAAGCTGGAGATACTATTGAAAGTGTAGCTTTTAATAATCAGGTCAGTCCAGAGGAATTACTTATTTCTAATGAAGATTTAAATAGTACAACTAATTTACTTTATCCTTCACAAAAATTATTAATTGCTCAAATTAATCCACAAATTAGTGTTGTTGAAGAGTCTTATGTTGTTAAGGATATTGAAAGTAGGTATAAAACTGAAGAAAAATATGATGACAATGCAGTTGTCGGTCAAGATAAGGTAATTCAAAATGGTGAAAATGGATTAGATCGTGTTTCACAAAAAGTTAAAAAAATTAACGGCAATATTGTATATGTAGATCCTCAAGGAAAACAATCCTTAAAAGAACCTATTAGTAGAATTGTTGTTCGTGGAAACAAATATGTTCCTGAGGTTGGTAATTTACATAGTTGGGGATGGCCAACAGATAGTGGATGGACATTAAGTAGTGGATATGTTTATCGTAACAGTCCAGTAGGAAGAGGTCGTGAGCTTCATACAGGTCTTGATATTTCAGGTACAGGTTATGGTTCTAAAATTTATGCAACTAACAATGGAAGAGTTATGATTGCTGAAAGACATTATAGTTATGGTAATTATGTTGTTATTAATCATAATAATGGTTATATGACTTTATATGGACATATGTCTAGAATCGTGGCTAAAGCAGGTCAATTAGTTGAACGTGGTCAAGTTATAGGATATGTTGGTTGTACAGGTGATTGTACTGGTCCACACGTTCATTACGAAATATGGAAGGGCTGCAAGTATTGTCATGTTAATCCATCAGTTCTTTATCCAGGTGGTTATAGATAATGAAAGTAGCAGTATTAGCTAGTGGAAGTAAAGGTAATTGTGGATATATAGAAACTGAGCACACTAAATCTTTAGTTGATATAGGTATGAGTTGTAGTTATATTGAAAAAACTTTAAGAAGTTTGGATGTTGAACCAAACAGTATTCAACAAATATTTATAACTCATACACATACTGATCATATTGGTGGACTTAGGGTATTTATTAAAAAATATAATCCAAAAGTTTATTTAACTGAAAAAATGCATAAAGAAATTGATTTTGAGATTAAAAATTATGATTATATAGATGATGATTTGATAATAGATGATTTAAGTATTATGTCTATTAAAACTTCACATGATGTAGCTGATTCTAATGGATATGTTTTTTCAAGCAATAAAAAGTCCGTTGTTTATATTACTGATACTGGTTATATTCATGTGAAAAATTTCAAAAAATTAGCGGATAAAGATTTATATATCTTTGAAAGTAATCATGATATTAGGATGCTTAAAGAAGGAAAATATCCTTATCACTTACAACAAAGAATTTTAAGTGATAAGGGACATTTATCAAATAAGGATAGTGCTTATTATTTATCAAAATTTATTTCTGATAAAACAAGAGAAATTATTTTAATTCATCTTAGTGAAGAAAATAATGATCCTCAAGTAGCTTTAGAAACGTTGAAAAACACTTTAAATAAAAGTAATAAAAAAATTCCTAAAATTGAAATAGCTAAACAGAAGGAAAGAACGGAGCTTATCGAAGTATGATTAAGATTGTTTGTGTAGGAAAAGTAAAAGAAAAATTTTTTGTTTCAGCTCTAAAAGAGTATGAACAAAGAATTTCTAAATATACTAAAATTGATATTATTGAAGTAAAGGATGAAAAAATTATAGAAAAAGCTTTAAAAATAGAGGCTGATAGGATTTTAAAAAATATAAAAGATAGTGATTATGTTATTACTTTGGAAATTGGTGGTAATGAAATTTCTTCTTTAGAACTTGCTTCAAAAATAGATAATAATTTTAATACGAATGCTAATTTAGTTTTTGTTATTGGTGGTTCGTATGGCTTAGATGAAAGTGTTAAAAAGCGTAGTAATTATGCATTATCTTTTTCTAAAATGACTTTTCCACATCAACTATTTAGAATAATTTTATTAGAACAAATATATAGATCATTTAAAATTAATAATAACGAAAGTTATCATAAGTGAATAAAAAATATAAAAACTACCCATTACTTAATTAGAAGGGTGGTTTTTTAAATGAAAAAAACTTTAATTACTTTATTATTAATTTGTTTATTTTATGTTTTTATATCTAGTGCTATGGCTAAAAGTTTAACTATTCCTGATGATGCTATTAGAATTAGAATTATTCCAAATAGTAATTCACAATACGATCAAATGATTAAGGGGAAGGTTAGAAATAAATTAGAGATTACAATGTATGATTTACTTAAAGATGCTAAGTCATCAGATGAGGCTATAAGTATTATTCAAAATAATTTAGATTTAGTCGATAAAGATGTTAAATCTATTTTAAGTAAAGAAGGATATGATAAAAAATATGATATAAATTTTGGATATAATTATTTTCCAGAAAAGGAATATAAGGGTGTTACTTATGCAGAGGGTTATTATCAATCATTATTAGTTACTTTAGGAAATGGTGAAGGTGATAATTGGTGGTGTGTTTTATTTCCGCCTTTGTGTTTGATTGAGGGAGATGAAAAAACTAAAGTGGAATATAAATCTATTGTGGCTGAATTAATTGATAAATATTTATAGTAATAAACATTGAATGACACCATAGACTTTTATAGGAGGCTTTGATATGAGTTTACTATTGGTACTTATTATAGCTATAAGTTTGAGTATGGATGCATTTTCTTTATCTTTGGTTTATGGCACTTTACGAATTAATAAAAAAGCCAAATATTTATTATCTGGTATGGTTGGTATATTTCACTTTTTTATGCCACTTCTTGGAATGTTTATAGGCGAAATTATTTTAAAATTTATTAAATTAGATCCTGATATAATCGTTGCGGTTGTTCTTTGTTTTATAGGAATTGAAATGATTTTATCTTCTTTTAAGGAAAAAGAAGAGATAAAAGTTATGAAAAAGATAGAATTCTTTTTATTTGCTTTTGCGGTAAGTGTCGATAGCTTCTCTGTTGGCATTACACTTACAAATATTAACAGTCATTATGTAATTTCATCATTAATTTTCGCAATATGCAGTTGCTTATTTACTTTTACTGGTTTGTCAATAGGTAACAAAATTGAAAAATTACTAGGAAAAATAGCTACGATTTTTGGTGGTGTAGTTTTAACTATAATTGGTATTATTTTTGCTATATAATGTAAAGTGATTGTCTATGATAATTGCTTTTTAAATGTTATAAACTTGTTATTTTGTGAATTATAAAATGTATAAAATGAAAACACCACAATATAATTAAAATAGAATATATCTGAGGTGAAAACATGAAAAAAATATTAATTGCAGGTCTTGTTCTTTTAATTGTTTTTGTAATTTATTTAGCTAATATGGATAAAAAAGTTTATTATTTAACTTTGGGTAGTTCAGTTACTAGCTATGGAGATAATATTAATGGATATCCTTTTTATATAAAAAATTATTTAGATGATAAAAAAGTTTTAGAGAAGTTTGTTGATAATTATACAAAAAAGGATTATCGTATTTCAGATATTCTTGATGACATAAAAAATAATAAAAAGAAAAACTATGGTGGAAAAACAATCAGTTTAAAAAATGCTTTGATCAAAGCAGATTTAGTAACTATATCTATTGATTCAAATGATATTTTTAATAAGTTAAATGGTAATATTATTACTAATGATATATATAATTATGTGGATGAACTAGCTAATAATTTGGAAAAATTATTTAAGGAGATACGTGAATATTGTAAAGAGGATGTTGTAATGATTGGTTACTATAATCCTTATTATGATAATTATCAAGCTACAGAGGTTATAGAATATTTAAATAAGAAATATAAAGAAGTGGCATTAGAATATAATGTTGAATATATAAATTTACAAAATGAATTTAATGGGATGATTGATGAATTAACGACAGATACGTTACCCTCTGAAAAGGGAAGCAAGGTAATTGCTGACTTAGTAATTGAGGTTATTGATAAAAAGGTATTTGAGGCTTGATTTTTATAAAAATGTTTGTTACAATATAAAAGCATTTAATTTCTATGGCTGTTTTCAGTCATGGCGGAAGGAGAGATAAGTATGAAAAAAGGAATTCATCCTGAATATGTAGACACAAAAGTTACTTGTGCTTGCGGAAATACTTTCACTGTAAAATCAAACAAACCAGAATTAGAGGTAGAAGTTTGTAATCAATGTCACCCATTTTTTACAGGTAAGCAAGGAACAGTTAAAAAAGCTGGACGTGTTGAGAAATTTAATCAAAAATACGGATTTAACAAAACAAATAAATAATTATGAAAAGAGTATGCTTAGGCATACTCTTTTATTATATTAATCTTTATTAATTAAGAAATTTACTAATTCTTGTGGATCTTTACCTTGATAGATTATTTCTTCAAGTAAGGTAATGATTGGCATTTCTATATTTTCTTTTTTTATTAATTCATTGACAGTATTTAAGGTATATAGGCCTTCAATGGTTGTTTCTTCTTTATATTTTTCTATTTTTTCTTTATTAGCACGACTACCAATTAAATATCCAAATGAGAAATTACGGCTTTTTGAACTGGTGGCGGTTAGTATTAAATCGCCAACTCCAGCAAATGATAGACTAGTTTGACCGTTTCCACCTAAATTAATAATTAGTTTTTTGATGTCATTTAATGATTCAGTAATAAACATGGCTGTAGTTGATTCTGGAAGTTTCATTCCAATTAACATACCAGCCGCTATAGCAAATACATTTTTGATTGCACCACAAATTTCAGTACCAATAACGTCATGATTGGCTCTTAGTTTAAAATGACTATTGCTTAGAGCTTTGGTTACTAAGTTTATAGTATCATCGTTTTCACATGCCAAACTAAGGCCAACTGGTACTTTTTCAGCAACGTCAACGGCAAAAGATGGACCAGATATAACAGCGACATTATTTGTGCCTAATTCATTTTTAATCATATCTGAAATAAATGGATATTTCCCTTTTTCTATCCCTTTAGATGCAATAACAATTGGTTTATTTTTTATATAATCTTTAGCTTTTAATAATGTATCTTGAGCATAAGCTGTTGGAATAGCTAATAAAACAAATTCAGCTTCTTTAGTTGCTTCTTCCAACGATGAGGTAATTTTAATGTTTTTTGGTAATACATTATTTGGTAATTTTGGACTAATTCTTGTTTCGTTTAAAAGTTTAGCTTCGTTTTCAAATGCTGTCCATAGAGTAACGTCATTTCCGTTTTCATCTAAAATAATTGATAATGAAGAGCCATATGCTCCACATCCTAAAATACATACTTTCATTTTCTTCACCATTATTATTATAACGAATAATATAGTTAATGGCAAATTTACTATCATTATTATATATAATATAAATTTTAAACAATATAAATTGATTGATTTTTAGAAATTTATTTTACACTTTTAGACTGTCTTAAAATCAAAAAAATATATTTTGCGTTGTCTTTTTATAAAAATGCCTTTATAGTTAATATAAAAGGGTGTTAGTATGATTAGAAAAACATTAAAAAACAGTTTTATTATAATTTCTATAGTATGTATGACTTTTCTTTTGAGTATGGCAGCTTTTAAGTATTTGGGTGCAGAATTTACCACGTCCCAAACAAGTATGCATCAATTAAATTCAAATCAAGAAATAATATATGATTATATAGAAGAAAAAACTTTTGGTATAGATGTGTCTAAATATCAAGGAAATATAGATTGGTCAAAGGTAAAACAAAGTGGTGTTGAATTTGCCATGATAAGAGTAGGATTTAGAGGTTATGAAGATGGTAGAATTCATATAGATGAATTCTTTGAAAAAAATATCCAAGGTGCAATTAATAATGATATTCAAATAGGGATTTATTTTTATTCATCTGCAAAAAGTGAAAAAGAAGCTACTGAGGAAGCAAAATGGGTTGTAAACAAAATAAATCCATACAAAGAATATATAAGTTATCCAGTGGCTTTTGATTTAGAAGATTTTAATAAATATAGATTAAAAGGTATTAATAATGCTAGGTTATCTAAAAATGCTGAAGTTTTTCTTAAATATGTAGAAAAAAATGGATATACGCCCATTATTTATAGCTGTAACTTACCATTAAAAAATATATGGAGTAAAAAAATTAAAGAAAAATATAAAACATGGTTAGCTCAGTATGATAATAACATAGATTTAAAATATGATATGTTGCAATATACAAGTAAAGGCAAAATAGATGGAATAAAAGGAAATGTTGATTTAAATTATGCTAATTTTAAATTTATAAAGAGAATAGTTGATGTCAATGATCCAAACGAACAAATAATAAAAAAAATAACAATAATCCCAACAAATGATTATGTTATCACAAAGACATTTGCTAACTTTAGGAAAGCCCCTACTTTTGAATTAGATAATACTTTGACAGAATCATTACAACCAAATATAAAATTAAAAAGATTAGGTACAACAGATAATGATTGGTCAAAAGTGGAGTATAATGGACAAATAGGATATATATATAATTATTATTTAAGAAAACAATAAAAGGATTACTAAAAAAATAGTGGCCTTTTTCTTTATGCAAAAAATAGCGAAAAAAGATAAAAAGTTCTAAAAAACCCTTGATTTTCATACAATAGTCGTGTATAATTTTGAATGTGTGGCGTGCTTAGATGTGTGAGGTTGCCGACACGCCGGGTTAAGTTGCAAATAAATTTAACCAGCCGTCGGGTTTTTACACGGAGCAAGTCTATACTAGATATAGGCGAGAGGAGGATACAATATGTCAAAAACTAAAGTTCGTATCAGATTAAAATCTTTTGAACACAAAAATTTAGACGCTGCTTGTGCTAAAATAGTTGACACTGTTAAAAGAACAGGCGGAGAAGTAAGTGGACCAATTCCACTACCAACTGAAGTTGAAAAGATAACTATCTTAAGAGCTGTTCACAAATACAAAGATTCACGTGAACAATTCGAAAAAAGAACACACAAAAGACTTATTGATATCAATAATCCAAGTAAGGAGACAGTTGATGCGTTATCGCATCTAGATATTCCAAGCGGTGTTGATATTCAAATCAAACTATAAAATAGGAGGAAGAAATTATGAAAGGAATCTTAGGTCGTAAAATTGGAATGACTCAAGTATTTGATCAAGATGGAAAACTTATCCCAGTTACTGTAGTTGAAGTTACTCCTAATGTTGTAACTCAAATTAAGACTAAAGAAAACGATGGATATGAAGCTATTCAACTTGGTTTTGATACAAAGAGAGAAAAGTTAGCGACAAAAGCTTCTATTGGTCATACCAATAAAGCAAACACTGCACCTAAGCGCTTCTTTAAAGAAATCAGAGGTGTCAATGTTGAAGACTATACTCTAGGACAAGAAATCAGCGCAGATATTTTTGCTAGAGGAGAAGTTGTTGATGTAACAGGAACTACTAAAGGTAAAGGGTTCCAAGGAACAATCAAAAGACATAATCAAAGCAGAGGACCTATGGGACACGGTTCACATTATCATAGAGGACCAGGTTCAATGGGAACTATGCGACCAATGCGTGTATTCAAAGGTAAAAAATTACCAGGTCATATGGGAACATTAACTGTAACTATTCAAAATTTGGAAATTGTTGCGGTTGACGTAGAAAATAATGTAATTTTAGTAAAAGGAAATATTCCTGGTGCTAAGAAATCGTTAGTAATCATTAAAAGTGCTGTTAAAAATATGGGTAAAGTTAACGAAAGACCAGAACTTGTTTCTTGGGTTAAAGAAGAAACTCCAGTAGTAGAAGAATCTACTGAAAATGTAGAAACTACTAGTGAAACAGAAAGCACTGAAACTGCAGAAGCAGTAGAAGAGTAGGAGGTAAATTATGAAGAAAAATACAGTAATTAACCTTAAAGGCGAAAAAGTTAACGATATTACTTTAAATGAAACAGTATGGGGTATTACTCCAAATGATTCAGTATTATATGATGCTATTACATTAGCTAGAAATTCTCAAAGACAAGGTACTGCTGATACAAAAACACGTGGTGAAGTAAGTGGTGGAGGAAAGAAACCATGGAGACAAAAAGGTACTGGTCATGCAAGACAAGGTAGTACTAGAGCTCCACAATGGTATCACGGTGGTGTAGTATTTGGACCACATCCAAGAACTTACAATAAAAAGATGAATAAGAAAGAAAGAGTTTTAGCTCTAAAATCTGCTTTATCTTATAAGAAATTAGATAACGAACTTATCGTTGTTGACAATTTAAATTTAGAAACACCTAAAACAAAAGAAATGTTAAGAGTTTTAGATTCAATTAAAGCTCCTAAGAAAGTTTTAATTGTTGTTGATGAACTTACTGACAATTTAATTTTAGCTTCACGTAATATTCCAAAAGTTGAATTATTACAAGTTGATGAAATCAATGTTTTAGATGTTGTTGCGGCTGATTGCTTAGTTATTACTGAGAATGCAGTTAAAGCTATAGAGGAGGTACTTGCGTAATGGAAAATTATAGAGACATTATAAAGGCTCCAATTATCACTGAAAAAACTTCTGATTTGGCAAGAGAAAATGTTGTGGTATTTAGCGTTGATCCAAAAGCTAATAAAACACAAATTAAACAAGCTATTGAAAAAATTTTCAATGTAGAAGTTGAAAAAGTAAATACTCTAAACACATATCCTAAGAAAAAAAGAGTAGGACGTTATGTTGGAAGAGCTAATAAAGTAAAAAAAGCAATTGTTAAATTAAAAGAAGGAAGTTCAATCGAACTTAATTAATCTTAAGGGAGGACGAATATGGCAATCAAGTTATATAAACCAACTACTAATGGTAGACGTGGTATGAGTTCTTTAGTAAATGAAGAAATTACTAAAACTACTCCAGAAAAATCATTAGTTGTTACAATAAAGAAATCTGGCGGCCGTAATAATCAAGGTAAAATCACTGTAAGACATCATGGTGGTGGAGCTAAGAGAAAATACCGTGTTATAGATTTTAAAAGAAATAAAGATGGCGTAATCGGAACAGTTAGTTCAATCGAATACGACCCAAATAGAAGTGCTAACATTGCTTTAATTAATTATGCTGATGGAGAAAAAAGATATATTATTGCTCCAAAAGGCTTAACTGTTGGAATGAAAATTGAAAGTGGAGAAAATGCCGACATTAAAGTTGGTAACACATTACCACTTGCAAATATTCCAGAAGGTACTTTAGTTCACAATGTTGAATTAATGCCTGGTAAAGGTGGACAAATGGCTAGAAGTGCTGGTTCAAGCGTACAAATTTTAGGACGTGAAGGAAACTATACTTTACTTCGTTTAGCAAGTGGAGAAGTTAGAAAAGTACTTAGCGTTTGTCGTGCAACAATCGGTGAAGTTGGAAACGCTGATTATGAATTAGTTAACTTAGGTAAAGCCGGAAGAAAAAGACATCTTGGTATTAGACCTACAGTTCGTGGTTCTGTTATGAACCCTAATGACCATCCACATGGTGGTGGTGAAGGACGTGCGCCTATCGGACGTAAAGGGCCAGTTACTCCTTGGGGTAAACCAGCTCTTGGATATAAGACACGTAACAAGAAGAAAGCTTCAAACAAACTAATTGTTCGTCGTCGTAAAAAATAAGAAAGGATGATTTATAAATGGCTAGAAGTTTAAAAAAAGGCCCATTCATTGATGAACATTTAATGAATAAGGTTAAAAAAGTAAACGAATCTGGTAAAAAAGAGGTAATAAAAACTTGGTCTCGCCGTTCTACAATTTATCCTGAATTTATTGGACACACATTTGCTGTTCATAATGGTAAAGAATTTATTCCTGTTTATGTAACAGAAGATATGGTTGGACATAAATTGGGTGAATTTGCACTAACACGTAAATTTGGTGGTCATGGCGATGACAAGAATAAAAAATAACCGGAAAGGATGATATAAATGGAAGCTAAAGCAATGGCTAAAGGTGTAAGAATAGCACCTAGAAAAGCTCGTCAAGTTATTGATTTGGTTCGCGGTAAAGATGTAATTGAAGCTGATAATATTTTAGCAAATCTTAACAAAGAAGCTTCTAGATTAATTCGCAAGGTTCTTGTTTCGGCTACAGCTAATGCAGAAAATAACTTAGAATTAAAAAAAGAAAATCTTTACGTTAAAGAAGCGTATATAAATGAAGGTAAAACTTTAAAAAGAGGTAGAGCTGGTGCTAAAGGCAGCCCTAAACCAATTTTAAAAAGATCAAGCCACATTACAGTGGTTGTAAGTGAGAAAAATTAAGCAAAGGAGGTAAACTGATGGGTCAAAAGGTTAGTCCGGTTGGGCTTAGAATCGGAATTAATAAAACTTGGGAATCAAAATGGTATGCAGGAAATAAAGATTTTGCAAAATTCCTAAATAACGATTATAAAATTCGTAAATTCTTAGAAAAGAAATTAAAAGACGCAGCAGTTTCAAGTATTCTTATTGAAAGAAACGCTGATAAGACTAATGTTATTATCAATACTGCTAAACCTGGTGTTGTAATTGGTCATGGCGGAGATGAAATTGAAAAATTAAAAAAAGAGCTTTCCAAACTTGTTAGTGAAAATATTCACATTTCAATTATGGAAATTAAAAACCCAAATCTAGTAGCAGCCTTAGTTGCTGAACAAATTGCTCATCAAATTGAAAATCGTGTTTCATTTAAAATTGCTCAAAAGAAAGCAATTAGAAACGTTATGAAATCTGGAGCAAAAGGTATAAAAACTTGGGTATCTGGACGTTTAAATGGTGCAGAAATAGCTAGAGGAGAAGGATATACTGAGGGTAAAGTTCCTCGTCATACTTTAAGAGCTGATATTGATTATGCTCATAAAGAAGCAGATACTGTTTACGGTAAAATCGGTGTTAAAGTATGGATTTATAAAGGTGAAATCCTTCCTTCTAAAGATGGTAAGGGAGGTAAGGACAATGGCAGTCATTCCAAAAAGAACTAAATATCGTCGTCCACACCGCCTAAGCTATGAAGGTGAAGCTAGAGGTAATAGAGAAGTTCACTTTGGTGAATTTGGATTACAAGCTTTAGAAGGTGCTTGGATTACACAAAGACAAATTGAAGCAGCCCGTGTAGCTATGACACGTTATATGAAACGTGGCGGAAAAGTATGGATAAACATTTTCCCACACTTATCATTAACTTCAAAAGCTATTGGTATGCGTCAAGGTAAAGGTAAAGGTGCTCCTGAAAAATGGGTAGCAGTTGTTAAAAAAGGAAAAGTTATGTTCGAAGTTGCCGGTGTAAGTGAAGAAGTTGCAAGAGAGGCATTACGTTTAGCAATGCACAAACTTCCAATAAAATGTAAATTTGTAAAAAAAGAAAGTGGTGAGGCAAGTGAAAATTAATGAACTTAGAGAATTAAGCGATGCTGATTTAAAAGCAAAAATCGCTGAATGCAAAGCTGAATTATTTAATTTACGCTTTAGCCAAGCTACTGGTAGTCTTGAAAAGCCAGCAAGAATTAACGAACTTAGAAAGGCCGTTGCACGTATGAAAACTATCTTACGTGAACGTGAATTACAAGACTAGGAGGAATTTATGGAAAAAGTTAGACAAGAATTAGTTGGAAAAGTAGTTAGTGCAACTAACAATAAAACTATTACTGTTTTAGTAGAAACTTACACAAAAGATAAATTATATGGTAAAAGAGCAAAATACTCTAAAAAATATGCCGCTCATGATGAAAAAAATGAAGCAAAAGTTGGCGATAAAGTAAGAATCGCGGAAACTAGACCACTATCAAAAACAAAACATTATCGTTTAGTAGAGATAGTAGAAAAAGCAGTTATCCTATAACTCGCTGGAAGGAGGAATTAATATATGATTCAACAAGAAAGCCGTTTAAAAGTAGCTGATAACTCTGGTGCTCGCGAACTTTCAGTAATTAGAGTATTAGGAGGAAGCAAAGTAAAAACTGGCAATATTGGTGATATAGTAGTTGGAACAGTTAAAAAAGCAACACCTAACGGAACAGTCGCTAAGGGTAAAGTTGTAAAAGCTGTTGTTGTAAGAACAAAATTTGGTCTAAGAAGAGAAGACGGATCTTATATTAAATTTGATGATAATGCTTGTATTATTATTAAAGACGATAAGAGTCCTGTAGGAACTCGTGTATTTGGACCAGTAGCACGTGAACTTCGTGAAAAAGATTTCATGAAAATTGTTTCACTTGCTAAGGAAGTATTATAGATCGTTTGGAGGAATAATATGAAAATAAAACAAGGAGATAAAGTAGTTGTCATTGCTGGTAAAGACAAGGGCAAAGAAGGTAAAGTAATTAAAACCTTAAAAGCCGACGACAAAGTCATCGTTGAAGGCGTTAATATTGTTAAAAAACATATTAAACCAAACGGTGGTGAGTCTGGTAGAATCGATGAAGTAGAAGCACCTTTACATGTTTCTAACGTAATGATTATCGATCCAAAGACTAAAAAAGCATCTAGAATCGGACATACAACTACAAAAGATGGTAAAAAAATAAGAGTGTCAAGAAAATCAAATGAAAAACTTGACTAAACCTGAAAGGAGGGCATTTATGAACCGCCTACAAGAAAAGTATAATAAAGAAATCGTACCTAGTTTAAGAGAAAAATATAATTATGATAGTGTAATGGCATTACCTAAATTAGACAAAATCGTAGTTAATATGGGTGTTGGTGATGCAACTAGCAATAGTAAATTAATAGATGCTGCAGTAGCAGATTTAAAGACTATCACTGGACAACAACCAGTTGTAACAAAAGCTAAGAAAGCAATTGCTGGTTTTAAAGTTCGTGAAGGTCAAGCTATCGGTTGTAAAGTAACTTTACGTGGTGAAAACATGTATAACTTTTTAGATAAATTAATTAGTATTACATTACCTCGTGTAAGAGACTTTAGAGGAATTAGTCCAAAATCATTTGATGGTAGAGGAAATTACACTTTAGGACTAAATGAACAATTAATTTTCTCAGAAATAGATTATGATAATGTTGTTAAAGTACGTGGAATGGACATTGTATTTGTTACAACAGCCAAAACAAATGAAGAAGCTTTAGACTTACTTAAAGGTTTCGGTATGCCGTTTAAAAAATAACGATTAGGAGGAAATTATGGCTAGAAAAAGTATGATTGTTAAAGCTAATCGTAAACCTAAATTTAAAGTGCGTGAATATACTCGTTGTCAAATTTGCGGTAGACCACATTCAGTACTTAAAAAATATGGAATTTGCCGTATTTGTTTTAGGGAATTAGCTTATAAAGGACAAATACCTGGAATTACAAAATCAAGTTGGTAAGAAGGGAGGATATATATGGTAGTATCAGATCCAATCGCTGATATGCTTACGAGAATTCGTAATGCAAATCAAATGAAATATACAGAAGTTGAAATGCCAGCTTCAAAAATGAAAGAAGAAATTGCAAGAATTTTAAAGGAAGAAGGATATATCGTAAATTATAAAATTAAAAAAGACGATGTCCAAGGTACAATTGTATTAACTTTAAAATATGGAGCTAAAAAAGAACGCGTTATTACTGGTCTTAAGAGAATTTCTAAACCAGGGTTACGTGTATATGCAAAGGCTGACGAAGTTCCAAGTGTATTAAATGGTTTAGGAATCGCTATTATGTCAACATCAGAAGGTGTTATGACTGGTAGAGATGCAAAGGCTAAAT
Source organism: uncultured Bacillota bacterium (assembly GCA_947364595.1). GTDB lineage: Bacteria > Bacillota_I > Bacilli_A > RF39 > UBA660 > Coprosoma. The sequence continues at coordinate 39,782 of CANATJ010000001.1, read as the reverse complement.
CACTTGGTGGAGAAGTGTTAGCTTATATTTGGTAGAAAGTGAGGAAAGTAAAATGAGTCGTATAGGAAACAGAGTACTTTCAATACCTGAAAATGTTACAGTTACTACTGATGGTAATATTGTTACAGTTAAAGGTCCAAAAGGTGAACTTTCTACTGAAATTAATAAAAATATTGCTATCGCAATCAACGGAAATGAATTAACAGTTACTAGAAAAAGTGACGCTTATAAAAATTTCCATGGAACTGCAAACGCTAATATTCAAAATATGATTATTGGTGTAACAGAAGGTTTTGAAAAGAAATTAGAAACAGTAGGTGTAGGTTACCGTTTTGCTGTTTCAGGAAGTAAATTAACAGTTACTGCTGGATATTCTCACCCAGTTGTTGTTACAGCACCAGCTGGACTTACTCTTGAATGTCCATCAAATACAGAACTAACTATTAAAGGTATAGATAAACAATTAGTTGGCGAATTTGCTGCTAATGTTAGAAAAATTAGAAAACCAGAGCCATATAAAGGAAAAGGTATTCGTTATCAAGATGAACACATTATCCGTAAAGTTGGTAAAAAAGCTGCTTAATTAAAAAAGTAAAGGAGAAGATATTATGATAAAAAAAGTAAATCGTAATGAAGTTCGTAAAGCTAGACACGAAAGAGTTAGAAATAAAATTTCAGGAACTACTGAAACTCCAAGACTTAACGTGTTTAGATCAAATAGCAATATCTTCGCTCAAATCATTGATGATACTAAAGGTGCTACTTTAGTAAGCGCTTCTTCAATTGATAAAGAACTTTCGCTAAAAAATGGTGGAAATGTAGAAGCAGCTATCAAAGTCGGAGAGTTAATTGCTAAAAGAGCAAAAAAAGCAAAAATCACAGAAGTAGTATTCGATAGAGGCGGATATTTATATCACGGTCGTGTTAAAGCCTTAGCCGAAGCTGCACGTGAAAATGGATTAAAATTCTAGAGGAGGGAAAAAAGTGGAAACAAGAAGAAGACAACCCCGTCCAAAATTATATGACGAAGAAGTTATCAACATTGGCCGTGTTACAAAAGTAACAAAAGGTGGTCGTGATTTACGTTTTTCTGCAACTGTAGTAGTTGGAGACAGAAAAGGTAAAGTTGGTATAGGCTCAGGTAAAGCAAAAGAAGTACCTGCTGCTATTAAAAAAGCTGTAGCTGCTGCAACTAAAAATATTACAAATGTAGCTATAGTAAATGGAAATACTATCCCACATGAAGCTGTAGGAAGAAGAGGAGCTAGTAAAGTTTTACTAAGACCTGCTTCTAAAGGTACAGGAGTTAAAGCTGGTGGACCAGTTCGTGCTGTAATAGAACTAGCTGGTATTAAAGATATTTTATCTAAATCATTAGGTTCAAGTACTAAAATTAATATTGCATATGCTACTTTAGATGCATTAAAACAACAAAAGACTGCTGAAGAAGTTGCAAAATTACGCGGTAAAAAAGTGGAGGAATTATAGTATGAAATTACACACAGTAAAACCAAATCCATATGCTACTAAAGCTAAAAAAAGAGTTGGACGTGGACCAGGAAGTGGTTTAGGTAAAACTGCTGGACGTGGAGAAAACGGACAAAACTCAAGAAGTGGTGGAGGAGTTAGAATAGGTTTTGAAGGTGGTCAAACACCATTATTCAGAAGATTACCTAAGAGAGGTTTCTCTAATGCTAACTTTAAAAAAGTATATGCTGTTATTAATTTAGATGACTTGAATAGATTTGAAAATGATGCTTTAGTTACTCCAGAAATTTTAAAAGATATGGGATTAGTAAAAAATAGCTTAGATGGTATTAAAGTATTAGGAAATGGTACTTTAGAAAAAAAACTAGTGGTTAAAGCAAATAAGTTTTCTGCTTCAGCTAAAGAACAAATAGAAAAATTAGGTGGAAAAGCAGAGGTGATCTAATGTTTTCAACCATTAAACAAATATTTAGTCGTAAAAATAAAGATTTACGTAAAAAAATATTATTTACTTTCGTAGCGTTATTTATATTTAAATTAGGAACAGCAATTCCTGTTCCTGGGACAAGTCAAGATTTAAATATGGGATTTTTAGAGCTACTTAATATTATGGGTGGCGGAGCTATGAAGAATTTTTCGATTTTTGCATTAGGTGTTATGCCTTATATTACTGCATCAATCGTTATGCAATTACTACAAATGGATATTATTCCATACTTTGCTGATTTGGCTAAACAAGGTCAAACAGGAAGGAATAAATTAAATCAAATTACAAGAATTATGGGTATTGCTATGGCATTTATTCAAGGATATATGTTTTCATTTGCCTTTGTTAAGAATGGAACAGTAATGGATTATTTAGAGGTTTCATTAGTGTTAACTGCTGGAACTTGTCTATTACTTTGGATTGGTGATGAAATCACTAAGAAAGGCTTAGGAAATGGAATTTCTATGATAATTATGGCTGGTATTTTAGCAAGTGTTCCACATATGTTTACTGAAGCTTGGAATGGTCTTGTAGATACAGCAAGTGCACAAACTACATTTTTAGGTATTATTACTTTTGTAATCTTCTTAGTAGTTTATATTGCAATTATTATAGGAGTATTATATGATCAATTAGCAGAAAGAAGAATACCTATTCAATATGCTAATAAAACAAATAATGTTTACGGAAGTAAACAAACATATATCCCATTTAAACTTAACTCTTCAGGAGTTACCCCAGTTATTTTTGCTTCAGCACTTATTTCAGTGCCAGCACTTATAGCACAATTTTCTAAAAATGAAAAGATGATGCTTTTTGTAAATAAATGGCTTAGTCTTTCTTCAGTAACAGGATTTATATTATTTATTGTATTCATAATATTATTTGCATATTTCTATACATTTATAATAATTAAACCTAAGGAAATGGCTGAAAATTTACAAAAATCTGGTGGATATATTCCAGGGGTTAGACCAGGAGAAGAAACTATTAATTATGTTAATAAAGTTTTAATTAGAATTACTATAGTTGGCGCAATATTCTTAGCAATTATTGCAGGACTTCCATATATATTTAGTATGTTTTCTAGTTTACCAACAACTGTTTCAATTGGTGGTACAGGTTTAATTATCGTTGTAGGTGTTATCCTAGAATGTTATAAACAACTTGAAAGCAACTTAATAAGCCGCAGTTATAAAAATAGGGGTATGTAATGATAAATATAACTTTTATAGCCCCTCCTGCTGCAGGCAAGGGAGTATTGTCACAATTAGTATGCGAGAAATATGGACTTGTACATATTTCAATTGGCGATTTGCTTCGAAATGTTGAAGATGAAACGATTAAAAAACAGCTTCAACAAGGAGCATTAGTTAGTGATGATGTAGTAGCAACACTATTAAAAAATAGGTTATCTAAGGATGACTGTAAAAATGGATATGTTTTAGATGGTTTTCCAAGAAGCATGTCACAAATAAGTATATATGAAGATATTTGTCAAAATGATGATAAAGAAAATTTAATTATTGCTTTGGATGTTCCAAAGGAAATTGGTGAAATGAGAATAGTTGGCCGAAGAATTTGTCCAAATTGTGGAGTGGTTTTTAATGCTTTAATAGAAGAAAGCATGCCAAAGGTAGAAGGAATTTGTGATAAATGTAATCATGAATTAATTAGTAGAAAAGATGATAATCTTGATACTTACCAAGATAGGTATAATACTTATTTAAAGGAAACAGCACCAATTATTGATCATTATGAGGCAAATAAAAAAGTATATCATATTGATAGTTCTAAGAGTATTGATTATGCTTTTAGACAAATCGAAGATATAATAGGAGGCTTTTATGATTAGCATTAAAACTCCGAAAGAAATTGAATTGCTTAAAATAGCTGGTGAAATTACTGGTAGTACACATAACTTTTTGAAACCATATATTAAACCAGGAATTACAACTAAGCAATTGAATGATCTTGCCGAAGATTATATAATTAAAAGAGGCGCAACCCCATCATTTAAGGGTTATGATGGTTTTCCAGCTGCTATATGTACTTCAATTAATAATGAAGTTGTACATGGTATTCCAAGTAATAGAGTACTTAAAGAAGGAGATATTATCTCAATCGATATAGGTGCTTGTTATAAAGGTTATCATGGTGATTCGGCTTGGACATATCCAGTTGGTAAAATCTCCAAAAATCTAGAGTATTTACTTGAGCATACAGAAAAATCATTATTTAAAGGTTTGTCAGCCATTCATGATGGATGTCATATCGGTGATATTGGATTTGCTGTTAGTAAATATGCTACGGAGCATAATCTTAGTGTGGTTAGAGAACTTGTTGGTCATGGTGTCGGTAGTGATGTTCACGAAGATCCTGATGTACCCAATTATGGAGCACGTCATACTGGACCAATATTAAAAGAAGGTATGGTTATTGCTGTAGAGCCTATGCTTAATTTAGGAACAAGAAAAATCTATTTATTAGATGATGATTGGACTATTATTACTGCTGATGATAAACCATCCGCACACTTTGAACACACTGTGTTAGTTACTAAAGATGGGTATGAAATTTTAACTAGGAGGTGATACAATGGCTAAAGAAGATGTCATTGAACTAGAAGGCTTAGTAGAAGAAATTCTTCCAGGTGGAGGATTTAAGGTAAGACTAGAAAACAATCACGTTATAAAAGCCCACATTTCTGGTAAAATGCGTTTACATCACATTCGTATTTTATTAGGTGACAAAGTGAAAGTGGAATTATCACCTTATGATTTAACATGTGGGCGTATAACCTATAGAGTAACAAGGTAGGAGGAATATTTATGAAAGTAAGACCATCAGTCAAAAAAATGTGTGATAAATGTAAGGTTATCAAACGTAATGGAAAAACAATGGTAATTTGTGTTAATCCAAAACACAAACAAAGACAAGGTTAATAGGAGGTGTTTTATGGCACGTATTAAAGGTGTAGATGTACCTAATAATAAAAGAATTGAAATTGCACTTACTTATATCTATGGTATCGGAAGAAGTTTATCAAAACAAATTTTAGCAGATGCTAATGTAGATTTAAATAAGAAGGCAGGAAACTTAGATAATGATGAATTAGCTCGTATTCGTGACGAAGTAAATAAATATTTAACTGAAGGTGATTTACGTCGTGAAGTAAACATGAACATTAAAACTAAGATGGAAATTAATTCTTATCAAGGTATTCGTCATAAAAAAGGTTTACCAGTACATGGACAAAGAACAAGCAGAAATGCACGTACTCGTAAAGGTAAAGCAAAAACAATTGCTAATAAAAAGAAATAGGATACTATAAAGGAGGATATTATGGCTTATAAAGCAAGAAAACGTAAAGTTAAAAAGAATGTCCCAGAAGGGAAAGCTTTTATTCATTCAACATTTAACAATACTATCGTAACACTTACTGATAAAGATGGTAATGCTATAAGCTGGGCATCAGCTGGAACTTTAGGATTTAAAGGTAGTAAAAAATCTACTCCATTTGCAGCTGGTATGGCTGCAGAAGCAGCTGGTAAGGCTGCTACTGAGATGGGTATGAAAAAAGTTGAAGTATTCGCTAAAGGTTTAGGATCTGGACGTGAAACTGCAATTCGTTCATTACAAACTGCAGGATTAGAAATCACTTCAATCTCTGATGTAACACCTATCCCACATAATGGATGTCGTCCACCAAAACGACCACGTGGATAAAAGGAAAGGAGCTCTTTATGAACTTTGAAAAACCAGATTATAAAATAACAGAATATGTTGAAAATAATAATTATGGAAAATTTGAATTAGAACCTTTAGAAAGAGGGTTCGGGATAACATTAGGAAACGCTTTAAGAAGAGTAATGTTATCATCAATGCCAGGTAGTGCAATTGTAGCTGTTAAAATAGATGGTGTAATGCACGAATTTCAAACTATTGAAGGTGTAATTGAAGACGTAACAGCAATTATATTAAATTTAAAGAGTGTTGTTATTAAAAATAATACAGATGAAGTTAAAACTGCACATTTATCTGTAAGTGAAGAAGGCGAAGTAACAGCTGCTGATATTAAATGTGATGCTGACGTTGAAATAATTAATAAAGACCAAGTTATTGCTACTTTAGCAAAAGGTGGTAAATTGGATATGGAATTTATTATTGCTAACGGCAGAGGAGCTGCACTTTCTTCAGAAAATAAAAAATATATTAGTGATGCAACATTAGGATTTATTCCAATGGATGCACTTTATTCACCAATTGAAAGAATTAGTTATTATGTAGATAGTGCTCGTGTAGGACAAGATGCTTCATATGATAAATTAATCATGGAAGTACAAACTAATGGTTCTATTAGACCAGAAGAAGCAATGGCACTTGGTGCTAAGATTTTAATTGAACATTTAAATATAGTTACTAATTTAAGCGAAATTGCTGATATTACTGGTATTATGAACGCTAAACAAGAGGATAGTAAACAAAAGAAATTAGAAACATCAATTGATGATTTAGATTTCTCAGTGCGTGCTTATAATTGTCTAAAACGTGCGAATATTAATACTCTAGGTGATTTAACAGAAAAATCAGAATTAGAAATGATGAAAATTCGTAATTTAGGTAAAAAATCTTTAAAAGAAGTTATCGATAAAATTAAAGATATGGGACTTAAATTCCGTGATGAAGATTAATAGTTAGGAGGAATATTATGGCTTATAGAAAATTAGGAAGAGATAATAAACATAGAAGAAGTATGCTTGCCAATCTAACTAAAGATGTCATCAATAATGAAAAAATTGTAACAACAGAAACTAGAGCTAAAGAAGTTCGTAAATTTGTTGATAAAATGATTACATATGGTAAAGATGGCTCATTAGTTGCTAGAAGAAAAGCTTTAGCTTTCTTACATAACGATAAAGCTACAACAAAAAAAGTTTTTGATGATTTAGCTGTAAGATACGCAACTAGAAATGGCGGATATACAAGAATTTTAAAATTAGATGAACGTAGAGGCGACGATTCATTAATGGTTGTTTTAACACTTGTAGAAGGAGATACTAAATAGTATCTTTTTTTTTGACTTTTTTTAAGAAAAATGCTAATATAAAAGACATTATTGGAGAGTGATTTTATGATTAACGGATTACCTAATCCTTATTCAGAAGATGAAGAAATTTTAAAATTAGAGGAATTATCAAAATGTAAAAGAATAATAGATTTTGCGATGAAGTCTGATATGTCTAAGCAAGAAATTTTACTTCAAATACCTAATTATAATTATTATAAAGAAAAATATGATGAACTTAAAGAAGATATAGTTATGCATAGTGCTGGCATTGCTTTAGCATATGCTGCATATTTATCTTCAAAAGGATTAAAGAATTTTGAAGAAGCTTTATATGAAGGATTATCTGGAATAATTGCTGGAGTTGACAAATGTTTAGAGGTGGAAGAGTATTCTGAACTTTCTACCTATATTAATGTTCAAATACAATTTTTATTGGAAAATTATATTTTTGATTATGAAGAAAATGAGGCTATGGAGTTTATTGAACTTTCAAGTATGCCTTTGGAGGATAATGATGAACCATCATATGATTTTGATGATTGTTTTGAATTTTCTGATGATAGAATATACATTGATAAACTTTTGACTGTTTTAAATCCACGAAACAAGGAAATTATGATTCAATATTTTGGATTAGATGATAAAGAGTTATCAATTCCAGAAATTGCATTGCATTTTGGTTTAAATGAAGCAGCTGTATCTTATATAATTGAAAGTTCATTAGATAAGATGCGTAGATTTGGATTAAGGCAAAATGATTATGTTTTGAAAAAGAAACTTTCTTAGTAAAGTGTTGAATGTTTTGTTTACAAATGGTTGCTTATAATATATAATAAATTCTTGAAAAGGTGATTTTATGAAGGCATTAATAACAGGCGCAAGTTCAGGTATTGGCGCAGATATGGCACGAGCATTAGTTAGTGAAGGATATGAAGTAATACTTGTTGCTAGAAGGAAAACTAGATTAGAAAAATTAGCAAAAGAACTTGGGGATAAGGCTCAAGTTATTGTCATGGATATTTCTAGCACTTATAATTGTATGGAACTTTATAATATGGTAAAAAAAGAAAATATTGATGTCTTAATTAATAATGCGGGCTTTGGAATGTGTGGTAATTTTGAAGATGGTAATTTAGATAAAGAACTTGATATGATAGATTTAAACATTAAATCTGTTCACACTTTAACAAAAATATTTTTAAAGGATTTTTTAAGAAAAGATCGTGGTTATATTTTGAATGTTGCATCATCAGCTGGGTTTATGCCAGGGCCTTTAATGGCTACTTATTATGCTACTAAGAATTATGTTGTTAGTTTAAGTTTAGCTATTTATCAAGAATTAAAGAAAAAAGATAGTAATGTATCTATTAGTTGTTTATGTCCAGGACCTGTTAATACTGAATTTAATAAAGTGGCTAAAGTAAAATTTAGCATGAAGGGTTTAAATAGCATGGATGTAGCTAAATATGCAATTAAAAAAATGTTCGATGAAAAATTAATTATTATTCCGGGGTTAAAGATGAAAATTGCTACCACTTTATCTAGATTTGTACCACGAAAATTACTTTTGAAAGTGGTTTATCGAATTCAAAAAAGTAAATCAAGGTGATTTATTTTTTTCTTGTTAAATATGATATAATGAGAGAGGTGAAATTATGAAACGACTATTAGATTATGATGAAATGCAAGAATTATTATCTTCTTTAGATAATTCTATTATAGAAAAACAAAACCCAATAGGTTATAGTACGTTTGGTTACGCTATTGATCATTATACATACGGAAATGGTAAATACCATGTAATCATAACAGGTGGTACTCATTCATCTGAATTGATAAGTAATGTTTTTGTAATTAGGTTTATGGAAAAACTTTCTAAAAAAGAAATTTTTATTGATCCTAAAATTTATACAATACATTTTATTCCTTTTGTTAATCCAGAAGGAACAATTATTGTGACTAGTGCAATTAGAACTTTAATTTCTAAGGATATGCCTGAAGATGCTGTTCAAACTTATTGTTTAGCATATTATCGTAATTGCCAAATAGAAGGCGATTATGCTATAAATTATAAAGATAATTCTATAAAACTTCAACAGATGATGTTTAGACATGCTGATTATAATTGTTTAGATGATAAACATAAAGCTTTGAAAGAATCTTTAAAATTTTTATTTCAAAAATATGATTTGCCAGAAGGCTGTTTAATAAATTGGTCTAGTAATGGACGAGGTGTAGATTTAAACAGCAATGTAGAAAGTAGTAATTTTATTGATAGAATTACAAATGGTGAAAAAATATATGATAAATTACATCTTAACAATATAATAAGAAGTAATCCTGGGCCAGTAGGATGTCCTTATTATGAAATACCTGGCGAAATTGAAAAAGAAAATGAAGCATTGTTTAACTTTTATAATAAAATAAACACTGAAAATGATTTTATTGGGTCGCTTATTTATCATAGTTGTGGAGGTCTTGTATATTATTTGGATGGACATAATAAAATTAATCCTTGGGCGAAAAATGATAGTTATGCTAAAAATGATTTAAAATTAGCTAAAATATATGCATCATCAGCTGGATACAAACTTATTAGTGAAAAACTTTATACAACAATGGATGCGAAGATCAGAACTTTATTTCCAATAACTTTATTAATTGAGTTAGGCCGTGTTAGAGCTACACCACTAGCGCAATTTATGGATTTCGATTTACCAGGAAGTGGTGAAGATTTTAAATATGTTTATACAAAAATCATGACGCATAATACAAATGCAATTTTGGATACTTTACCAGCTATGCTAGAGGCTTATAAAAACAAGTTTTAATACTTGTTTTTTTAAAATTTTATTTACAATAAAATCGGGTTATATTATAATAAACATTGGTGATTATTCATGGACGTAATTGATATTCAAAATTTAAAAGTTCATCATGGTAAAATTCAAGTTTTTGATGGATTAAATTTGAAGATTAAAAAGGGAAGTTTTGTGACTTTAACCGGCATGAATGGATCGGGTAAAAGTACTTTATTAAATACTATAATGGGTTTAAATAAATTTGATGGTACTATTTTGATTAATAAAGAAAAATTAAAATATGGTAAATTTGATGATAAGGTTAAGCTTGTTTCTTTAGAATGTTTTTCTAAAGGAAGTTGGACAGTTAAAAGAATAATAAAATATTCTTTAAAAAATAAAGAAATAGATAATTTAAAAAAAGATATTTTAGTTTTAAAAATTTCTAAAAGACTTGGAATTGATGGTGTTTTAAAATTAAAATATGAAAATATTTCAGTAGAAACAAAAATTTTGGTTTTATTTGCAGCGGCTATTATAAATAAACCAGACATTTTACTTTTAGATAATTGTTTTAGTTTTTTAAAAAACACTTCAAAACAAATTGTTTTTCATATGATTAAACAATTACAAAAAAAGGGAATGACAATTTTAAGTGCGACTAACAATATTGAAGAAAGTTTGTATGGTGAAGAGGTTGTCATTTTAAAAGGCGGTAATGTTTTGAAACATGATTTAAAAGAAAAAATTTTTTCTGATTATAAATTGTTTGAGGAAATTAATTTAGAATTACCGTTTATAGTATCTTTATCAAACAAACTTCAGTTTTATAATTTGGTTTCTAACACTTATTTTGATATGGAACAGTTGGTGGATAGTTTATGGGAATAAAATTATGTGATATTGATTATATTAATAGTGAATTTAAAAAGGTTTCTTTAAGTATTAATACTGGTGAAATTATTGGTATGATTGGTGATAATAGTTTATTATATTCATTGTTAGATTCATTAAAAAATAATATAAAGATTGGTTTTCAAAAGATAAATGAAGATGATTTATCTAAGACTATTTATAGTTTTTTAAAAAATAATTTACAGCAGTTTAGTAATTACAAAAATTTAGATAAAAGAATTAATGATTCTTTAAAAATGGTGGGTCTTGATGAAACTTATTTAAAAAGAAAATTATCAGCTCTTAGTTATAGTGAAAGAAAAAAAGTAATAATTGCAAGTACTTTATCTTATAATCCCAAAATTTTATTATTGGATGAACCTTCTTTAGGTTTAGATTGCCAAAGCAAAAATCATTTAATTAAACTTTTAAAAAGATTAAAATTTAAATATAATAAAACTATTATTATATTTACTAATGACAGTGAATTTTTGTATAAACTCGCTGATAAGGTGGTTATTACAAGTAAAAACAAAATTATTGCAAGTGGTAATAAATATGATATATTTACGAATATGAAATTACTTGTAGAATGTGATATAGATGCCCCTAAATTAGTAGAATTTTCTTTATTAGTTAAATATAAGAAGGATATTAACCTTGGTTTTAGAGATGATATTAATGATCTTATGAAGGATATTTATAGATACACTGAATAATGGTAAAAAAAGGTTTAGTTATATTGCTGCTTTTATTTAATAAATATGTTACAATAATAAATGTGACGAGAAAAAATTTCACTTAATGTTCATTTGACGTATTTGTGAATAAATGGTGAAAGGAGAAATAATATGAGATATTTTATGACTTTTTCTTATGATGGTTCTAAATATAAGGGTTATCAAAAACAACCAAAAGAAAAAACAGTCCAAGGTGAAATAGAAAAAGCACTTAGAAAAATTAATAGTAATAAAAAGGTTAGTATTCACGCTTCTGGAAGGACAGATGCTGGAGTACATGCTTATAATCAAAAAGCACATTTTGATTTAGAAATGAAACATATAACACCAGAAAAATTGAAAGATGGTTTAAATAGTTTGTTACCTGATAATATATATATTAAAAGCATGGAGATAGTACCTGATGATTTTCATGCTAGATATAATGTTAAGGCTAAAGAGTATATTTATATTATTAATATGGGAGAATATAATCCTATTGAAAAAGATTATATATATCAATATAATAAAAAATTGGATGTTGTAGAAATGCAAAGAGCATTAAAATATTTAGAGGGTACACATAATTTTAAATCTTTTACTAAAGCAGATAGTGAAAAAGATGATTATGTTAGAAATATTGTTCAAACTAATTTGATTCGTGATTTAAAAAATGTTAATAAGATAACTATTAGTTTTTTAGGGACAGGTTTTTTACGTTATCAAGTTAGGAATATGATGGGAACTCTTATTGAAATTGGCGAAGGTAAAAGAAAAAGTGAAGATATTATAGATATTCTTTCTAAAGAAGATAGAACTAAAGCTGGTAAAACAGCAGCTCCACAAGGTTTGTATTTAAAGGATGTTTTATATTAAAAAACATTCTTTTTTTGACTTTTATTTATATAATGTTATACTTTAATTGAGGGAAGTATTATGCTATTAGAAAAAATAAAATTGGAAAAGAGTATAAATAAAATAAAAATTATTAAAATGATTGTTATATTGTTTTTAATAATGGATATGTTTGTATTATTTGCTTGTTTATTTATGAGCCCTCAAATTGATTTGAAATATGGAAAAGAAATAAATATAAAATATCCTAGTAAATATAAAGAACCGGGTTATAGTGCTAAAGTGTTGGGAAAGGACATTTCTAAGAAAGTTTTAGTGAAAGGAAAAATTTCCAATAATCCGGGGACTTATAAAGTTACTTATATAGTAAAAAATTTTATTTTTAAGACAGTGGCTATTAGAACAGTAAATATTATTGATGATCAGCCTCCTAAGATTATTTTAAAAGGAAATAATAATGTTCAAATTTGTCCAGGAACTAAATATAAAGAGGAAGGTTTTGAGGTAACCGATAATTATGATAAAGACATTGTCTCTAATGTGGAAATTGAAAATAATGATTTGGAAATAATTTATCGTGTAAAAGATTCTTCAAATAATAAAGCTCAAGTTATTAGAAAAGTAATTGAGGTAGATAATTCTAAACCAGAAATAAAGTTAAACGGAAGTTTACCTACATATATATCTTTAGGTAGCAAATATAAAGAGCCAGGATATAGCGCTACTGATAATTGTGATGGAGATTTAACAAAGTCGGTTAAAGTTACTGGAGAAATAAATTCAAATAAGCCTGGTAAATACTATATAACATATACAGTTAGTGATAAATCATTAAATACTCAAACTATTAAACGTGAAGTTATTGTTCAAAATGTTCGTTCTACAGGTTTTGGGTGCGGACTTGCAGGAGCAATTTATTTAACGTTTGATGATGGTCCTAGTGAAGGTTCAACTACAAAAATTTTAGATATTTTAAAAGAAGAAGGAGTAAAGGCTACTTTCTTTGTGACGAATAATGGGCCAGATTATTTAATTAAAAGAGCTTATGATGAAGGTCATACAATTGCTCTTCATACGGCCACTCATAATTACTCATTGGTATATGCTTCGGTTGATAATTATTTTAATGATTTAAAAACAGTTTCTAATAGGGTTAAAAGAATAACTGGTTATGAATCAAAATTTATTAGATTTCCTGGAGGAAGTAGTAATATAGTTAGTAAAAAATATTCACCTGGTATTATGAGCACTCTAACTCAAGAAGTTGTAAATAGAGGATACAAATATTATGATTGGAATATAAGTTCAGAAGATGCAGGGAGATGTGCGAAAGAAAAGAGTTCATCATGTGTTTACAATAATGCTGTTTTAGGATTATCTAAAAACAGATGTAATATGATTTTACTTCATGATATTAAATTTTATACAGCTGATGCGCTTAGAGATATAATTAAATATGGAAAAAGTAATAATTATATTTTTAGGCAAATTGATAAAACTACTCCTATGGTAAAGCAGCATATTAATAATTAATATAATAAACCTTTAAAAGTTGGGTATAAAAAGTGTTAAAAAACATATAATTTTATTGACTTTTAATAGGTTTTTTAATATAATTGATATTGGTACATTTATTTTATCCCACATGAATAGACCTTGGGACAGTCTATTAATGTAATGGAGAAAGGAAAGTAAAATGAAAACATACATGCAAAGAAAAGAAGATGTAGCTAGAGATTGGTATGTTGTTGACGCTGAAGGAATGACTTTAGGTCGTTTAGCTACAAAAGTTGCTTCTGTATTAAGAGGTAAACATAAACCAACTTATACTCCACATATTGATGGAGGAGATTATGTTATCGTTGTTAACGCTAGTAAAGTTGTTTTAACTGGTAACAAATTAAATGATAAAATTTATTATAATCACAGTAGATATACTGGTGGATTAAGAGAAAGAAAAGCATCTGAAATGATCGAAAAATATCCTGTTGAAATGGTTGAAAGAGCTGTTAAAGGTATGCTTCCAAAAGGAAGATTAGGAAGACAAATGTATAAAAAATTATTTGTATATGCAGAAGGAAATCATCCACATAGTGCACAACAACCAAGTGCATTAAAGATGGACTAGGAGGGTTTAAATGGCTGAAAGAGTTTTTTTAGGAACTGGTAGAAGAAAAGCATCTATTGCTAGAGTAAAAATGGTACCTGGTAAAGGTAATATTACTGTTAATGGTAGAGATGTAAGAGATTTTTTCCCATACGAAACAAATATTATGGATTTAATGCAACCATTAGTTGCTACAAATAATGAAAATACATTTGATATCACTGTTAAAGTAAACGGTGGTGGATTTACTGGACAAACAGGAGCTATTCGTTTAGGTATTACAAGAGCTTTATTAGAATATGATAAAGCTAACGAAGATAAAGAAGATAGCTACAGAAAAACATTAAAAAGAGCTGGATTCGTAACAAGAGACCCTAGAGTTAAGGAAAGAAAGAAACCTGGACTTAAAGGTGCACGTAGAGCTCCACAATTCTCTAAGAGATAATATTTTATCAATTCAAAGAGTTCATTTGAACTCTTTTTTTGTGTAAAAATTTGTGTAAAGTGGTAATTTTTTCTTTATTTAATGTTGAATATTTTTTTACCCATGCATATAATTGTATCATAAAGGAAGAATGCTATAAGTTAGAAAAGGGCTGGCTTTTAGCGTTAATTCAATTAATTATTAGCATTCGAAAAGTACTTAGTACTTTCCTTTTTTTTTGAAAAAATTTACTACATTTAGCATAAGTGGTATAATGTTTAAAGGTGATATAGATGCTACGAATTAGTGATGAATGGAAAGATTATGAATGCCTTGATGCAGGTAATGGTGAAAAGTTAGAAAAGTGGAATGGGATTATATTAAGAAGACCAGAACCACAAGCAATGTGGCAAATTTCTTTTGATAAAGCTTGGAATAAGGTTGATGGTCATTATCATCGTTCTGAAAAGGGCGGAGGATATTGGGATTTAAAAAAAGATTTGCCTGATTTTTGGACAGTAAAATATAAAGAACTTACTTTTAAAGTAACCCCTACAGGTTTTAAACACACAGGATTATTTCCAGAGCAAGCAACTAACTGGGATTTTATGATGGATAAAATTAGAAATGCTAAAAGACCAATAAAAGTTTTAAATTTATTTTCATATACTGGTGCGGCAACTATGGCATGTTCTATGGCGGGAGCTGAGGTTGTACAGGTGGATGCTTCTAAAGGAATGACACAATGGGCTAAGGAAAATATGCATTTATGTAATCTTGATGATCATAAAATTCGTTTTATTGTTGATGATTGTTTAAAATTTGTTCAAAGGGAGTATAGACGCGGAAATAAATATGATGCTATTGTTATGGATCCACCTAGTTATGGTAGAGGTCCTAATAAAGAAATTTGGAAATTTGAAAAAAATATGACTATTTTATTAGAGGCATGTATTAAAATTTTAAGTGATAAACCTTTATTTTTACTTATTAATTCATATACTACAGGAATATCTAATATTGTTCTTTCTAATATGCTTAAGACGATGATGTTACCTTTATATCCAAATGGAACTATTGATTCAGGTGAGGTTGGTCTTAAAATTACTAAAAACAATTTAATATTACCATGTGGTATATACGGAAGATGGGAAAGCAATGATTAATATTTTGTTTGAGGACAATCATTTATTGGTAGTAGAAAAACCTATTAATGTTCCTGTTCAGGCAGACGATAGCAATGATTTAGACTTTTTAACTATGCTTAAAAGTTATATAAAAGAGAAATACAATAAGCCAGGAAATGTTTATTTAGGTTTGATTCATCGTTTAGATCGTCCTGTTGGTGGTGTTATGGTTTTTGCTAAAACAAGTAAAGCAGCTGATAGGCTTTCTAAACAAATTAAAAAACATGAATTTAAGAAAACTTATATGGCTGTTATTGAGGGTAAAGTTAGTGAAAGTGGAACTTTTATTGATAAACTTGAAAAGAATCATAAAACCAATACATCTTTTGTTTCTAAAAACGGCAAAGATGCTGAACTTAGTTATGTACTTATTGATTATATAAACAATTTATCTCTTGTTAAGATAAATTTAAAAACTGGTAGATCACATCAAATTAGGGTACAATTTTCATCAAGAAAATTACCTTTGTATGGTGATCAAAGATATAATAAAAATGCAGCTTTTGATCAAATTGCTTTATTTGCTAAAAAGGTAGAGTTTAAACACCCTATTACTAAAGAAGTGATGCAATTTGAACTTGATTTGCCTGAACGTTATCCTTTTTCTTTATTTAAAACATGTGATTAGAGGTGTAGTAATGAAAAAATTTGAAAAAAAAGATTATTTTAATATTTTGATTTTATCTTTAATTTATATATTAGTTGTTTTATTAATTACTCATGGAACTAATTTGTTTGGTTCATCTCTTGATTGGGAATATCAACATTGGGCACTTCCAGAATATTTTAGAAATTTATTTTATAAAACCCATGATTTGATTCCCGATTTTGCTTTTAATTTGGGTGGTGGACAAAATATATATTATTTTGCTTATTATGGTTTTTTAAATCCAATAATTTTATTTTCTTATTTATTACCATTTATACCTATGCATATTTATATAAGTGTTAGTATGATTATTTTAGGCATTTTTTCAACCATTTTATTTTATAAGTGGCTTTTATCTCATAAATTTGATAGAAAGATTTGTTTTATTACATCACTTTTATTTTTATGTGCTGGACCTTTAATTTTTCATAGTCATCGTCATATTATGTTTGTTGATTATTTTTTATTTATAATTATGGGCTTATTTGGTGTTGATAGATATTTTGAAAAGGGAAAAGGTTCTTTACTTGCTTTAAGTGTATTTTTAATGATAATGACAAGTTATTTTTATAGTGTTGGTGGTTTAATTTGCTTAACTATATATGGTGTATATGTTTATTTAACTAAAAATGATAAGTTTGATATAAAAGATTTTGTAAAAAATGGTTTTAAGTTTGCTTTTGTTATTATAACAGGTATTATGATGAGTCTTGTTTTATTACTTCCAACTATTTATGTTTTAAAAAACGGCCGAATTGGTGATGTAAATGCTGCAACTTTATTAAGTACATTGATTCCAAAGTTTGGTCTTGAAAATTTATTATATTCACCTTATGCGGTTGGACTTACTGGTATTTGCGTAATAGCATTATTTTCTATTTTAATTTTAAAGAAAAAGCAATATTTATTTTTGTCTATTTCACTTTTATGTTTTATTTTATTTCCAGTGTTTGTTTTTTTACTTAATGGTATGCTTTATGTAGATGGTAAGGCATTAATTCCTTTTTTACCGCTTTATTGTTTTGTAATAGCTATATTTTTAGACAAGGTATTTAATAAAAAAATAGATTTTTATCAAATTTTATTTATGTATGCGTTTACTTTGTTATTAACTATTTTATTTGCAAATCAAGATATTGCTGTTTTATATATTTTGGATGCTAGTTTTATGATGGTTTTATTTTATAATTTTTATAAAACGGAAAACTTTAAAAAATTTTTAATTATTTTTTCTATTTTTATAGCCATAATATGTATAAGTTTAAATTTTTGTGATAAGCTTGTTAGTTATGAAAAATTTAATGTGCAAAATAATAATGAAGTAGAAGAGATAATTAAGCAAATTACAAAAGAGGATAAAGATATTTATAGAATTTCTGTAAATTTAAACAAATCTGGTCAGGTTGTTAATAAAGTTGTAGATATTCGTGAATATTTAACTACTTTATATTCATCTACTTATAATAAGAATTATAATAATTTTCTTTATAGAGAATTTAATAATAATATCGCATTTAGAAATACAATTATAACTAATCAAATGGGTAATAATTTATTTGAAAAATTTATGGGAGTTAAGTATTTAATTACTGACAAAAATGAAGTTTCAGGCTATAATTTGCTGTTTAAAAAAGGAAAATATTTTGTATATAAGAATGAAAATACTTTACCTATTGGTTATGCATCTTCTAATATTATAAGTGATAAGCAATATTCTAAGTTAAAGTATCCATATAATATAGAAACTATTTTAAACAATGTAATTGTTTCAAATGCAAGGGACAAAGAATTAAATTCTAAATTTAAGAAAATAGATTTAAATTTAGAAGAAGGTATTAAGGATAATTTAGATATTTCCAAGATAGATAATAGTTATATTTTTAAGACTTCAAAATCTGGAAAATTATCCTTAAAATTAAAGGAAAACATTGGTAATAAATTATTATTAATTCGTATGAAGGTGTCTAATCCACAAACTTGTGAAATAGGTGATACTTATATTGAGATTAATGGTATTAAAAACAAATTAACATGTAAACAATGGAAGTATTTTAATCGTAATTATGATTATGATTATACCTTATCTAATCCAAATGGTTTTGATACTTTGAATTTTAATTTTTCTAATGGGGTTCATAGGATTGATGAAGTATCAGCTTATACTTTAGATTTGAAAGATATTTTAAATGATGTAGATGAGTTTAAAATGGATTATGATAAAACTATTGGAGATAAAATAAGTGGAGAGGTTAATGTTTTAAATGATGGATACTTTGTTTTTTCTATTCCTTATGATGAAGGTTTTGATATAAAAGTAGATGGTAAAAAAGTATCTTATAATATGGTTAATAGAGGATTTATTGGATTTCCTATTACAAAAGGATTACATAATATTGAACTTAAATTTACTGCCCCTAATTCTACACTTGGAAAATTTGGAAGTGTTTGTGGTATTGTTATATTTTCATTTATTTGTATAAATGATTTAAGGAAAAGGAGGAAATAGATGTTAGAATTAAAAAGGATTAGAAAAGTATATGAAATTGATAATTTTAAGCAGGTTGCCCTTAATAATGTTAGTGTTAATTTTAGAAAAAATGAATTTGTTTCTATTTTGGGTCCATCTGGTAGTGGTAAAACGACACTTTTAAATATTATTGGTGGTCTTGATAAATATACTTCAGGTGATTTGACTATTAATGAAATATCAACTAAAAAATATAAAGATAGGGATTGGGATAGTTATCGTAATCATCGAATTGGATTTGTTTTTCAAAGTTATAATTTAATTATGCATCAATCAATTTTAAGTAATGTTGAGCTTGCTTTAACCTTATCTGGTGTTAATAAATCTGAACGCAAAAAAAGAGCTATGGCGGTTTTAAAAGAAGTTGGTCTTGCTAATCATATTTATAAAAAACCAAATCAATTATCTGGTGGACAAATGCAAAGAGTGGCTATTGCAAGAGCACTTATTAATGATCCAGATATTCTTTTAGCGGATGAGCCTACAGGTGCTTTAGACTCAGAAACTAGTAAGCAAATTATGAATTTACTTAAAAAGGTTGCTAAAGATAAATTAGTAATAATGGTAACACATAATCCAGATCTTGCTAGGGAATATTCGACTAGAATTATTGAACTTAAAGATGGAAAGATTACTAATGATACTATGCCATATGATGGTAAAGAAGATACAAAAGAGGCGTTGGAGTTAGAAAAATCCAAGAGCAAGAAAACTAGTATGTCTTTATCTACGGCTTTAGGTTTATCTTTTAATAATTTAATGACTAAAAAGGGAAGAACTATTTTAACTGCTTTTGCAGGGTCTATAGGTATTATTGGAATTGCTCTTATTATGTCACTTTCAAATGGAGTTCAAAATTATATTAATAGGGTAGAAAAGGATACTTTATCTTCATATCCTCTTACAATTGAAAAGTCTTCAATGGATATGAGTGTTATGATGGAAGCTATTATGGGTATGCAAAATTCTGAATCTAAAGATTATAAAGATGGAAAAGTTCACACTAATTCAATTATGAATGATTTACTTGATATGATGTCTTCTAAGATGACAACTAATAATTTGGAAAAATTTAAAGAATTTTTGGATTCTGACAAGGAAATTAATAAATATATTAATGATGTTCAATACAGTTATGGATTAACGGTTAATGTATACAATGATAGTAAGCATGGTATTGTAAAAGTAAATCCAACGGAGATTGCTTCAAAAATTGGAATGGCTGATATGGCTAATATGCAATCAAGGATGAATATTTCTGATACTTTTGGCGGTTTTAATGTTTGGAAAGAACTATTAAATGATAAAAATACTTTAAAAAGTCAATATGATTTAGTAAAAGGTAAATTTCCAAATAAATATAATGAGGTTGTTTTAATTTTAGATGAAGGCGGTAATATTAGCGATTATTCATTATACGCTTTAGGAATTATGAATCCTGATGAACTTGCTAATAAGTTTAATGATTTATTAGATGGTAAAAAGGTTTCTAAAGTGAAATCTCATACTTACAATTATGATGATTTTTTAGGAATGAAATTTAAACTTATTTTATCAACTGATTATTATGAAAAAGAAAATAATATGTGGATTGATAAGAGTGAAGATGAAGAATTTTTAAAGAAAATAGTTAGTAATGGTGAAGAATTAAAAGTTGTTGGTATTATTAAACCTAATGAAGAATCTGTAATTAGTGATCCTTATGGTGGAGTAGGATATACTAGTGATTTACAAAACTACATTATGGAAAAAACTAATGATACAGAAATTGCGAAGGAACAAAAATCTAATAAAAATATAAATGTATTTACAGGTATGGAATTTAGTTCTTCAGATAAATTTGATTATTCTAAGTTAAGTAAAGAACAACAAATGTATTTAATGAATTTGTCACAAGAAGAAATGGCTAATCTTATAAATAGCTTTAGCGAAAATGCAAGTGCTACTTACGAGTCTAATTTGCAAAAATTAGGCATTACAGAAATAGATAAACCTGCTGGTATTAATATTTATCCTAAAGATTTTGATTCAAAAGAAAAAGTTGCTAAATTGATTGATAAATATAATCAAACACAAAGAGATAATCAAAAAGATGAAAATGTTATAAGTTACAGTGATATTGTTGGTTCAATGATGAGTTCTGTAACAACAATTATTGATATTGTTAGTTATGTTCTTATGGCATTTGTTAGTGTTTCTTTAGTTGTTTCATCAATTATGATTGGAATTATAACTTATATTTCAGTTTTAGAAAGAACGAAAGAGATTGGTATTTTAAGAAGTATTGGTGCTTCTAAAAAAGATATTTCTAGGGTATTTAATGCTGAAACCTTTATCATTGGTTTAGTAGCGGGCGTGCTTGGAATTGTAATTACATGTTTACTTAATATTCCAATTAATGCTATTTTAAAAGGTGTACTAGATGTTTCTGGTATTGCTAGTCTTCCAATGATTCCAGCGATTATATTAATTTTTATTAGTATGATACTTACAGTTATTGCCGGATTAATTCCAGCGAAAGTAGCTAGTAAGAAAGATCCAGTTGAAACTTTAAGAAGTGAATAAAATTTTATAAATATTAAATTTACTTTATTTTTAATAATAAAATATGTTTAAAGTACTATATTAATTTAGTAAAATGTAGTACTTTTTTTATTGGTTTTCTTTATTTAAATTATTTTATAAAAAAAATAAAAAAGGAAATTACTTTTTTTTATCGTATCTTGTTTTAGAGGGGCAGAAAGGAGATATATGAAAAAAGTTATTTTTGTTTTATTGTTTTGTCTTTGTTTTTTTACGAGTAGTGTGAGTGCACAAGAATCTTCTATTCAATATAGGCGAATAAATGGTATCTATTATAATCAAAAGATTAATGGTAAGTGGGATTCTCATCATGCTAATATATTTCAAATGAATGATAGAGTAGCTTATTGTATAGAACCTGGGGTTCCTATTGATACAAAAGTATATGATATTACATATGATTGGTCTTCTGTTAATCTTTCTAATGAAACTAAGGAATATTTGGAAAAAATTGGATATTATGGTTATGAATATCCTGCTCATCAAACTGATAGATATTATATTGCTGCTCAAGAATTAATTTGGAAGGCTATTTTAAAAGATATTGATGTTGTGTGGTCTACAGAGAAAGATGGTAAAGGAAAAATTATTGATGTTTCTTATGAAAAAAATGAAATTTTAAAATTAGTTAATAATCATTCATTAGTTCCTAGTTTTTCTTTAGAGGAAGTTAGAGGTAAGGTTGGAGAAAAAATTGTTTTAGAAGATAAGAATAATGTTTTAAGCAACTATGAAATTGATTCTAGTAAATATCATAATGTAAAAATTGATGGTAATAAATTAGAAATAGTTTTAAACAAAGAAAAGGTCGAAGATGAAATACTTAATTTAAAAAGAAAATATTATGATAATAAACCATTACTTGTATATGTTAAAAGTGGTTCACAAAGGTTATCAGCTTTAAGAATTGTTAATGAAGAAATGCCTTCTATTAAGATTATCAATGAAGAAATCCCTGTGATAATTGAAGTACCTAACACTTTAAAGTCTATAGATGAGATGTTTTTAGGTGGTTTGTTTATTGGCATTGGAATGATAATACGTGCGATTAAAGTTTGTTAAAATATTATCTATTTTATTGATTCTTTTAGGTAATTATTCTTTTTTATCTTATGTTTATCAAATTAAAGAGGAAAAAATTTCTGTTGTGGAAAAAGGTGATAATAATATGAAAGCTGATAAACCAATAAAGAAGGAAAATAAGGTTAAGAAGGTTAATAAAAATATTAATAAAGAATATTTAGCTATTATAAAAATACCTAAAATTAATTTAACTAGGCATTTATATGAAAAAGGAAGTTATATGAATAATGTTGATAGGAATATTGAAATTTTAAAAGATTCTGATATGCCAGATGTTGATAAGGGAAATTTTATTTTAGCTGCGCATAATGGTTTGAGTTTGGTTTCTTATTTTAAAAATCTTGATAAATTAGATATTGGTGATTGTGTTAATATTTATTATAACAATAAAAATTATCAATATAGAATTTCTAAAAAGTATGATGTTTTAAAAACTGGTAAAGTGGAAATAAAAAAAGATAAAAGTAAAACTTCAATTACACTTATTACTTGTAAGGAAGAAGATAAACAATTAGTTGTAATTGGTTATTTAATTTAGGGTAATTAATTACCCTTTTTATTATTTTTAAAAACTTTGAACAAATTTAGTAGAATTGAATCTATGTTTAAAAAAATACAAAACAAGGAGGTAATGATGAATAAAATTAAAGAATATAATCAAAATGTATTTGAAAGTATTAAACATATTGATGAATATGGCAATGAGTATTGGGAAGCAAGAGAGTTAATGTTGGCGTTAGAGTATAAAAGGTGGGATAAGTTTTGTAATGTAATAGGAAATGCAAAAATAGCTTGTGAAAAAAGTAATTATAAAATAATGGACCATTTTTCCCAAGTGGGAAAAATGGTTGATATTGGATCTAAAACATCAAGAACTATTATGGATTATGGGTTATCTAGATATGCTTGTTATTTAATAGTACAAAATGCAGATCCTAGAAAAGAAAACGTTGCTTTAGGTCAAACTTATTTTGCTATTCAAACTAGGAAACAAGAGTTAACTGAAAAAGAGTATAGTATGTTAACTGAAGATGAAAAAAGATTTCATCAAAGAAACTTAACTAAAAAAGGAAATTATTCTTTAAATAATGCAGCTAAAAAGTGTGGAGTTAAAAACTTTGATAGATTTCACAATGCGGGATATAAAGGTTTATATAATGGAGAGACAGCAAATGATATTGCTAAAAGAAAAGGTTTAAGATATAGAGAAGATATTTTAGATAATATGGGTAGTGAGGAATTAGCCGCCAATCTTTTTCGTATTACTCAAACTGAAGCAAAACTAAAAAGAGATGAGATTAGTAGTGAAAAAGAAGCTAACAAAACACATTATAATGCTGGAAAAGAAGTTAGAGATACCATTAAAAGACTTGGAGGAACTATGCCAGAAAATTTA
Organism: uncultured Bacillota bacterium; assembly: GCA_947364595.1. Taxonomy (GTDB): domain Bacteria; phylum Bacillota_I; class Bacilli_A; order RF39; family UBA660; genus Coprosoma. Next base: position 15,511 of record CANATJ010000001.1, on the reverse strand, counting down.
CTAACACCTAAAAAATCATTAAAAGAATTAGAAAAAGAAAAAAACATATACTTAATTAGGTGATATTATGTTTAATTATAAGATGATTGTTTTATTTATTCTTTTAACTTTTATTTTTACATTTAACTTGGTAAGTGCGAAAAACAAGGACTTACCTTTACTTTCTAAAGTTATTTATTTAGATCCTGGTCATGGAGGTGCGGATAGCGGAGCTTATTATAAAAACATTAAGGAATCCACTTTAAATTTAGAGATTAGTAAAAAGACAATGAAAGCGCTAAAAAATGATGGTGCGGTAGTTTATTTAACTAGATATGGTGATTATGATTTATCTGTAAATAATGCTTGGAATAGAAAAAGAAGTGATTTATCTAGAAGAGCGAATATTATTAATAGGTCTGGTTGTGATTTATATTTATCTATTCATTTGAATGCAGATGATAGTGGATCTTTAAAAGGTGCGGAGGCTTATTATGATACAATTAATCCTGAAAACGAAAAAATCGCTTCTATATTTCAGGATGAATTTAAAAGATATTTAAATACTGATAGGGATTATAAGGAAAATAGTACTAAGTATTTACAAAGAAGAGTAAATCGTCCAGGAGTTCTTTTGGAGGTAGGATTTTTATCTAATCCAAGTGAAAGGTATTTGCTTTCTCAAAGTTCTTATCAAGATAAAATAGCTGAGGTTATTAGAAAATCTGTAAATAAGTATTTTGCTAGTTAATTTGTTTATGTTATAATGTAATAGGTGATAGTAATGACAAGCAAGATATTTAAAACGTTAGATGAACAAGTTGAAATTTTAAAAAATAAGGGTCTTGTTATTTCTGATGAGAAAAAAGCTAGGAAAATTTTGTTTAAGGAAAATTATTTCTTTATAAGTGGATATCGTCATTTGTTTGCTCGTGGTAATACAAAATTATTTTTAGAAGGAACCACTTTTGAAGAATTATATGGAACTTTTATTTTTGACCGAACTATTAGAAATATATTTTTTAAAAATATTTTAATTGTTGAAAATAATATTAAATCTATTATGAGTTATCAACTGTCAAAAAAATATGGTTTTAAAGAAAAGGATTATTTAAATATAGATAATTTTTCACAAGATAGCTTACATTCTAGACAAGTTCACGATGTTTTAGATAAGGTTAAAAGACAAATTAGGGTTAATGGGCGCCAACATACCGCAACAACACATTATATTGATAATTATGGATATATTCCTTTATGGATTTTAGTAAAAGTTTTATCGTTTGGTATTATGGCGGAATTCTTTAGTATTTTAAAGGATGAAGACAAGAATGCAATTTGTCAAAATTATAATATAACTGTAGATACGATGTCTACATATTTGTCTTTGCTTTCAAATTTTAGAAATGTGTGTGCACATGAAGATATTTTATATGATCATCGTACACAACGTGTTATTCCAGATTGTGACTATCACTTTTTATTAAATATTCCTCAAGTTGAGGAGGAATTTATTTATGGAAAAAATGATTTATTTAGTTTAGTAATTATTTTAAAACAAATGCTTAGTAAAAAAGAATTTGATGAGATGATTGATGATGTTAAAAAAGCCGTAGAGGTTTTAGATGAGATTGTTGATGTGGTACCTTTATCTAAAATTTTGAATCAAGTAGGATTCCCATCAAATTGGTATCAAATAAAGGATTTTGATTAGGAGGAAAAATGCGAGAAAGAATAATAAACATTGTAATAATTTTAGTTAGTTTGTTTATAGGGGTTATAGGAACATTATTTTTTATAAATAATTTTAATAATAATAAAACGGGAGTTGTTAACAAAAATGTAACTATTACTGAACAAGATTCAATTAATGAAGCGGTTTTAAAGATTTATGATTCAGTTGTGGTTATTAGTAATTATCGTGGCGATAAATTAAGTGGTTATGGATCAGGCTTTATTTATAAAAAAGATAATAAATATGGGTATATTATGACAAATAGTCATGTTGTAGAAAATGCTGATAAGATTAATATTACTTTGAGTTCTGGTGAAGAAGTCGAAGCTTCAGTACTTGGTTCTGATTCTTATGCTGATATTGCTGTTTTGAGAATTTCTTCAGATAAAGTTTTAGGCGTTGCACATATTGGTGATAGTACTAATGCTAAATTGGGTGATACGGTATTTACTGTTGGTAGTCCAGTGGGACCTGATTATGCAGGTAGCGTAACTAAAGGAATTATTTCTGGTGAAGGTAGAGAAATTACTATTGGAAATGCTGGCGATGAATCTGTTATGGAGGCAATTCAAATTGATGCTTCTATTAATCCAGGAAATAGTGGAGGACCACTTGTTAATATTAATGGTGAAGTTATTGGGGTAAATTCTATTAAATTAGTAGAAAATTCTATTGAAGGAATGGGATTTGCAATTCCAATAGAAGTTGCTATGTCACAAGTTGAAAAGCTTGAAAAAGGGGAAAAAATAAAAAGGCCTGTGATTGGCGTATCTTTATATGATATTGATAATATAGCATTATTATATAGAAACGGAATTAAAATAGATGATACTATTAAAAATGGTGTAATTGTTAATGCTGTGGAAAAAGATTCTGATGCTGAAAAATGTGGTTTACAAAGTAAAGATGTTATTATTAAGGCAGATGGTAAAGATGTTAAAAGTTCTGCTCATTTAAAATTTATTCTTTATAAACACGATATTGGAGATTCTATTAAATTAGTTATTAATAGAGATGGTAAAGAAAAAGAGTTAACAATTAAGTTAACTCATGTTATGGGAGACTAGCAATAGTCTTTTTTAATATATTTCTTGACATTCTCCAGCGGCAGGAACATAGAAGCAATGATTTTTATATCTACCACTATTTTGTTGATCCCACCAAGTTGCTTTGCATGCTTCATTAGCTTTTGGAGCGTAAAACCATAAAGCATTAGTGGCTGGATAATAGTATTCACCTCTTAAGATTCTTTCTGCTAGATTTAGTTCAGTAGTTGTAGCTGCACTATAAAATAAAGGACTATTAACTCCAGAAAATCCTCCAGGATTTTGATAAATAACTTCAGTTATTGTTCTCGTGTTTTTAAAGGTAAGGCAATTAGCTAGTGTACGATTTGCTATTACATTACCTACCATTAGCATTCCAAGATCTCCCTCACCAAGAGCTTCGGCTCTCATTATTCTTGCCAATAAGTCTTTTTCTTTTGTTGAAGTTTGTATTATCATAGTTTATCACCACTATATCCTATGAAACTTTTAAAAAATATTGAATAAATTATTATGATGTGTTATAATTTATTTGTTGCATTTAGGGGAATAGTTCAGTTGGTAGAACGTCGGTCTCCAAAACCGAATGTCGTGGGTTCAAGTCCTGCTTCCCCTGCCATTAGTAAATAAACTCCAAATTTATATTTGGAGTTTTTATATATTTTAAATTGTGATTTTAATATTTTACTTTGAATAAGTGAGGTGCTATAATAAAGTTGAAGGTGCTGTAAGATGGAATTAAAAGAAAGTAATAAGTTTTTTAAAAACAAAAAATTTAAATATTTAGTTATTGGTATTGTTGTTTTAATATTTATTATGATAGGTTTATATTTTCTTTTTATGCCTAGATTAGAATTAAAAGGAAAAGATGAAATTGTACTTGATTATCCAAATAATTATAAGGAACCAGGATTTAAGGCTAAGATACTTAACAAGGATATTACTCCACAAGTAAAAGTAAGGGGAAAAGTAAATGATAAAAAGATAGGTGAATATAAAATTATATATGAGGTAAAATATCTTTTTATGAAGAAAAACATAGTGAGAATTGTTAAAGTTATTGATAGCGAAAATCCTAAATTAACTCTTAAAGGTGAGGAAAATACTAAAGTTTGTCCTGGAAAAGAATATCAAGAGGAAGGTTTTGACGCTATCGATAATTACGATGGTGATTTAAAAGATAAAGTAGAAGTTGATAAAAGTTCTGACAAGTGGGTTTATAAGGTAGTAGATTCTTCTGGAAATAAAACGATTTTGGAAAGAAAATTTACATATGTAGATGATAATATGCCAGTTATTGAACTTACTGGTCAAAGTATTATGTATATTACACAAGGCAACCAATATAAGGAACCCGGATATAAAGCAAGTGATAAATGTGATGGTGATATTACTAATAAAGTTACAATTTCTGGTAAGGTAAACATTAATGTTCCTGGTACATATGAACTTATTTATACTGTCATTGATAATTCTAATAATAAAGCGGAAATTAAAAGAAAAGTTATAGTTCAAAGAAAAAAAATATATACTGGAGGGTCAGGAATTATATATTTGACTTTTGATGATGGACCTCAAAGTGGAACTACTGATAAAATTTTAAATGTTTTAAAAGAAGAGGGAGTTAAAGCTACATTTTTTGTTACGTGTAAGGGGCCTGATTCTTTAATATTAAGAGAATATAAAGAAGGTCATGCAATTGCACTTCACACTGCAACTCATAATTATGCACAGGTTTATGCTTCAGTAAATAGTTATTATGCTGATTTGAATCAAGTTTCTTCACGAGTAAAAAGAATTACTGGTCTTGATTCTAAAATTATTAGGTTTCCTGGAGGAAGTAGTAATACAGTTAGTAGAAGATATCAACAAGGTATTATGAGCTTTTTAACTAAAGATGTATTAAGTAGAGGATATCATTATTTTGATTGGAACGTTGATGCTGATGATGCGGTAGGTTGTGTGAAAAGTGCTTCACCAGCATGTGTATATAATAACGTTACTAAAAGGCTTTCTAAAAATAGAAACAATATTGTATTAATGCATGATGTTAAACCTTATACAGCAAATGCTTTGCGTGATATTATTAAATATGCTAAAAACAATGGATATACTTTTAAGAAAATAGATATGAGTACACCTATGGTATGGGAAAAAGTAAATAATTAATTTTGAAAAAGTCTTGAGAATTCAAGACTTTTAATGTTTTATTTACAATGATAATTATTTGTGATAGAATATTTGTACTTTTAAGGAGAATATTTATGACTTTATACGAGGATTATCAAAACGGCCTTGATGTTGTTATATATTGTGAAAAGGCATATAAAAATTTATTAAATGCATTTAAAATAACTTCATTAGTAGAAGATGGTTTTTATGATGCAACTATGTGGCCTGTTTTTTTAAATATTGGATGTATTGATTGGATTACTAAAAAAAATGGCGCTTTAGATTTAGTAAAAGATTCTTTTAATCTTTGTGGCGATTTTATTGACTCACGTCAGCTTGCAATGATGAGAGATTATGAGCAAATGCCTATTGCTGATTTTTTAAAACTTTACAAATCTAAAGTTAATATGGTTATAAATAAAGAAGATAGTAGAGCAATTAAATGTATAACGGGTCTTGCCAGTGATTTTGAAGTTTTGGATTGTATTACGACAAAGGGTCCTAGAAGATTTGAAAATGAAGATTTTACTTGCTGCGTGACTTCACCTAATAATGAATTTAAATTATTAATGGTTTGTGATGGAGTTGGTGGCCAAGTTGGTGGTGAAAACGCCTCAGAGTTAGTTGTTAATAATTTTATAAAATGGTTTAATTCTTGTGATTTAAAATTTGATAATATATCAGATGAATTAAATTGTGTTTTAAAAAAAATAAAAGAAGATATAAAAAAAGAAAGCTTTTTAGCAGCAACAACTCTTACTTTTGCTATTATTGGTAAAGAGAGAGCTTTAATTGGTAATGTTGGAGATTCTAGAGCTTATTTGATTAAAGATGGTATTTTTAACCAAGTAACTAAAGATGATTCTTTGGTATGGGAAGATTATATAGATGGGAAAAAGTATGTTTTAGAAAAAGATATGCTTAGATTTTTGCCTTATAATAATGTTATAACTAATGCGATAGACTTTATTAATGTAAAAATTCAAACTTATGATGTTTTAAATTCTGCATACGATGGCATTTTGCTTTGTAGTGATGGTGTATCAGATATTTTATCTGATGAAACGATGATGAGGATATTTAGTGAATCAAAAAGTAAAGATTTTTTAAGTAAACTTTTATATGAAAGCTGTTTTGGTAATCCTGATTATCCTGATAAAGAATCTGAAGAATTATTATATCCAACATTACCTGGTAATGATAATGCCAGTGCGGCTATGTATTTAAGGCGATAAAGCCTTTTTTCTATACAAAAAAGTAGCCGAATTGGCTACATACAACTAACAACATACAACTAACAGCTTACATCTAACATCCTACTACAATATCAATATATCAGATTTTGTCGAAATATGCAAGTGTAAATTAAAAAAAATATGTTTTTTTTATGACTAGATTTTTATGTATATTTGTTTTATAATTTATATGATAGGACATAAGTTGTTATTTGGTTTTATCTATAAGGGAGGAATTTTATGTTGGTTTATATTATTTTAGGAGTTATTGTTTTAATTGTTATGTATGTTTTAATTACTTATAATAGTTTAATTATGATGAAAAATCGTGTTGAAGAGGCTTTTTCTACTATGGATGTTTATTTGAAAAAAAGATGGGATTTAATTCCAAATTTAGTGGAAACGGTGAAAGGATATGCATCACACGAGGAAGAAACTTTAAAGGATGTTGTTTTATTAAGAAATAGTGTTTATGATAATATGAGTACTAGTGAAAAGCTTGAAATTAATAATAAGATGACACAAGGAATTACTAAATTAATGGCACTTGCTGAAGCTTATCCAGATTTAAAAGCAAATGAAAATTTTAAAAATTTAAGTGAAAAACTTACAAAATTGGAAGATGATATAGCTAATTCAAGAAAGTATTATAATGGGACTGTTAGACTTATGAATAATAAGGTACAAATGTTTCCTAGTAATATTGTTGCTGGTATGTTAGGGTTTAAAACATTAAAGATGTTTGAAGCTGCTTCAGATGAAAGAGAAAATGTAAAAGTTCAATTTTAGGAGGAATATATGAATAATTTATTTAAAAAGTTTTCTTTATTTCTAATAATTGTTTTTTCTTTAGTAATTTTGCCTATTAATGTGAGAGCATTATCTGGTTTTGTAAATTATAAAAATATAAATGAAAAAACTAATTTAACGGTTGGTAATTTAAAATTTGATTCAATTTCTTTTCGTGATTATTCAAACACTTCATCTTTAGCTTTTGGTCTTTCGGGAAATATTTTTAATGAAAGCGATAAAGCAATTACTTTTAGGGCTACGGCAAATTATTATGATCAAAATAAAAATTTAGTAGCAACTACAAATCGTGTTCAAACGGTTTTATCTGGCGCTAATAATGTGTATAATCATATGGCTAATTTGAATCAGATAAAAGCTGGATATAGTGTTAGTAATATTGCATTTTATACTTTGAATGTAGAGATTATTGATAGTAGTGTTTCTATAATCAAACCTAGTCAAGATAGTGCGTATAAATCTTTGCCTTATGTTATTGATAGTTATGATATAAATATTAAGGTTAATGAAGATAATACTTTCGACATTAAAGAAACTATTACTGCTTATTTTAATCAAGCACGACATGGTATTTATAGAATAATACCACTTAAAAACGAGGGTGCTAGATTGGATGGTACTACATTTAAAAATAGAGCTAAAATTTCTAATTTGTCTTTAAATCATGAATACTCTAAATCATATGAGGATGATAATTATAAACTTCAAATTGGTTCAGAGGATAGAACTATAACTGGTGAGGGAAAATATGTTATTAGTTATACATATGATCTTGGGAAAGATAAAGCAAAAGATTATGATGAACTTTATTTTAATATTATTGGAAATAGTTGGGATACAGTAATTGGTAATATTACTTTTACCATTGATATGCCTAAAGATTTTGATGCTAGTAAATTGGGATTTTCTGCTGGACAGTATGGATCTACTAGTAGTGATAAAATTGATTATAGTGTAGCTGGTACTACGATTAAAGGACGTTATGATGGAATACTTGGTTCAAAACAGGCAATAACAGTAAGAGCAGAACTTCCAGAAGGTTATTTTGTTAATGCTGGATTAAAACTAGGTATATTTGAATATTTAATGTTTATTTTGCCATTTTTATTTTTAGAAATATCAATATTTTTATGGTATAAATATGGTAAAGATGATCATGTTATTGAAACTGTTGAATTTTATCCACCTGAAGGATTTAATAGTTTAGATGTTGGCTATTATTATAAAGGTTTGGTAAATGATGATGATGTTATTTCTTTGTTAATTTATTTGGCCAATAAGGGATATTTAAAAATTGAAGAAATTAAGACGGGTAAAAAAAGCTCTTTTAAACTTACTAAATTAAAAGATTATGACGGTAATGATGTAAATGAAAGAATGTTTTTAAATGGTTTGTTTAGAAATTCTTCAACAATTAATTTAAAGGATTTAGAGTATAGGTTTTATAAAACAATAAACAATATTTCTATGAATGTACAGTCTGACGAAAGTAAAATGTTTGAAAAAAGGGCTTCTAGTAAGATAAAATATGTTGTCTTAATGGTTATTGTAACTTTTGTTTTAATGACAGTTAAACCTGTGATGGATTATAGTGGTATTGAAGAGGCTATGATATCATTAGTGTTTACTGGTATCGGTTTTAGCTTGATGTTTTATATGCTTACTTCAAAAAATCAAACAGCATATGTTCTTGGTAAAAAGACTAATTCATCTATTGTCGTTAAGTTATTTGGTCTAGTATGGGGCTTAGGTTTTGGTGTTGGGCCTTTAGTAGCTATGGTTTTACCTGCGCTTCAAATTGAACCAATTTATTTATTTGCTTATATATTTGGTCTTGTTTGTGTTTTTGGTATGATTATTTGTATTAGTAATTTACCTAAAAGGACATCTTATGGTAATGAGATGCTAGGAAAAATCAAAGGTTTTAAAACATTTTTAACAACTGCTGAGAAAGAAAAATTAGAATTAATGGTTATGAATAATCCAACGTATTTTTATGATATTTTACCGTATGCTTATGTTTTAGGAGTTTCTAAAAAATGGATTGAGAAGTTTGAATCAATTGCGGTTACTCCACCTACTTGGTATTATGGCTATGGAACGTTTAATATTACTACATTTGGCGATTCTATCACTAGTACTATGAATACGGCAAGTAGTGTTATGACTTCTTCTTATGATACTAGTTCTTCTGGATCTTTTGGCGGATCTTCTGGCGGTGGATTTTCCGGTGGAGGTTCCGGTGGTGGCGGAGGAGGCTCTTGGTAGCTTCCTTTTATGAAAAGGTTAAATTAAAGGGGTAAAATATGATATGTAAAAAATGTGGTAAGGAAAATAAATATTCAAATATAAAATGTGATTTTTGTGGGACTATGTTGATTGATGAAAATGAGGATAGTTTTGTAAATAATTCTGAAAAGGTTATCGAAAGAGTATCTGATATTCAAAACAAAGTTATTAGTACTTCAATTCGCATTAAAAATGTTATTGTTTGTATTGTTGGGATAAGTATGATTCTTATTGGTACTCCATCAATTATTTTTGGTACTAATATTATGATTGCCAAGAATAACGGGTCTTTAAAATCTACAACTGCCAATTTTAAGGAATATCATAATTGTCAACAAGATGGTAATGATGATGAAAGTTGTATAGGAACTTATGAGTATCAAGTTAATGGAAAAACTTATACTTTTGAGGAAAATAATGATCATGATGATTTTGTTCAAACACAAACGATATATTACTATGTAGATGATCCTGGATCAACAGTTCAAGGCGATAATAATCTTACAGTGATTACAGGTATTATATTTGTTTTAATTGGTTTTTGTTTAATTATATTTAGAAATAAAGTACATTTTAATGATCGTAATTTTGGGCCAGAAATGGGAGATCTTTTAAATACTAATGGAGATATAGATCAATATAATGAATCTTCTATAGATAATCAACCTATATCAGATGTGGTAAAAACATCAGAAGCTTCTAATACAAATATGATTTCACAAACTCCAGTGACGGAAAATGATATTATCCAACATGAAAATAATACACCTATAAACTCTTCTTTAAAACAGACGGAAATTACATCTTCACAGCCAGTTTCTGAAACTTTTGTGGAATCAGCAGTGGTGACTACAGATGAAATTAATAAAGAAAAAGTTATTGAAGAGAAAAATAGTACGCCACCATTGAATAATGATGATGTAGAGTATTTGTTTGATGATGATATTGTTAATGAACCTGCTACAGTTAATAGTGAAAATGAAGATTTAACTAGTATTTTTGATCAAAAAGTAAATCAGGTTGATAATAATCAAAATTCTAATAATATAGAAAATTAAAGGCGTTAATGCCTTTTTTATGTTTGTATGATATAATGTGAGTGGTGATTTTATGAAAGACGTTGTTGTTATTGGAGGAGGAGCTTCTGGCTTGGTGGCAGCAATTTTTGCGGCTAAGGGCGGAAAACATGTTACTATTTTAGAACGTAATAATACTTGTGGTAAAAAAATTTTAGTAACTGGTAATGGTAGATGTAATTATTGGAATAGTGATATGAATATTAGTTATTATCTTAGTAATGATTTAGATGTTCTTGAGAAAATTATTACAGGTGATAATAAAAAGTGTATTTTAGATTTTTTTGATATTCTTGGTATTGTTCCTAATATTAAAAATGGTTATTATTATCCTTTTTCAAATCAAGCGACTAGTGTAAAAAATGCTTTGCTTATAGAGGCAAATTTATTAGGGGTAGAAATTATTACTGATTTTAAGGTTACAGAGATTGTAAAAAATGAAAACTTTATTATCAATCCTAGTAAGGAGCGTATCCAAGCAAAGAATGTAATTCTTTCTACTGGTTCTAAAGCCGCAAGTTATACTGGATCGGATGGTATAGGATATGTTTTAGCTAAATCTTTAAATCATAGTGTTATAAAACCTTTACCTTCTTTAGTTCAATTAAAAGGAAATGAAAAATATTTTAAAAAATGGGCTGGAGTAAGATCTTTAGTTAATGTTAGTTTATATGAAGATGGTAAAAAGATTAAGGAAGAATATGGTGAAATTCAATTAACTGATTATGGGATTAGTGGGGTATGTGTATTTAATATAAGCGGTTATGTAGCTACTGGTCTTTCTCAAGGTAAAAATGAATGTGTGGTTATTGATTTTATGCCATGGCTGGATGATGATTTAAATAAATGGCTAAAAAAACAAGGCTCTAAAGTAAAGGGAAGAACTGTAAGTGAACTTTTGGAAGGATTTTTAAATTATAAACTTGTTAAGGTTATTTTAGAAAAATCTAATATTTGTTTATCTATGTTGTTTGATAATTTAAATGAGAAGCAAATTGAAAATTTAAGTAATAATTTGAAACATTTTAATTTAAATATTGTTGGAACTAATTCTTTTGATAAAGCTCAAATTTGTAGTGGTGGTGTTCCACTTAAAGAAATTAATCCAGAAACTATGGAGTCTTTAAAGATAAGTGGTTTATATTTTACTGGTGAGATACTTGATGTTGCTGGAGCATGTGGTGGTTATAATTTAGGCTTTGCTTGGATTAGTGGTATGCTTGCAGGAAAGGGCGTTTCTAATGATTAGGGTAAGGCAAGTTAAAGTTCCTATTTTAGGTGATAGGAAAATTTTGATTCAAAAAATGGCCAATAAATTAAATATAAATCCTAAGGATATAATAGACATAAAAATAAATAAGCAATCATTGGATGCTAGAAAGAAAAATGAAATACATTATGTTTATGAAGTTGATGTTTGTGTAAATGATGAAGATAGAATATTAAGGATAAATAAAAACAATGATGTTATAAAAATGCCATCTGAGAGATTTTCTTTTAATGTGACAGGAACAAAGAAACTTAAAAATCGTATTGTTATTGTTGGTGCAGGTCCAGCAGGATTGTTTGCAGCATATATGCTTGCGGAAAATGGTTTTAATCCTTTAATAATTGAACGTGGAGATTCTATTGAAAAAAGGGTAAAAATTGTAGATGAATTTTGGAAAACTGGAAACCTTGATTGTAATTGCAATGTTCAATTTGGTGAGGGTGGTGCTGGAACATTTTCGGATGGAAAATTAAATACTTTAGTTAAGGATAAGGAATTTATTAAAAAAAGAGTGTTTGAAATATTTGTAGAAAATGGAGCGCCAGAAAATATAATGTATTTAAATAAACCACATATTGGAACAGATTTACTTAGAAATGTTATTATAAAAATGCGTAATAAAATAATTTGTATGGGTGGAGAGTTTAGATATAGAACACGTCTTACAGATATTATTACTAATGATAGTAGTTTAGAGGCTATTGAGGTTAATGGTGAAGAAATTATTCCTTGTAATAATCTTATTTTGGCAATTGGTCATAGTGCCCGTGATACTTTTGAAATGTTATTAAAGAGAAATTTAACTATGAAGTCAAAACCGTTTGCAGTTGGAATTCGTATTCAACATCCTCAGGATATGATTAATGTTTCTCAATATGGTAGTAATGATTTAGGCTTACCAGCAGCTGAATATAAGCTTACATATACAACACCTAATAAAAGAGGGGTATACTCATTTTGTATGTGCCCTGGTGGCTATGTGGTAAATGCTTCATCTTTAAAAAATCATTTAGCAATAAATGGTATGAGTAATCATGCTAGAGATAGTAAAAATGCAAATAGTGCAATTGTGGTTTCGGTATCTTCTAAAGATTTTGGAAACGAGCCTTTAGATGGAGTTAAGTTTCAACAAAAACTTGAAGCTATTGCTTTTCAAAAAGGTAATGGAAAAATTCCTATACAATTATTTGGTGATTTTAAAGAGAAAAAAGTTTCTGATAAATTTAAAGATGTTTCTCCTGTTTTTAAAGGTGAATACTGTTTTGCTGATATAAATGAAATTTTTCCTTCATATATTTGTGAGGCTTTGACTTTAGGAATACAAAATTTTGATAAAAAAATAAAGGGTTATGCTAGAGAAGATGCAATTTTAGCTGCTGTTGAAAGTAGAACTTCTTCTCCTGTTAAGATTGAAAGAGATGAATTATTTGAATCTAATATAAAAGGTATTTATCCTTGTGGAGAGGGTGCTGGATATGCTGGAGGAATTACGACTTCAGCTATGGATGGTATTAAGGTTGCTAGGGTTATTGCATCTATATATAGAAATTAAATTTGAAACTTAAAAAGGAAAATGACTTTAGACATAGTATATTAATTATAGAAAGATATCGCATGATATCTTTTTGCATGTAGAAAAAATAAAAATAAAAGAAATTTTAATTCAAGAAATTTAAAATAAAAAGCCACACATTTTATTTGTGTGACTTTTTTATTGTTTTTTACTAAATTTATTTTTTATATATGTGATTATAATTGGTAATAGTGATAGGAATATAATACCTATGATTATTAATGAGAAATGTTCTTTGACGGCTGGAATATTTCCAAATAGGTAACCTATAGTTAAGAATAGTGTAACCCAAACGACTCCACCTATTGCATTAAATTTTATGAATTTTGAATATTTTAAGTTACCCATACCAACAACAAAAGGAACGATAGTTCTAATTATTGGCATAAATCTAGCTATGAATACGGCAGCTCCGCCATATTTAGCGATTAATGCGTTTGTTTTGTCTAAGTTTTCTTGTTTTATAATTTTAAATTTTTTATTATTTAGAATTGTTTTTCCAAATCTTTTACCTATTTCATAGTTAACAGTATCTCCTATAATTGATGCGAAAATTAGTAATACTAATAATAGTAGGAAATTCATTTCACCAATAGCGGCAAATGCTCCAGCAGCAAATATTAAAGAATCTCCTGGTAAAAATGGTAAGAATACTAAGCCTGTTTCACAAAATATAACGGCAAATAAAATTAAGTATATTAAGTTTCCGTAATCTTGGATGAACTGTCCTATATATTCATTGCAGTGTAAAATAAAATTAATAATTTCCATATATTAAAACCTCCAATTTGATATGTCATCATTATATCATAAAACGAATAATTTTAATATAGAATTAAAACAAATATAAGTCTTTACAGAAATTGTTTGTTGTGCTAGTATTTAAATAGGAGGGAATATATGAAAAAGGGTTTAAAATTTCTAATTGTTTTAATGATGTTTTTTGCTTTTACAACTAATACTGAAGCAAAAACGATTGAACATTTTTATTCAGAATCATCTAAACGTGTAGTTTTAAATGACGATGTAAATGGTTCTTCAGCGCTTGCTGGTGAAGAGGTTGATATTACTAGTAAGGTAAATGGAATTGTATTTGGTGCTGGAAATTTAGTGGATTTTTCTGGTAATGCAAATCATGCATTTTTAGCTGGTAATGATGTAAATGTTAATGGAGTTATTGATAATGAACTTTTTGCAGCGGGATCTAAAGTTACTGTTAACGGGACAGTTAATCGTGATGCTATTTTAGCAGGTGAGACTGTTACAATTAAGGGTACTTTGAATCGTAATGTTAGTATTTATGCTAGTGAAGTTTATTTTGAAAGTGCTAAAATTAAAGGTAGCGTTAAAATAAATGCTGAAAAGATTGTAGCTTCTAATGGAACTATAATTAGTGGTGATTTTTCTTATCCAGCTGATAGTTCTTTGGAAATGAATAAAAATTCTGTTGGTGGTAAAATTATTCAAACTGAAAATTATAATAACGATCAATCAGTGTTGTTTGATGATTTAGCGGTTAAGGCATTTTCTTATATGTCTTTAGCAATTATTTTTGCTTTACTTGCGTTTTTAGCGCCAAAGATTTTTGAAAAATTGCAAAATCAATATGAAAATTTGGATTTCGGTAAAGGTGTTGAAACATTTACTAAAGGTCTTGTAACTTTAATTGTTGTACCTGTATTAGCTGTAATATTGTTATTTACTTATGTTGGTATACCATTATCATTAATTTTACTAGCGCTTTATGTAATAGCAATTTACTTATCTACATTATTTGCGGCATATTTATTAGGTTATAAATTATGGCAAAAATTTGCTAATAAAGAAGCTAAAACTTTACTTATAGGTGTTTTAGGTTTAATTGTTTTATTTGTTTTAGAATTAATACCTGGAATTACTATTATTATTTCTATTTTAGAATTAATGATAGGACTTGGTGTAATTTGGGATCTTATTAAACATTCAAAAAATGATTAAAAATTGTAACTAAAAAAATGGATAATTATTTGCTTTTAATAATTATCTTTTTTATTTTAATTTTATAAAAAAACAATTAATTGACTAAATTAGTCAAAAAGTATGTTATAATAAAAATGAATAATAGAAAAGGAACTAAATATGAGACAGTCAGAAAGAAAAAGAAGAAAAATAGTAATAGGAGCATTATGTTCAGTATTACTATTAATGGCAGTGGGATATGCCGCATTTGCTGCCAATTTAAATATTAAAGGATCAACAAACATTTCAAGTAGTTGGGATGTAAGAATAACAAATATAACAAGTAAAAATGTAGTAGGAAGTGCGTCTAATTTAGAAAATCCTTCTT